>NZ_WXEX01000001.1:0-300000 GCF_009877435.1 Heliomicrobium gestii | reverse complement strand
ATCGCTCATGGCCTTCCCTTCTTTCCCTGTCGTCCCGTTGCTTCTGTCAGGGAAATCACGAACCTCGCGTACTTGTTTCCATTAGGACAATATTCCATAGAGGATTGTCGATTCCTGCACATTGCAAAAAAAACCGCTTACTTCATGCAGTGACGAACCAACTGCTGGAGCGCTTTTTGGGCGCGTTCGAACTCACGGCTCACCTGCTCCACCTTAGCTGGCGCCGCATCGAGGCAACCTTGCCGTCCCATGGCCTCCAGTTCTTTGCTGCATGCCGACAGCGCGTTGGCGCCGATGCCGGCGCTGCTCGATTTGAGGCTGTGGGTCAGGTTGGTCAGCAACCGCGCGTCTTGCAGTTGGACCGCTTCGCGCAGCGCCGCAATCTTCGGCGGCGTGTCGCGCAAAAAGATCTCGACAACCTCAGCGACGATGTCCGGTTCGCCCTCTTCCTGCAACTCTCGCAAACTATCCAAGACGCCCGCGTCGATAGCGCCTGTATCGATGGCGGCGCTGTCACAGGGGCGGTCGGGCAGCCATCGTTCGAGGACCCGGCGCAACGCCTGAATGACAAAGGGCTTGCTGAGGTAATCATCCATCCCCATCTGGAGACAATGCTCCTTGTCGCCTTGCATCGCATAGGCGGTCATGGCAATAATGGGTGTGCGCCTGCCTGATTGACTCTCCAGGGAACGGATGGTCTGGGTTGCCTCATAGCCATCCATGATCGGCATCTGGCAATCCATCAGGATCAGCGAGTAATGGACGTTCCGCGCCGCTTCAACCGCTTCACGACCGTTCATGACGGCATGGGCATGCAAGCCCAGCTTTTTCAACTGCAATAAGACCAGTTTCTGATTCACCGGATTGTCCTCGGCGAGGAGAATCATCCGGTCGGCGGCCGGTTCCTGAATGAGCGGCGCTACCTCGGGCACATCACCGTCTCCTTCCCCATCTTCGTGCACCGGATCAGTTGATTGAATCTCCAACTCCACTCCTTGGCGTTCCGTCACACCAGCAGGGGTGTTGATCGACTGGTTCGTCGATCCAACCCGTTGATTCATCCCTGGGCCCTCCGACTGTTTCACTTCCGTTCACCTTCAGGCATCTGTTCGCGTTCAAGTTAGAACAAATCCTGATAAAACATAATAATAACATTCTATAAAACCGGGGCAATCCCTTTTTATGAACGAGGGTTTTGCTCAAATCTTCACCAAAAAAGGGCGCGAAAAAGCCGCTCCAAGCGGAGCGGCCACAAAAGCTTCTTAAATATACGTCTTCCTATGTTCACCGGCGCAGGTCGGGCCGCAGTTTGACGGCGCCACCCAAGTAGACATGGACCATATCGTCCTGCCCTTTTGGTGTGTTGACATGAATCAACACACGGACACAGCGCGGCAGCGCGCCTGGCACGTCGATCTCCCCCATGCACATGAGCGGAACCTGGTGCCACCCCATCTCCCGGGCCGCATAGGCCGGGAAATCGGCGTTCAAATCGGGCGTCACCGTAAAGATGGCCGATGCGATGTCTTCCAGCCGCAGCCCGTTGGCCTCGACGATCTCCCGCATCAATTCCTTCGTCGCCTGCTGAATCCCTTCCCTCGAGTTCTCGTCGACAGTGACGGCGCCGCGAATGCCGCGCACATAGTTGACTGTCATATTTTCCCCCCCTACCGTACTACAGAGCCGCCCGGTGGCCCATACCGACAGCCACCTCGTCCAAATGAAGGAGGCCGATGCCGAAAAAGACGGCCACACTGATGTGATCATGGAACCGGGCAATCCCCACCTTGCCGCCGATGTTCAACCCAACGGCTTTGGGCAGGATCTGGGTCAACGCCTCGTGGGTGGCGCCGGCCACGGCGCCTTCTTCCGGGTGGCTTTCCCGGATGACCCCTTCTCGCTTGGCCGCCACAACTGCCCGCTCGATGATTTTTTTCACTGCCGGAACGAACTCTCCGCCGTAATCAACGGCTGCAGTCCGGATCCCCTCTTCGGCGTAGAGGCGCCGCAACTGGTGTTCGTCCTCCCGGCTCTCGCTCATCGCCAGGCGCAAGGCGGCCGTCGCTACGCGTTTGCTTCCCGGATTGCCTCCCATGAACCGTCCTCCCATCCTTCCCGATTCAGCACCGGGTATGCCCATTATAGCCCCCCTTGCGGGGCCTTGACAAGCTTCGCCGCCGCCCGACCGGCCATATAACCCATCGACCAGGCCGCTTGCAGGTTGAATCCGCCTGTATAGCCGTCCACATCGACCACCTCGCCGGCGAAGAACAGACCGAGAATCTGCTTGCTGGCCATCGTTTTCGGATCAATCTCCCGGATGTCCACGCCGCCGGCGGTGACGATGGCTTCGCTCATGGGCCGATGGCCGGTGGCCGTCACCGTCAGCGCCGTCAACGTTTCCAAGAGGTTGCGCCGCTCTGCCTTGGTGATCTGGTGGACGAACTTGTCCTCCGAAATCCCTGAAAGGGCGATCACGATCGGGATCAGCGACTTGGGCAGGAGATCGCCGAGGGCGTTTTTGAACTGCTTGCGCTGGAACTGGGCAAAATCGCGCTGGATCCGGGCGTCCAACTGCTCCGGCGTCAGCGCCGGTTTCAGATTGATCTTGACGAGGAGCGGGTTTTTCTCGGGAGCGCCTTTCTTTTCCCAGTAGTTCGTGGCGTGCTTGCTGAGGCTGAGGATCACCGGGCCCGAGACGCCGAAATGGGTGAAGATCATCTCGCCGAACTCCTCGCCCAGCTTTTTGCCGGCCTTGTCCTGGAGGGACACCCGCACGTTTTTCAGCGTCAACCCCTGCAACTCCTTGACCCAAGGCTCCGCCGTGATCAAGGGCACCAGGGACGGTCGCAGCGTCGTCACCGCATGGCCCAACTCACCGGCGAAACGAAAGCCGTCGCCACTGCTGCCTGTGCCCGGGTAGGTGTTCCCTCCCGTCGCCACGACGACAGCGGCGCCGGGATAGAATTGGCCGTCAGCGGTGCGGACGCCGCGGACCGCGCCGCTCCCGTCCCGCTCGATGGCCGTCACCGTCCGCCCCGTCTGCACCTCCACTTTCAGCCGCTTCAACTCGCGGACCATGGCCTCGACCACATCAGAGGCGCGGTCGCTCTGGGGAAAGACACGGTTGCCCCGCTCTACTTTTAAGGGAAGCCCCAGTTCCTCTTCAAAAAAGCGCATCGTCTGCCGGGCGTCGAAAGCCCGCAGGGCGCTGTGCAAAAAGCGGCCATTGCCGGGCAGGTTGGCGATGATGCCCTCTGTGTCCGTGTCATTGGTCACATTGCAACGGCCCTTGCCGGTGATGAGCAATTTTTTTCCCAATCGATCGTTTTTTTCCAAAAGCAAAAGGGGAGCCCCTGCTCTGGCCCCCATGATGGCCGCCGTCAAGCCGGCGGCCCCCCCTCCGATGACGATGATCCTTGCCGTATCCAGTGTCGTCATTGCCTCCCTATTGCTCTCTCGCCCAAGATGTGCTGGATGTCAACGCGGTGTCAGACGCCGTTCCAGCGCCTGGCGGTATTGCTTTTGGTCCTCGTTGATCCGGAAGATGAAACGCTCCAGTTCGAAGCGATGGAGGAAGAACTGTTCCGGTTCAATCAGTTCGATCTTGCGATACTCGTCGCGCAGGGTGAACCGCAAGAGGTCTTCGAGCGTGTCGGCGCCGACGGTCACGATGACAGGCGCAAAGGCGATCTCCCTGCCTGTCGCCTCATCAAGCAGGATATAGATGTCGATGGCCATATCGATGTCCTCAACGGTGATCCCTTGGATGGGCACGTTGCGCAGCAGGGCCACCTGCTGCTCGCGGATCATCTCGGCCTCTTTATCCACGTCAGGGGCGCCGAAAAAAAGCCTATTTTTGCGGATGGGCGTATGAAAGTCAAAGCGCACCCGCGCCCGCAAGGCCGGACGGCGCCATTCGTCCCCGTTGATTCCGTTCGCCACGTTTGTCACTCCACGATCAGGTCAGCCGGCGACCACAGAGCCACCACTCCAACCACGTCTTTTCATTATTTTCCATAATTCGAGCTATGGGGCTAAAAATCCTTTTTTTTCGGCCACATCCCCATATCTCGCAAGACGCAGGTGGCGAGGTAGGCCTGGTGCAGAGCGAGCACCGCCCCAACGCCTTCCCCGTACTGCAGGTCAAAGGCCAGCAGCGGTTGAAGACCGAGGCGTTCGACGATCTGCTGCTGGCCCCGTTCTTTCGAGCGGTGGCTGAGCAACAGGTAGTCGCCGATGGCCGGGTCGAGGCGATGGGCGCACAGGGCGGCGGTGCAGGTCACAAATCCGTCAAGGACGGCCGGCGTCCGGCAACGGGCCGCCTCCAGAATGGCGCCGGCCAGGGCGGCGATCTCGAGACCGCCGACCATGGAAAGCACCTCGATCACGTCACCGGCCGGCGGACGGTGCAAGGCCAGAGCCTCTTCAATGACCAGGCGCTTCTTTTCCATACTGGCCGGCGAGAGGCCGGAGCCTCGACCGACAACCTCTGCCGGCGGCAGTTCCAGCAAAGCGGCCGTGATGGCGCTGCAGGCGGTCGTGTTGCCGATGCCGATTTCCCCCAGGGCCAGTCCTTGCACCCCATCCCTGACCGCCTCGCGCACAAGGCTCGATCCGGTCTGCAAAGCCTGGAAAACCTGTTCCCGCGACATCGCCCGTTCCCGGAGAAAATTACCCGTGCCCGGAGCGATCTTGCGGCAGCGCAGCGTCGTCACCGACCGGTCTCGATCCGGCATGGCAAAGAGGCTGCCCTTTGGTCCGCAGTCATCCTTCAGCCCCACATCGATGAGGTGCACCTCTGTTCTGGTCTCCCGGCCCAAAACGGCGGTGCCCGATTTTTCCTCTAAAAAGGCCTTCACGATCTCGCGCGTCATGCCGGGCGGGTAGGCGCTGACACCCGCCTCGGCTACCCCGTGTTCGGCCACCATCACCAGCGCCCGCCGGCGAAGCAGGCTGGGCCTGGCAGAACCGGTGATGCCAGCCAGGTGGATGACAAACTCCTCTAAAGAGCCCAGCCCTTGGGGCGGTTTGATCAGCCCGTCCCAGTGGGCGCGGGCGGCGGCCATGGCCTTGCGATCCAGGGCGCCGACGGGATTAGTATTCAATGCCCCGGCGGCTGGGAACGCCGATCTGATAGGGATGCTTGATCTCGCGCATCTCCGTCACCAGGTGGGCTTTCTCCAGGATTTCTGGCGGCGTGTTCCGGCCGGTGATCACCACTTCCACATGATCCGGTTTGGCCTTCAACAGTTCCAGCGCCGCCTCGATGGTGACCAACTCAAACCAGAGGGCATTGGACAACTCATCGAGGATGACGATATCGTAATCGCCGCTTGTGATCACTTCGCGCGCCCGTTCCATGGCGCGATCAGCCATGACCTGATCCTGTTCGGTCGCATGGCCTTTGCGGACGAAGCAACCGCCACAGCCGACACACTGCATCTCACCCTGCCGGATCATGGGATCATGGGGACAGTTGCGGCCATACTGGGCCAGTTGAATATCGGGATAGAGCCGCTGCAGGGAAAACAGTTCTCCATAATAAGAACTGCCTTTCATAAATTGGATGATATAGACCTTAAACCCGTGACCGAGGGCCCGCAGAGCGAGACCGAGGGCCGCCGTCGTTTTTCCCTTTGAATTTCCCGTGTACACCTGAATCAAGCCTTTTTCCAGACGCGCTCTTGTCACGCCGATCGCCTCCGTCCCTTCCTTCCCGGAATCCCTTGGGACCTCTTCCCGTTTCCTGCGCAGCACCCTGGGCCGAATCCCTGGCAGGTCCTTTATAGGGCCCTTTATAAGGCCCTTTTGCCGGGGCTTCCAATGGTGCTTTGGCCCGTCCCATTGCCGTTCCCTTTTTAAAGCCCTTGGCAGTGCCCTTATCGAACCCCTTATCGAACCCCTTATCAAACCCCTTATCAAACCCCTTACCGGGCCCCTTTTCCGTTCTTCTTACGGGCCCCTTGGGCTCCCGGTGAGCCTGGGCGCTTTTCTCTTTTTCCCGCTGATCACTATACCTGGCCGGATTGCGCTCGTCCAGTTCCGCTGGTCCCCGTTTGCGCCCATCGGGACGACCCGGACCGGCAACGGATCGCTTGTTTCGTTCCTGCGGGTTGTTGGCCTTTGAAAAGGCGCCCCCTCGCTTTGCCTGAGCAGCCACCGCTCGTCCCGACGGCGCTCCCCCCGTACCGGCCGGGGGCGCCACCGCAGCGGCTTTCGCCGGCTGCCGGCGGGAATCCCTGCCCCGGTTCGGCTCAGCCGCCTCTGTGATTCCCGCCGCCGCCCGCAACGCCCGCAGTTCTGCCGGGGTCAAGGGGCGAACCTCGCCGGGCTTTAGTTTGCCCAGGGTGATCGGGCCGAAGGAGATCCGCTCCAGATCGATGACCGGGTGTCCGATGGCATCGCCCATCCGGCGGATCTGGCGCTTGCGGCCCTCGTGGATCTTGATCTCGATCCAGGTGGCTCCCCCTTCGCGGCGGAGGAGGCGCACCTCGGCCGGCGCCGTCATCCCGTCTTCCAGCGGAACGCCCGTCGCAAGCGCCTTCAGCGCTGCCTCGCTCACATCATCGCGCAGGCGGGCGCGGTACGTCTTTTCGACACCGAAACGGGGATGGGTAAGCCGGAAGGCCAATTGCCCATCATTCGTCACCAGGAGGAGACCCTCCGTATCCTGATCAAGCCGCCCGATGGGATAGACCCGTGAGGTAACGCCGGGCAGGAGGCCAATCACCGTCTGCCGCCCCTGGGGATCCTTGCAGGTCGTTACGACCCCCCTGGGCTTGTACAGGGCATAGTAGACAGGCGCTTCGCGCCGTTCGAGGGCGCGACCGTCCACCTCAACCACATCATGGGCTTCGTCGACGCGCACTCCCTGTTCCCGAACGATGGTTCCATTGACGCGCACCCGCCCCGACCGGATCATCGCTTCCGCTTCCCGGCGAGACGCGACACCATGCGCCGCCAGCAACTTTTGTAAACGAACGGTTTGACTATCCATAGAAGCCCTCATTTCCCGAAGCCAATTCCGGCTTAGTTTTTCCTATCTGCCCACACTATACCATGAAAACCCGCCCGGGCATACAAAAAGGCCCGCGTCGCCGGCAGGCCCTTTCGATTCCCTCATATTTCTGCATCATCCCTGATGTCACGAAATCTTCCCCGTCAAACTCGCTTTTCTGCCCACGAACAACGGTTCAGGCTCTCGTCAGGCGTATTGGCGTTTCATCTTCATGGTGAAATCCAAGAGGGGATCGGACTTCTTCGCTTTATGGGTTCCTGTCGATTGAACAGGCATGACCTCTGTAAATTCGTAGGCATATTCCCCAGGCATGTTGTCAATTTTGATCAACAGTATCTTCGCATTGTCGTCATCGGTGATGACATCGACGACGGTCCCCGGTTGAGAATTGTAGGTAAGGACGCGATCTCCGACTTGAAAAAGCGGGGACGTGGGCATGGTTGGCACACCTCTCTTCCATTTTTACTCACAAAAAACCGTTCGAGGTAGAGGATTCCATTTTCCCTTAAAAAAATACGACTGACAGGGGGACATTTTTCATCAAATTTCTTTTTTTCAGAATAGACGCGCAACTCTTTCTGGTTGCTATCATACCATAATCCTTTTGTGAGGGAAAGTACTTTTTGAACAACTTTGCAAATCATTTAAAGAAAATTCTACAAAAATAGACAGACGCCAAAAAACTGGTCACATCAGCCAGCAATCCCGTGTAGAGGCTATATCTGTACCGGCGCACCCCAACGGCGCCGAAGTAAATGGTCAAAACAAAAAAGGTGGTATCTGTCGTCCCCTGCATCGTTGAAGCCAGGCGTCCGATAAAGGAATCGGCCCCAAAGGTCTGTATCAGTTCGGTGGCCACGCCGAGGGCGCCGCTCCCCGACAGGGGTCGCATCATCGCTAAGGGAAGGATTTCGCCGGGTATCCCCAACACGGATGTGACCGGCTCCAGAAAGGCCATCAACATGTCCATGGCGCCGGTCTCGCGAAATATGCCGATGGCCATCAGCATGGCCACCAGATAAGGGATCAGCTTGACGGCGATGGAAAAGCCCTCCTCAGCGCCGGCGACAAAGGCGTCATAGACCTTGACGCCGCGCAGCGCCCCCGCCACCAGCACGATCGCAAAGAGCGCCGGAACCGTCCACTGGGACAAGGTGTCCATGATCGCTGTAGGCATAGTCAATCCCCCCGTCGCCGATAATAGCTGCGCAACAACCGATCCGCCGTGACGGCCACGGTCATGCCCACCATGGTCGCCAGGATGGTCGGTCCGACGATTTCTGTGGGATTTGCCGAACCGGCGGCGACGCGCACGCTGATGATCGTCGCCGGGATCAGGGTGATGCAGGAGGTGTTGAGCGCCAAAAAGGTGCACATGGCTTCTGACGCCTCGGGCCGATTCCGATTCAGTTCTTGCATCGCCTGCATGGCCTTCATGCCGAAGGGAGTCGCCGCGCTCCCCAGACCCAGCACATTGGCGCTCAGGTTCATGAGGATATGACCGAGGGCGGGATGGTTGGGCGGGATGGATGGAAAGAGCCGGATCAGAAAGGGACGAGCGATCCGGGCTACGAGATCGATCAAACCGGCTTCCTGGGCGATGCGCATGATGCCCAGCCAGAGCGCCATCGCCCCGATCAGGCCCAAGGCGACCTCAACAGCCATCTCCGCCCCTTTTAAAGCCCCGTCGGTCACTTTCTGCACATCTCCCCGAGCGGCAGCGATGCCGATTCCGCCCAAAAGGAAAAAGAGCCAAATGGCGTTCATCCCAATCCCCCCTTCGACGGTACAAACTATGAAAGGCGGGGACAGGCTAGAACCGGCGCCTCTGCCGGCAACTGATGAAGAGGCAGGTGAATAAAAAAATGGATTTTCAGCTCTATTTATGTTAATATATTACAGTAAATTTTAGTTTTATCCCGACTGCCGGTGTGATTCAGTCGGCGCCTATGACTGCGGGAGGTGTCACCGTATGTCCCAGCGATCCAAGCCTTCTCCGGCATGGAGCGATGAAACCCTGCCCTCCGAAAGCCCCCCGCCCAGCCGTTCTCGTTCCCTGGGAAAAAGGCTCCTGCAAGTCACCCTGGGCATTTTATTCCTTTTTCTCGTCAGCCTTTACGGTCTCGTTGTCTACTACCTCCATGACCGCCCGGAACTGAACGCCTCGACCCTGGGTTCCCTTGCCGCCACTTCCTTCATCTATGATTATGAAGGCGGATTGATCACGGCCCTGCACGGCGAGCAAAACCGGATCCCCGTCGCTTTGCATGAAATCCCGCCGGCCATGAAGAACGCCATCATTGCCGCTGAGGATGTTCGCTTCTACGATCACCAAGGCGTTGACTTTCGAGCCATCGGGCGGGCCTTGGTGACCAACTTCCAGGATGGGCGCTTCTCCCAGGGGGCCAGCACAATCACCCAGCAGTTGGTAAAGAACACCTTTCTCACCAATGACAAAACGATCAAGCGAAAGGTCCAGGAAGCCTTTCTCTCCTTTCAGATCGAGTCGCGCTTCAGCAAAGAGCAGATCTTGGAAATGTACCTCAACCGCATCTATTTCGGCAACGGCGCCTATGGCGTGCAGGCAGCGGCGCAGACCTATTTCGGCAAAAGCGTCTCCGCCCTGAACCTCGCCGAAGCCGCCCTGCTCGCCTCGATGCCCCGAGCGCCCAGCTATTACTCACCCATCGCCAATCCGGAGGCCACCGTCGATCGGCGAAACGCTGTCCTCACCATCATGGCCAAGAACGGATTGGTCAGCGAATCAGAGATGGAAGAGGCCAAAAAAACACCGCTCCCACAGCAACTGCACGGGTTTACGCCGAATCGCCAATTCGCAGCCTTCATCGATCATGTCGTTTTCGAACTGTGCAACCGCCACGGCTACACAGAGGATCAGGTCTTTCGCGGCGGCTTGAAGATCTATACGTCGCTCCAGCCGGTTGTTCAGCAGCGCGTGGAAGAGGTGATCAACGATGAATCCCTCTATCCGCCCGGACCGGCGGACCAACCGGTGCAGTCCGCCATGGTCGTCGTCAACCATCATAACGGCGAGATCGTCGCCATCGGCGGCGGTCGCAACTATGACGGCCGGCGCAGCTTCAACCGGGCGACCCAACTGCGCCGCCAACCCGGATCGGTCATCAAGCCGATCATGGTGTATGCCCCCGCCATGGAGAACGGCTTCATCCCCGAGGATGTCGTCTACGACGGGCCGATGGACTTCAACGGCTACGCGCCGGGCAACTATGACGGCAAATTCCGAGGCGCCATCACCATCCGGGAGGCGCTGGCCTACTCGATCAACATCCCGGCAGTGTACCTATTGAAAACAGTGGGGACAGACCGCGGCGTCGAGATCTCCAAAAAAGTCGGCCTCCCGCTCACCGACAAAGACCGCTACCTTTCACTGGCCCTCGGCGGCATGACCCAAGGGGTCGCCCCGCTGCACATGGCCGGCGCCTATGCGGCCTTGGCCAACGGCGGCGTCTATGTGGAACCCCACGCCGTCGTCCGCGTCGTCGACGCCCTGGGGAAGGAGAAGATCATCGAGCCGAAGCAGGACGAGGTGTTGTCGCCGGTGGCCGCCTACCGGGTGACAGACATGCTGATCACGGCCGTCCAATCAGGCACCGGCTACCGGGCGCAGATGCGCCGCCCCGTCGCCGGAAAAACGGGGACGACAGAACTGCCGCCCCTGCCCGAGTTTAAGAACGTCAAGGGCAACAAGGACGCTTGGTTTGTGGGTTATACACCGGAAGTGACCTGCGCCGTCTGGATGGGCTATGACCGCACCGATGGCCAGCATTACCTGAAACAGGTCTACGGCGGCTCCTATCCCGCCCAGATGTTCCGGGAGGTGCTGAGCACATCCCTTCACGATTATCCTGTCGCCGCCTTTGCGCAGCCGGAGGGGTATGATGCGCACCGGACGGCCCGCTACGTGGGTCCGAAGGATGTCGACCCCTGGGTTCGCCCCGGTCCAAAAAGGGAGGAGCGGGCCGAACAGGCGCCCGATACGTCGCCGGTTCCCAATCTTGTCGATAGCTCGCCGCCTGGCTCTTCGGTGTCCGGCGGAGCGCCTCCCCAAACGCCGTCCACCTCTCCCCCCTCGGCGTCTCCATCGACCACTCCCTCCCCCTCGACGGGTCCCCCGCCGGCCACAACGCCTGCACAACCGGCGCCGCAACGGCCGGTTCCGGGAACATCATCACCCGATGGACCGGCGCCCGATTCAATCAAGGCGCCTCCCCTCGGTCGCGCCGACAGAGAGCCGCTCCCGTCAGATAACGTTCCAATGCCGCATCCCACCGATCCACCGGAGGATCATTGGCGCCTCTTCGAATAGGCTAAAACGCAACAGAGCGGCGACCCGACTTTCCGGATCGCCGCTCTGTTCTTTGTTTTCGCCTTTAGTGAGCCCTCTCGTCTGCCTCATGGCACTCTTCGAGACACTCTTCCTTTTCCTCCTCTTTATCGGCGACCATGTCCCGGATGCGATCCAGCACCTGCGGCGCCAGATCGATCAATCGATCCATCACGGCATTGCCGTCAACGGGCAACAGGCGAACAGTTCCGCCGTGGACGACGAGGAAGCCGACCGGTTGAACCGAGACGCCGGCGCCGCTGCCGCCGCCAAAGGGAAGCACCGATTCCGTGTCAGGAATTTCGGGCTTATGGTCGGAGAATTCGGAACCCCCGACGGCAAATCCACAGGCGACGCGCGATACTGGGATGATCAAACTGCCATCCGGGGCTTCCACGGCATCACCAACTACCGTATTCACGTCGACCATCGCTTTGATGCTCTCCATGGCCGTCCTCATGAGCGCTTCGATGGGATGATTCACCTATGTTTTCTCCCCTTCCACCTATACAACGTACTATCTAGGGCTATTTTGGCTGGATGGAAAGGGATTTATGCCATTCAACGCCGTCCAGGCACATGATTTCAAGGGTATAGGCAACTCCCGCTTGAAACCGGCCGATTACGATCATAACGTCGTTGCTATCTGAACCAAACGTTCCGATAACTTCAAGACCTCTTCGATCAGCGCTTCGATTTGTTGGTTTTCCGTCGTTTGCTTCTGGCACTGCGTGGAACTCTTTTCAGAAGAATGGCTGATATTTTTTACTCGACCTTCTATGTCGGTAAGCAACTTTCGCGTCTCTTCGGCGTTATTTTTCGATAGCTCAGAGAGTTGACGAACTTCGCGGGCGACGACGGCGAATCCCTTCCCCTGTTCCCCGCTTCGCGCCGACTCAATGGAAGCATTGATGCCGAGGATCTTCGTTTGATTCGCGATGGTCCGCACAAAGTCAAAGGATTTACTGATTTTCTCGGCCAACTTTGATACTTCTTGTATATCCTGAAACAGGAGGGATTGGTTTGTTTCGATTTCCTTGGACGATTCGACGACTCTCGTCACCATACCGGTAATTTGATGAGCATACTCCCCTAATTGGTGGGCCGCATCTTGCAGGTCTTGTCCGATTCGTTGAATCACATCGAGATTATTGCTGCGAATGCGAGACGATAACTCCTTCATCAGCATCCAGGAAAAGTCCCCTTGTTCCCGGATCACATCGCGAAAACTCGGTTCATCAAGCACCAATAGCTTCGTGTATTCGATCGCCTTGGCGTTGGCGCTTCGCGGCATTCTCTCCAAGAGCGTCATTTCGCCAAAGGTCGTTCCTTCCCGAAGCACAGCCAGGGTGATCTTTTTTTCATTCCTCTCGACGTAAACCTCGATGGCGCCCTGCAACAGGAGGAACATCTCTTTTCCCTCTTCACCTTCTCGAAAGAGAAGTTCACCGACTTGCAAGGTCTTCGTTGAACCGTATTTTTCTAACGCCTTCCATTCCACCTGTTCCCTCACCCCTTAATGCATTCCATCATTACGAACGGAACCTATGGATTGAGAAAATTTTATTTTTGGCGTAGCAAGTATAGTGTCAGACCCCATTAAAATAATACCATATATTACTTTCTAACCCCACGCATCTTCCTTGGCATATCTGTTAAATCACTGCACCGATTCATCTTCATCGGGTTTTCGAAGCCTCGCGCAGAATCGGCAGCTTCCCTTTTTCAGACACGTAAAAAGCCGGGCGTCAACATGATCCCGGCTTTCAGTAGGCTTTCTGTGGGCTTTCAGGTTTACCGATTTGCCACTGATTGATCTATTCTCTCCACTTGACCTTCTTTTTTCTCTCTTGTTGCTTCATCCGGTTGGCGTAGCGTCGAGGCGGGGGAACGATGGTCGGAACGCCGTATTCCTGCTGCCTTTCATTGTGAGGCTTCTCATCGCGTGGCTTCTCTTCGCGCCGCTCCCCCTTGCCTTCCGCCGGCCCTCGACGGTTTTTGTCAAAAGCTTTCGGCATGTTGCCGGGGAAGTAACCGGCATTCCATAAACCGACGACGATAATGTGACCGGGCCGGATGGTGAATACAAAATCCAAAGAAACGTCCAGCCGTTTGCCCCCATAGAGGGGCACCACATTCACCCTCGGCCGGTGGTCTACGTCGTCGACGAACCGATCCAACCAGGCCACCAGCATATATTTGAATGACCAAAGGCTGCCTGCGATCAGCGCCGTATCCAAGGCGTCCCGAGCGCCGACGCGGGTCTCCCAGCGCAGCTGGCGCAGGCAAAAATTGCGTTTTTCCAGACGAATGATCCGGAGGAGCCGCTTCAGTCGCGGCCAGGCCGATGTGAAGACGGTGAAGAAACGGTCAACCCGCTGTTCTGATTGATGGGCTTTTCGCTGGTAGAGCTTCTTGAGACGAACCAAAATGGTCGGCGGTGTTTTTTCCGATTTTACGTCAACCTTCGGCAGGTTGATCAGCTTGAACGGGATGCCAAACAACAGCCAGTTGACGACGAAGTCATCCTTTTCGCCGTTCCTGCGGTAGCGGATTTGCATGGTAAAGGGCAGGTATATGATGAGGACCCCCAGGGCAATGACGAAAACGCCGCCCATGAGGGTCCAGAACAACAGCTTGGTCATGGAACCGCCACCCTCCCATTCGGAAAGATAGCATCCCACAAACCGCCCTAAAATATTCCATTCTTTGGTGAAGGAATCCCAGGATCTCGGTCATCGGATCTTTCTGAAGGGTCGGGCAACTTATCCCTGAATCCGTTTCCCGACGACGGCGATCGCCTCGGCGCGCAGTCGCTCCGCTTCGGCGATCAGCCGCTCCCGCCGAGCTTTCGCGTTGTTCACAAACTCGCTGTCATTGATGGCGGGCAGGTTGATGTCCACACTGAGCAGGGCGCCCTTCAGGGACGCTTCGGCCAGGTAGGCGCCGACGCCCACGTCAGAGATGGCCGTGCTATTGCCGATGGCGGCCAGTCCGACAGCCGCCTCCAATGCCTCGAGACAGGCGTCGCCGATGGCCAGAGGCACCTCGGTGGCCTCGATCGCCGCCGCCTGGCGGGCTTTCGCCCGCGCCGCTTTTTGCTCGTCTGTGTCTTTCGGCAGCTTGTAGACCGCCATAAAGGCTTCAAAAGCATCCATGTCAGCCTGGACAAGCCCTTCCAGCCGCGCCATGATCCCCTCCAGCCGCTTTACCTGTTCCAGCGCCTGCGGCTCTACGTCTTTGTATTTTTCCTTCCCCACAGTCAGGTTGGCGACCATCGCCGCCATGGACGCGCCAAAGGCGCCGGTGATGGCCGAGACGGAGCCGCCTCCCGGCGTCGGTGACGCCGATGCGGCCTGCTCGATGACGTTCCGCAGCGGCCGTTCAAAGATGTCACTCATGTTCCGTTCCTCCTTGCAGCTTCAACCCGAGCAGGACATTGCGGAAGAGCAACGCCGTCGTGCACGCGCCGACACCGCCGGGAACCGGCGAGATCAGCGACGCCCGCTCAGCCGCCTCTTCGGTCTTCACATCGCCGACAATGTTTCCGTCAGCGCCTTCATTGATCCCGGCGTCGATGACCACCGCCCCCGGCGCGATCATCTCTCCTGTCACCAGTCCGGCCTTGCCAGCGGCGGCGATGACGATCTCGGCGCGGCGCACCTCAGCAGCCAGATCCTTCGTGCGGGTGTGACAGACGGTCACGGTGGCGTTGCGCTGAAGAAGCAGGAAAAAGAGCGGCTTGCCCACCGTCTCGCCCCGTCCGATGATCACGACACGCTTGCCCGACAGTTCGATACCGGATCGCTCCAGCAGTTCGATGCAACTCATGGGCGTCGCCGGCACGAGTCCAGGCTGTCCGGCCATGAGATAGCCCCGGTTGAGGGGATGGACGCCGTCTACATCTTTGAGGGGATGGATCGCCTCCATCACCTTCTCTTTGGCGATCTGTTTGGGCAGGGGGAGTTCAACCATGATCCCGTGGACGCCGGCGTCGGCGTTTAGCCGGTCGATGAGGGCCAGGAGGTCGGCCTCCGCCGTGTCGCCAGGCAATGTGAACAGTTCAAAGGCGATGCCCAGGTTGGCCGCCGCCTTTTCCTTGGAACGGGCGTAGACCACCGAAGCCGGATCGTCGCCGGCCAGGATGACGGCCAGTTTGGGCACGATCCCTTTCTCCTGGAGGGCGCTGACCTCTGTTTTGATTTCCGCCCGCAGTTGGGCGGCGATGGCCTTGCCGTCGATGTATTGAGCCGTCACAGGCCCCACCTCGCTCTTGAGCGCCGTTCGTCTAATCGAGATGCCTCGGCGCTGTATTTGTCTCTGTTTTATCGTAAATTTTGTAAAATCACGGGGTGGATGGGACTGCTCGCTAAGGGCTGCGCGGCGGCTCGCTGGGCTGCCTCGCTGGGCGCCAAACCTCTGGGCTTTTCTGCATGTGACCCCTGGCGCCCTTACCGCTCCGCAGCCTGCGCTCGCTCTCGCCGCTCCGCCCAAATCGCTCCCAGTCCCATCCACCCCAGCTTTTCATGGGTTCGGAAAAACGTAGGCATAAAGCGCCTCTTGGCTCGCTATGCTCGCTGCGACAACTGCTTTACGAGAAACTCCTCTACCGTCCGGTTGAAGGTCTCCGGCTCCACCAGCATGGGCCAGTGGTTGCCGACGATGGTGCGCACATCCAGGTTCTTCAGGTAGGTTATGTAGGGCTTCATCTGAAAATCAGCGCGGTTGACGCCTTTTTCCGGTTGGACGAACAGGGTCGGCACGGTGATCGGCTCGGTCAGGCCGGCGACACGCATGACGTCATCGAAGATCTGGTTGCGGGCCGGCACGACGAATTTGCTGCCCCAGCGGCCATCGGGTTTTTGCTCCAGTCCTTCCCGGAAGACCATCTGCTGGTGGTCGCTCCACCCCTGGTACTGCCGCAATCCCTTCGCCAGGGTTTCCGCCTCGGCATAGCTGCCAAAGGGGCCCATGCCTTTTAGGCTGTCGAGGACGCGAAAAAGGATCGGGAAGGACAGTTTCATGATCGCCGGCATCTTGACGATGAAGATCGGGTCGACAAGGAGCATGCTCCGAAAGCGCGCCTTGTGCTCTCGGGCCCAGAGGGGCGCCAGTTTGCCGGTCCAGGAATGGCCGAGGATGTGGGCGTCCTGCCAGCCCAGGTGGTCCATCAAGCCTTCCAAGTCAGCGATGACCTGGCGAAAGGTGTAGCCGCTGTCCGGTTTGTCACTCTCGCCGTGGCCGCGCATATCGGGCGCGACGATGTGAAAACGGTCGACGAGCCGCTCGGCCAGGGGCGTCCAGATCAGGGCATGGTCGCCCAAACCGTGCAGGAGCAGGAGCGGCTCGTTCCCCTTCCCCTTCCATTCCAGGTAAGAGAGGTGTATCCCAGGCAGCGTCAGTTGTCGGCGTTCAGGCTGCATCGGCGTCATACCTCCGGATTGATGTGATCCCCGCGTTCCGTTAGGGGCAGTTCCTCCTGGAGGAAGACCTCCTCCAGCTTGGGCAGGTCCTCCATGCTGCGCAGGCCAAAATGGCGCAGGAAGCTGTCTGTGGTCCCATAAAGGATGGGACGGCCCAGCGCCTCTTTACGCCCTACCTCTTGGATCAAGTTTTTGCCGAGCAACGTAGCCAGGGAGCGATCGGCCTTTACACCCCGGATCTGCTCGATCTCTGCGCGGGTGACCGGCTGGTGGTAGGCGATGATGGAGAGCGTCTCCAGGGCGGCGTTGGAGAGGCCTTGCTGGGGCGCTCGCAGCAGCCGTTCGATGTAGGGGGCGAACTCGGCCCGTGTGGACAGGCGAAACCCGCCGGCCACCTCCTCCAACTGCCACCCCCGCTCCTGCCCGTCATACTCGGCCTTGAGCGCGGCGAGCAGTTCCCGCACCTCCTCTTCGGCAAACCCTGTCGCCTCTGCCAGCGCCTCCACCGAAAGGGGGTCGCTGGAGACAAACAAGAGCGCCTCGATCACGCGGCTCATCGAATTGGGAAACATGGCGGTCAAAGCGAATCCCCCTCATGAGCCATCGCTCTATCCTTGTGATAACGTCAATCGACCCAAATCAACGATGGGCAAACTTAGGAATATGTAGCACCCGGTGAATACAGCGCGATCCGTTCAGAAAGAGCGACTTCAACGGAAAAACTAGATGTTCGAGGCCAAGAGATAGATCTCATCCAGCGCCTCCCGCTGAAGCACGCGCACCTTTTTCAGCCGCACCAGTTCCAGCATGGCCAGGAAGGTGACGATGATGTCGGAGGGACGCCATCGCCCGGCAAAGAGACTGGAAAAGGCGATCGGTTCCTCAGGCGGCCGCTGGGTGATCGAGGCGATCAGTTCCTGCATCCGCGCCTGGACGGAGATCTCCTCGCGGGGGATGTCGGCGACAGGCTCTTCCTTGTCCTGGCGGCTCAAGACCTTGCGCAAGGCTGCCAGCAGATCGCCCACCATCACCCCTTCCAGCGGGTTTTCCTCGCCGAAGAGGTGGGCCAGGGTGGCGGGGTCGACGACTCGGCCGTAGACGCGGTTGCAGTCGACTTCCCGCTCCTTGAGCAGTTCCGCCACCGCCTTGTAGCGGCGATACTCGATCAGGCGATCGACCAGTTCCTGGCGCGGATCTTCCGCCTCTTCGCCCTCGTCTGCCGTCTCCGCTTTGGGCGGCTTGGGCAGGAGCATGCGCGCCTTGATCGCCAGCAGTTGGGCCGCCATCAGCAAAAAGGCGCTGGCCGTCTCCAGATCGAGCTCGTCCATCTGCTGCAGGTAGGCCAGGTATTCGGCGGCGATCTGCGCGATGGGGATGTCGTAGATGTTGACCTGGTTTTTCTCGATCAGGTGGACGAGCAGGTCAAAGGGGCCCTCAAAAACCGGCAGGCTGACCTGGTATGCCATGGCCGGTCAGTCCATGACCCCACGGACACCCATGGCCTCGCGGACGAGTTCCATCGTCTCGGCAGTCTTGGCCCGCGCCTGGAGGCAACCGTCGGCCAGGATCTCGTCGACCCGGTTCGGCTTGTCCAACAGTGTGGCGCGCCGCTCTCGGATGGGACCGAGGATGGCTTCCAGCTTGGCCGCCAGCCGCTGCTTGCAGGCCACACAGCCGATGCCGGCTTTGCGGCACTGGTCGCCGATGTCAGCGACCTCCCCATTGTTGTAGATCTTGTGGTAGACATGGACGACACAGACATCGGGGTTGCCCAGATCGGTCTTGCGCACCCGGCCCGGGTCAGTGACCATCAGGCGCACCTTTTCCTTGATCTCTTCGGCCGACGCCGACAGGGGAATGTCGTTGCCGTAGGATTTGCTCATCTTGCGGTTGTCGATGCCCGGCAGCATGGGCACCTCGGACAGGATGTCCTTCGGTTCGGGGAAGATCTCTGTCTGGTAGAGGTGGTTGAAGCGACGGGCCACCTCGCGGGCCAACTCAATATGGGGGACCTGATCCAGGCCCACGGGCACATGGGTGGCGCGGTAGATCAGGATGTCGGCCGCCATGAGCAAGGGGTAGCCGAGGAAGCCGTACATGCTGATGTCCTTGCCCTTGGCGCCGAACTGCTGGAGCTGATCCTTGTAGGTGGGCACCCGTTCGAGCCAGCTCAAGGGCGTCATCATGGAAAAGAGCAGGTGCAGTTCCGCATGTTCCTTCACCTGGGACTGGACCATGATGGGGCTCTTTTCCGGATCGAGGCCGGCCGAGAGCCAGTCGAGGGCGATCTCGCGGATGCGCTGCTGCAACGCCTCAACTTCATCAAAAGACGTGGTCAGGGCATGCCAGTCGACGATGCCGAAGACACAGTCATAGTCTTCCTGCAAGCGGATCCAGTTTTCGATCACGCTCAGGTGACCGATGTGCAGCCGGCCTGTGGGGCGCATGCCGCTGAAGATTTTTCCCTTGTTCAACGTGAAGACTCCTTCCTGTTATGAACGAATTCATGATTCCTTTTGTTCGAATACCGATCTCTTTTACCGCTGTGACGTCGCTTGAACCAGAGATGACGGTTTCTCAAAACACCCATTGTCCGATCGCCGTTCCCACGGGGAGTACGACACTGTAGAGGGCTTTGTAGAGCGGTCGAAAGAGACGGTCGGAAATGACGGGGAAAAAGACGAGCACCAGCAGGAGGATGGGGCCGTACTGTTCCAGTTGCCGGAGCCATCCTTGGCTGCGGTAGGGCAGGAGGCCGGCGAGGACTTTCGAGCCGTCAAGGGGCGGCACGGGGAGCAGGTTGAAGACAGCGAGGCCCACATTGATGCTGATCATGCTCACCAAGAGGGCGCGGGCCTCGGCGATGTTGCCGAAGCCGACGAAGAGGGCCACTGACAGGATCGCCAGGAACACATTCATCAGCGGGCCCGCCAGGGCGACGAGCATCATGCCCCGCTGTTTGTTGCCCCGGAAGTTGTAGGGGTTGACGCCGACCGGTTTGGCCCAGCCGAAGGGACCAAAGATGAGCATGAGCGCGCCGATCGGATCGAGGTGGGACAAGGGGTTGATGGTCAACCGGCCCTCCCAGCGCGGCGTCGGATCGCCGAGCCAGACGGCCATCCGGGCGTGGGCGTACTCGTGCAGCGCCAGGGCGATCAAAATGGCCGGCGCCCGGGCGATGAGGTCTGTCAGATTAAAATCAAACATGGTGTCCTCCTTTTGCCTCCCCCACCGGCGCATCTCCCTTCACCAGGCGGAGCGCGAAGGCCCGCTCGGCGGCGGCGTCCTCCAGCCGGCCGTCGAGGCGCTCCAGGCGCAACCGGTTCAGGATCCGGGCGTAGACCGGGCCGGGCGGGATCCCTAGCGTTTTCAGTTCTCGGCCGGTGAGCCGGGGACGGGTTTGCCGGATCTCGCGCCAGGCAGCCGTGAGGCGCAGCGTATCGGGGAGCGAAAAGCCGGCGCGCAAGGCCAGGACCGCCTCGTCGGGCCAGTCCCGGAGAATGGCCTCCAAGCGGCTCAAGGGGTGATCGCCCCGCAGCCAGTCCATCAGGGCCTGATTGGTAGCATTCCCTTGATCATGCAGTTTGAACAAGCCCTCCCGCAGGGCCTGCTTTAGGGGGTAGTGGTCGTTGACAAAGCGAAGGCCCTCGGGAGAAAGGTGTCGAGCCAGTACGTAGAAGTAGACGATCCAGGCCCGCTGGGGAACAGGGAGGCCGGCCTCGGCCAGCGCCTTCAGCAAGGGCGGCACGGCCGCCACCTCGACCTCGATCCAGGGCGTCCACTCCAGCCCTGGCAGGAGAAACTCCCAGAGGCCCAATTCGGTCATGCGGCGCAGCGCCGGCGCCGGGTTCTCCTCGCTCAGGATGAGGATGAGTTCATCGACCATGCGTTCATAGGAGAGTTCCCGGATCATCTGCCGGGCGATGGCTTCCCGGGCAAAACCCAGTGTCTGCGGTTCGATGGAAAAGCGATACCGCTGCTCAAAGCGGATCGCCCGCAGGATGCGCGTCGGGTCCTCGACAAAACTGAGATTGTAGAGGACGCGCACGAGCCCCAGTTCCAGGTCCTTGCAGCCCTGAAAGAAGTCGACCAGTTCGCCGAAGCGATCGCCGTTGAGGCGAATGGCCAGGGCGTTGATGGTGAAGTCGCGCCGGTACAGATCCTGGCGCAGGTCGGACGCCTCCACCTGGGGCAGGGCGGCCGGGTACTGGTAAAACTCCCGGCGGGCTGTGGCCACATCGATCTTCTGATCGCCCCAGCGGATGACAGCCGTGCCGAACTTCTCATGGGTGCGGAGCGATCCTTTTAAATAACGGGCCAGTTCGGCGGCAAAGCGAATGCCATCGCCCTCAACGACCAGATCGATATCGAGGTTGTTCACCCCCAGGAGCAGATCGCGCACAAAACCGCCCACCACATAGACCTGCATGCCGTTGCCGTCGGCCAACCGGCCCACGTCTTCGAAGAGTTCGAGGATCGGGGACGGCAGTTGTTCGCGCAGGCGCTGGGCCATTTGCCGATCCGCTCCCACCGTCGCCCCCTCCCCCGCACGCTGGCTTCCAAAGTTGGTCCAGTAACGGACAGGCATGTTCTCGCCGTGCAGGGTGCGCAACACATCGGTGCGGGAGACGATGCCGACCAGCCGTTCCCCTTCGAGGACAGGCAGTCGACCGATGTCATGTTCGATCAGCAAGCGCTGGATGTCGCGAAGCGATGTGTCCGCGTCGACGGTGATCACGTTGCGGGACATGAATCCCTTGACAGGCGCGTGGCGCAGCCCATGGATGAAGGCTTTGTCAAAGTCGCGGCGGCTGATGACGCCGACCAGCCGATCGCCTTCCACGACAGGAAGTCCCGTATGTCCGTAGCGGAGCATGACCTTGCCGGCGTCGTCGATGGTCGTGTCCGGAGTGATCGTCTTCACCGGCGAGGACATGATCTCCCGGGCGCCCCGCTGGGGCCGGATCGACGCGGTGAGGCTTTTCACCAGTTGCTCCAAAATCAAGCCGGCGTCACCGCCCTTGATCGAAGCGGCCGCCGCCGAGCCGTGCCCGCCGCCGCCGAAGGGTTGCACCAGGGTATTGACCCGCACCGCCTCAACGCGGCTGCGGGCGACCACATGGACCCTATCGTGCAGGCGCACAACGGCCACCATCACATCGGGGCTTTCAATGTCCCCCAACTGGTGAACAAGGTGGGAAAGCCCCTCCACATACTCCTCCCGCTCCGCCGATGTGACGACGACGCGAATGCCGTGAATGACCAAAACGACGGTGCGCTGGGTGAGTTCGCGGAGCAGTTCCTTCTGCTCGATCGAAAGGGGACGATCGATGAATTCGTTGATGACCGACAGGTTGGCGCCCCGGCCGAGCAGATAGGCGACCGCAGCGGCATCCCGCTCGGTGGTCGTCGAAAACATGAGTCCGCCCGTGTCTTCATAGATGCCCAGAGCGAGCACCGTCGCTTCAAAGGGCGTGAGGCGGCAGTGACGGCGGCGCAGGATCTCGACGAGGATCGTCGTGACGGCGCCCACGTCCTCCCGAACCAATTGGGATGCCGGCGTATCGCCGGCGCCGGCGGGGTGATGGTCGTAGATGTGCACATCCACATCAGGGTTTTGGGTCAGTTGCCCCAGCGGCCCCACCCGGGAGGCCATCTTGGTGTCAACGAGAATCACCCGTTTCACCTGCTGCGCCGGGATGTCCTTGATCGTCTTAAATCCCAGAGTATCTTTATGCAGCGCCATGAACTCCTGTACATTGGCGCTCAGCTTTCCAGCGAGGACCGGAACCGCCCGGGGGTACAACTTTGAGGCGGCAAAGGACGCGGCGAGGCCGTCAAAATCCGTGTTGTTGTGAGTGAGGATGATCTCCACCGTCAGCCGCCTCCCCGCGCATTCATAACGTACATTATAGCATAGAGACTTTGTTTTTTTCCACTTCTTGCCCATTGACCGCCATCGGATCGGCGGCTCAAAAAAATGAACGGCCCCCTCTCTCCGTGCCTTACGGAAAAAGGGGGCCGTTCCCGTCTCAACCGGCGCTGCTGACGATGATCCCTTTCCCCAGCAGTTCAACGGTCCGCTCCATGAGGTATCGGCTATACTCGCCGGCCTTCAGTTTTTGCTTTGCTTCCAGCAAATCCAGATCGCTTTGCATGAGCGTCAGCGGAGAAATCAGGCCCAACTCGTACCGCTGTTTGTTCCAGTCGTGTTGTCGTGCGACTTTTTCCAGCTCTAATTGCAAGTGTTCCTGGTTCTCCCTTTTCGACGTCACGTCGGCCAGGATATCCTTCAGCGTTTTCACCAGCTTGCATTCTTCATCGTTCAGTTCGTTTTTCATTTCCTTGATCTCCAGGCCCTTTATGGCTTCGTTGTATTCGCTGTAATCATCGTCGTCCTCATTATATTCTTTCAAGTCGTCTTCTTTTTTCTCAATGTCTCTGTGCAGTTGTGACAGTTTCGCATACTGGGAGCGGACAGCCGGAAGCAGTGTCTCATAGGTGGGCAGTTGTCCGCTCGCCGGGGCGTCAAAGGGGAGTAAAGTAAATTTGGCGTCATAGGCGTTGCCGATGGAATCATTCAGGGCGCCTCGCAGACTCGTCAGGGTCTTCTCCGCCTCCGACACAGCCAGGTTGGCGTCGGCCAGGTTCATGGCGATTTGGTTCACCTTTTCTTGGCTGGTGGCGCCGATTTCGAGACGCTTTTTTTCTTGCTCCAAGAGACGCTTTTGATAGTTCGCTTTCTGCAGGAGCATGAGCCGGTTTTGTTCCTGCAACAAAATATCGGTATAGGCCTTTTCCACCTTATACTTCAATTCTTCTTCAAAAACTGCTTGGGCTGTTTTCGCATCGGCTAAGGCGTCTCCGGCGTCACGCAATTTATTCTTCAGTGAATCACGGTTGTTCACGTCTTTGCGATAGCGATCCTCTTCCGATTCAACGGTTTTCTCCTGCAGGGCGATGTTCGCATCGATTTTGGCGATTTCACCGGGATCAGCGTTGCCGGCGGCTTCATAGGCGCGCTTTTGGTCATTCAGCAGTTGCAGTCTCGTCATCGCATCAGAATAGGACGCCCATGAAGCGGGCTGTTCATAATCATCATAATCCTCTTGCGCCTGTTCATAGGAATAATTCGCCCGGAGCGTGTTGAGCTGGTTTTTGACCCCCTCCCGGCTGTTTTGGATGGCCAGCGCTTTCACCTCATCGAGGCGATAGACGCTTTCCGCCGCAAGGGCCGGCGCCAGGGAAAAACTCAACAGGAGGACGATCGCCAGCGGAAGGATCGTGAAGACGGCAGCGTTGCCTTTTGTCACAAGCAGCGCTCCTTTCCCGGGTATTATTCATAGCGCAACGCTTCGATGGGGTTCAATTCCGCCGCCTTCCAGGCGGGATAGAATCCGAAAAAAACGCCGGTGACGATGGAAAACAGCAACCCCAGCAAGACGCCGTTCACCGTCGGCAACGCCGGCAACTCGAAG
Organism: Heliomicrobium gestii; assembly: GCF_009877435.1. NCBI lineage: Bacteria > Bacillati > Bacillota > Clostridia > Eubacteriales > Heliobacteriaceae > Heliomicrobium > Heliomicrobium gestii. The sequence goes on along the minus strand of NZ_WXEX01000001.1, from coordinate 275,712 downwards.
AACTTGAGCAAGGGGATGGTCACAAAACCGATGACACTGCCCAAAATCCCGCCGACCAAACTGATCACGACTGCTTCGGCCAGGAACTGGCTTAAGATCTCGCTGCGCTTGGCGCCGATCGCCTTGAGGGTGCCAATCTCCCGCGTCCGCTCTTTGACAGTCACGAACATGACATTCATGATGCCGATGCCGCTGACGATCAGCACGACGATGGCGATGGAGAGGAGCAGCAAAGACATGGTCCGGGCCGTTTCTTGGGCCGATACGAGCCGGCTGCCGGCGTCGGTGATGCGAAATTGATCGGCGCCGCCCAGGCGATGGCTTTGGTTCAACGCATTGGTGATATCGGCGATGGCCGGCTGGACCGATTTTAGATCCTTCGCCAAGGCGTAGATGATCGGATTGGCCCGGCTTCCCAGCAAAAACCGCTCTGCCGACGAAATCGGGATAAAGACGCCATCATCGATGCTCGTCCGGGAGCCCGTATCACCGGTGCGCTCCAACAGGCCGACCACTTCAAACCTGCGGGTGTTGATCTCGATGCTGTTGCCCACGATCCCATCGGGATCGCCGTCCGTATAGACGGAGGCGAATTCATAGCCCACAACGGCGCAGCGGTTGTGGTTGGTGTCGTCATCATCATCCAAGAGACGACCGGATCGGGTGACGAGGTGATTCATCTCTTGGAAGCCCGGCATGATCCCGTTGTAGGGTCCCGTGTTGGCATAGCCTGCGTATTTGATCTGTCCGGAACCGCTTAAGAGAGGAAAGGCCATGGTCACGTTGTCGCTTTCCTGGATCAACTCGGCGTCTTTTTTGGTCAGCGGATCCTTCACCTTTCCTCTCTGGGCCGGTGAGATGAGGATGGTGCCCACGTTCAGCTTGGAGTACTGTTCGTTCACCTGCGCCTCTCCCCCGGCCCCGATGGCGACAACCAGAAAAATGGTGGCCGTGCCGACGATGACGCCCAGCGTTGTCAGCAACGTCCTCACCTTATTGTGATAGATGTTGATCAAGACGAGCTTGACCAGTTGTTTGAGCTTCATCGGGGGCCACCCGGCTTTTTAGCGTACAGGACCGTTTCATTTCCGCGCAACCCGTCGAGCACTTCCACCGTCGTTCCGTCGGTAAAGCCGGTTTTGATCTCCCGTTCCACCTTTTGCCCCTGTTCCAACAGGGTGACAAACGGTTTGCCATCATGGACGGTCACCGCTCGATAGGGAACGACGAGACAGTTCAACACCTCTTTGATGACGAAGGTAGCCTTGGCGGTCATGCCGTCTTTCAGGTCGCTGTCAGCGTTTTGCAGTTTGATGACCACTGCATAGTTGACCAATCCCGACGATTCGTTCCCTGTCACCGGGAGATGATCGATCTTGGTCACTTCGCCGGTGTATTTCTTGTCGGGCAAAGCCTCGACGGTCACGTTGACCTTTTGGCCCACCTTGAGCCGGCCCACATCATACTCGATGACTTTTGTGTTCATTTCCACTTCGTTATTTTCATGAACGACGGCAAAATCTTGCTCGTCGTTCACCGCTTCGCCGACTTTTTTTTGTAGCTTTAACATCGTGCCGGAGACGGGGGCATACAGGCGCGTATTGTCGAGATTTTGTTGGGCGATCTTGAGGGAGATCTCTTCCTGTTCCAGCGATTTGCTGCGCTCATAGGCCTCTCTGGCGATGTCCAGGGCCTTTACTTGGTTATCATACTCCTTCTGGGCGATCTCCAAATCTCGCTTTTTTGTCTTCATGTCGTTGGCCGCAAAGGCGTCGGGGATCCGTTCCATTTCCGCATAGGCCGCTTTTAGCGTTTCCAGGGAAGACTGCATTTTCATCAGAGAGGCTTCCCCGGTCAATAGGCTGTTCAAGCGGCTGTTTTTATCGTCTTTGATCTGTTGTTGCGCATCCTGCAGCTTTGCGTGGGCCAGTTGGTACTGATTTTCATAATCGTCGCTGTCCAATCGAGCGATCAGATCGCCTTGCTTGATGGGATCGCCCTCTTTGACCAGGATCTCTTTCACGGTTCCTTTGATGGTAAACTGCAGATTCACCTTGGAAAAATTGATGGTCCCATCTGACTCCAAACCGACGACGATGTCCTTTCGCTGAACCTTCGCTTGCTCATCGGGCGCCGCCGTCTCTTTCGCCTGGTTCTGAAGTTTGTGCCAGGCAAAGAGGCCTGCGGCGATGAACACCGCCAGGACAAGGAGCAAGAGCCATTTTCGTTTTATTGATATTTTTGTCATTCCCATGCCCCTTTGTTCCTAGTTCTCGTATAACTTTCCATCTCGGATGTATACGACCTGTTGCAACGATTCGGCCACGTCCCGGTCATGGGTGATGACGACGATGGTGTTGCCTTGACCATGGAGTTCATGGAAGATGTTGAGGGCGTCGACACTGGACTTGCTGTCCAGGTTCCCCGTCGGTTCGTCGGCCAAGAGCAGCGGCGGATCGCCCACGATAGCCCTGGCAATAGCCACCCGTTGCTGCTGCCCGCCCGATAATTCATTCGGCCGGTGGGTCATCCGGTTTTCCAGTCCCAAGAGGGCGAGTTTTTCTTTGGCCTTTTCGTAGGCCTCCCCTTCATCGACGCCTCGGTACAACAGTGGAAGCATCACGTTTTGGACGGCCGTCAGGCGCGGCAGCAGGTTGAATTTCTGAAAGACAAAGCCGATCTTCCGGTTGCGCATGTCTGCCAGTTGTTCCTCTTTGGCTCGCAGCACATCGATGCCATCGAGATGGTACTCGCCTGATGTGGGCAGGTCCAGGCAGCCCAAGACATTCATCAAAGTCGATTTGCCCGAGCCGGAGGGTCCCAGAATGGCGAGAAAATCATTCTGCCTCACCGTCAGGCTCACATCATCAAGGACCCGCAGCGTGCCGGAGCCGGTCGTGTATTCTTTGATGATGTTCCGCGCGTCAATGATGCGCCGCTTTTCCTGCCTCTCCGTCTCTGTCACCGTCTGCCGCCTTCCGGACTCGAACCGCCTCGTGCCCCGCCGGCGCCGCCTTGACCCGCCTGGCCCGCCCCTGGGGCGTTCGGTCGCTGACCGCCTGGATTCCCCCCACTGATTTGGACAAACTCAATGGCGTCGTTGTTTTTCCAGAGGCGGATCACCTGATCTTTTTTGATGTCTGTCAGTTGGGCCGCAGCGGCGTCCCCGCTCCCCCGCTGCATCGTTGCGATCGGCACGCCGACAGGGATGAGGAAGGTCTCTGTCTCTTCGGTGAAGGTCATACGGTTCCGCGGAACTCCTGCCGGCCGAGTCCCATTGTTTTTTCCGACGTCACTGTTGACGTCACTGTTGACGCCGCCGTTTTCGTTGCCGCTTCTCCGTCTCTCGCCAGCCGGTCTTGTCGCCTGTCCGTTTTCTTCAGGCGCCCTCTCCCCGGCGGGTTCCTCCATTTTTCCTTTGAAGATGGTAACCTCGTTCCCCACGATGTCTTTTACCTTGCCGACGAGTTCGGGCGGCCTTTTCGGAACAGGGAGGGCGGCGCCGGCGTTGGCGTTCGCGTTGGCGCTCGCTTCCGTATCCGGTTTCTTTCCGTTCGCCTTGGCCGTCGGCGCCGCACTGTTGTTGCAGCCGGCAACCAGCGCCAGTGACAGGATGAGCACCGGCAACAGCATTTTTTGTTTCATGAACAATCCCTCTTCCCTTTTCATTCAATCATCTCTTTCACATCAAAGGAGCCGGTCAGGGCGATGATTCCATCGCTGCCGGCGGCTTTTCGGGCATGAAAAAGGCGAAGCAACTGCCCTTTTCCTGTTGATTGACAGCGGTGATGGCGCCTCCGTGGGCCAGGACATATTCTCTGGCGATGGCCAAGCCCAACCCGCTTCCGCCCGATTCCCGATCGCGCGAGGCGTCGCAGCGGAAAAAGCGATCAAAGATATAGGGAAGTTGCTCCGGCGCGATGCCGGGTCCCTCGTCGGCCATCCAGATGACCATGCCCTCCGCGAGGGGTTCCCTTCCCTGCGCCGGCAGCGCGTCGATCCTGACCATCGCAGCGTTGCCGTCCGCCCATTTCTGCAAGGAACCGTTCTGCAAACCGATATGTACCGTCCCGCCATCGGGCGAATGATGGAGGGCATTGCTCAAGATATTGACGACGATTTGGGTCAGCCGATCGGGATCAGCGGTGATCCAGCAGGGCGCCTCCGGGACGGTCAGCCTCAGTTCCACCTTGCGGAGTTCTGATTCCACCGAAAAGATCTCCACAATCCGCCGGAGCAGGGCTGTCACATCGGTGGGACAGAGACAGAGGGGCAGTTTTCCCGCCTCTGCCAGGGTTAGCTGCCGCAGATCATCGACAAGGCGATTGAGCCGGATGACTTCGTCCTGAATCGGCAGGATCGTTTCGATCGACGCCGGCAAGACGCCTTGCTGAATCGACTCCAATTGCCCTTGGATGATCGTCAGCGGTGTCCGCAACTCGTGGGCCACGTCGGCGACGAGATTGGTGCGGATCTGTTCCCCCCGCTGCAAGGCCTCGCTCATCTCATTGAAGGCTTGGATGACCGCCCCCACCTCGTCCTGCGACTGGACCGGCAGACGCAGATCGAACCGCCGCTTTTTTATTTCCCGCGTGGCCCCAGCCATCTGAAGCAACGGTTTCGTTAAGTACCTGGCCAGGAGATAGGTTACCATGACGGCAATCACCGTACTGGCCACGATGGAGATCAAAAAGGTGTCCAGAAGCGACGAGGAAACCCTGTCACGGATGCCGTCGGTGGGGCTGCGGGACATCATCCACAGCCTGCCGACCTGCCGTTCTTCCACGATGATGGGAATGAGATTCCCCTTGTTTTCAAAATCAATATTCCGCCAGCTGTCGCCTGCGCCGCGGGGCCATGCGGCGATGGGGTTGTTCTGTTCATCAAAAAGGGCCATGGTCGTCCGCGCCATGCGCTTATCCCGCTGCGGTCGCTGAGACAACATCGGCAGCATGTATTCTTCGACGCCGTTCCAACTTTCCCCGTGGCTGATGTAGTACTCGGCCAGCGAATTCAGGATCTCGTCGGCCACCTGTCGCTGGACCAAATTGTCATAGCGGTTGAAGATGGCGTTCGTCGCCGTCAGGGAGAGGGTAAAGTAGACGCCCGATAAAGAGAGGACGATCAACAAAGCCCCCAGGAACAACTTGCTTCGCAACTGCATCCCATCACCGCCTATAGCCGTTCTGCAAACTTGTAGCCGATGCCGAATACGGTGAGGATGTAGCGGGCCTCTCCCGGTGAATCGCCGATTTTTTTGCGCAGGTTGCTCACATGGGTGTCGACTGACCGCTCATAGTTGACATAAGCGTCGCCCATGACGATGCGCATCAGCTGCAGCCGGCTGTAGACGACACCCGGTCGCTGGGCGAGGGTCTGCAGGATCTTGAACTCCGTCGCTGTCAGTGGGAGGGGACTGTCGCGCAGATAGGCTTCGAATTTATCGTTGTCAATGACGAGGTCTCCCCGGCGGACGATATTCCCTTCCCCCGCAGGGGTTCCGTCGGTTCCCATGTCATATCGGCGCAACACCGAACGGATGCGCGCCACCAACTCCCGGAGGCTGAAGGGCTTTGTGACATAGTCGTCAGCGCCTGTCTCCAGCCCGAGCACCTTATCCCCTTCGTCGACACGGGCCGTCAACATGATGATCGGGATTTTCGATTGGGCGCGGATTTCCCGGCAGATGGCAAGGCCGCTTTTTCCCGGGAGCATCCAGTCCAGCAGCACCAGTTGGGGCGATTGTTCACTCACCATATGCAATGCCTGCGAACCGTCCGTGGCCTGCAACACCCGGTACCCTTCGGCCTCGAGAAAGGCGCTGACCATGTCCAGGATTTTGGGCTCGTCATCTACGACGAGGATGGTGATCGTCATCGATATCACTCCCCTTGCAGCGGAACGGTTCATCGCCGATTCGGCCACAGTCAGTATTCTACAAAAGAGTCTTTAAGATTTTTATAAGATTCGGGTAAAACCGTCGCCGGGGGATAAAAAGAAAAACGGCGGCATGATCGCCACCGTTATCGTGATGCTTCCGTGATTATCGGTTGTTTTTTTCGGCCGTGGTGTCAGCGGCATCGTCGGTTCCCTGGCGTTCCGCTTGGGCCTCGGAGGATTGATTCATCGATTCGATCATCATCTCGTAGAATTTTTCCGACATGTGCTTCACCACCTTTCGTTGGCACCCGTCAAAACTCTTTACCGCTGGAGATAAGGGGGGATCCGGTCGTTGCGGATCAGGTCGTCGAGGCTCTCGCGCTCGACGACGACAGCCCCTTTGCCCTCACGGGCAAAGACGACAGCGGGACGGCCGATGCGGTTGTAGTTCATGGACATGGTGTAGTTGTATGCGCCGGTGCAGGAGACGGCCAGCACATCGCCGCTCTCCACCTTCGGCAAGGACACATCCCAGAGCAGCATGTCGCCGGATTCGCAGCACTTGCCGGTAATGGAGACAACCTCTTCGTTCTCCTGGGTGGCCTTGTTGGCCAGCATGGCCTCGTAGCGGGAGCCGTAGAGGGCCGGACGGGGGTTATCGGTCATGCCGCCGTCAACGGCGACATACTTGCGGACACCGATGATCTCCTTGACAGAGCCGATCGTATAGAGGGTTGTGCCGGCCGTAGCCACAATGGAACGGCCCGGTTCGACGAGGACCTTCGGTGTGGGCAGGCCCCGTTTTTCCGCTTCCAGCGCGACGGCGGAGAGAACGATGCGGGCATAGTCGGCCACATCGGCCGGGGTGTCGGCGTCGGTGTAGCGGATGCCGAAACCGCCGCCCAGGTTCAGGATCGCCGTTTCCGCCCCTGTCTCACGGCGAATCTCGTCGACGAAGGTCATCATCACCTCAGCGGCATAGCTGAAGGATTCCAATTCGAAGATCTGGGAGCCAATGTGGCAATGGATGCCGTCATAGATCAGGTTGCCGAGGGCCAAGACGGCTTTGACGCCGGCAAGGGCTTGGCCGGTGGGCAGGGTGAAACCGAATTTGGAGTCGATCTGACCGGTGCGGATGAACTCATGGGTGTGGCAGTCAATGCCGGGGGTGATGCGCAACAGCACCCGCACTCGGGCGTCCAGTTCGCCGGCAATGGCGTTCAGCAGATCGGCTTCATAGAGGTTGTCAACGACGATGTGGCCGACACCGTACTCGATCGCCTGCCGCAGTTCGGCCGGCGTCTTGTTGTTGCCGTGGAAATAGACCTTTTCCATAGGAAATCCGGCGCGGCGGGCCGTGTACAGTTCGCCGCCGGAGACGACGTCAAGGCCCAGTCCTTCCTGTTCCACCAGGCGGCACATGGCCATGTTCATAAAGGCTTTGGAGGCGAAGAGCACCTCCCCGGCGCCGGAGGCGCTGAAAGCCTCGTAGTACTTCCGACAGTTTTCCCGCAGGTGGGCTTCATCCATAACATACAAAGGACTGCCAAACTGTTTGATCAGGTCTGTGGCGTCACAGCCCCCAATGGCCAAATTTCCCCGCTCGTTGATGGCGGCAGTTCCGTGTAGTTTCAATGCAGCCGACTCCCCTCATCACAATGTGCTTTGTTTCATTTATATGGTCTGTGGGAAAATTTGGCAGAACCCCAGGCAAAACAAAAACCGCCAGGGTCATTCCCCGGCGGCGGTTTGCGCATACGCCTGCGAATGCCTCTCTCCCTTTCCCATACAACCCGTAAGATAGCGCTCCACCGTGGAACCTTCATCATCCGGCACAAGCGGCCGGAGTCTGAAGTGGGAATGTTCCCCGGTGACAGTCCTGCAGTTCTTCACTGCAGACCCAGCCCAGGTGTGGCAAACCTGGACTTCGGCGGTCATCCCTTTCCCTCCGTTGCCCTGTCCATGCCATTGGACCTTCCCGGAGTTACTCTTGATCAACCGCGCCTCTACCTCACCTCAATGGAGATGAGGCATCTATGAACTTGTGGTGAACTTGAACCCATCTTAGCATGCGAAAAAAAGGCTGTCAAGGCGTTAGAATCTTCCTCCGTCCCTGTTCCCGGCGTCACCGTTTCCAGTGAGAAGGTCGCTGTGTCCGTCAAAGCAGTCACCGGATCGTACCGTCGGGTTTACAGGTGGATCGTCATTCCTTCCCGGGCCGCCAGGCAATCGGGATAGACGGCCTTCGCCAACGACTCGATCCGCGCCAGATCGGCATCGGTTCGTTCCATGGCATGATGGAAAAGGATCAGTTGCTTCGCCCCGGCCGCTCGGACCAGTTTGACGCCTTCCTGCCAGGTCGAATGCCCCCAGCCCTTGCGGGGAGGGCTGGCTTCACTGCCGTCATACTCCCCGTCAGTGTAGCAGGCGTCATAGATGACGAGATCGGCGCCGGCGATGAATGCCTGCAACAGTGGATCGTTCCATCCATCATGTTCCGTGTCGCTCAGGTAGCAGCAGGAGCGTCCCCCCTGTTCGATCCGGAAAGCCAGGCATTCATCGGGATGGTTGGTCAAGACGGTCCGCACAGTGACGCCGTCGTCAAGCTCCAGGACTTCGCCACCCCGTAGATCACAAAAGTCAAACTGCGCGCCCATGGTGTCGAGAAGGACTGGAAAATAGGGGGGCTGCATCTGCCCCCGGAACAGTTCCTCAAAAGTTCGTCCCAGCTTCGCCTGCCCATACAGGGTGAAGCGGTTTTGTCCGGCAAAGGCCGGTCCGAAGAAGGGAAAGCCCTGGATGTGATCCCAGTGCAGATGAGAGATGAGGAAGATCCCCTGCACCGGGCCATCACTCTGTCTGCGAAGCGCCTGTCCCAGGTGATAGAGGCCGGATCCCGCATCGATGATGAAGTCGCGATCTCCGATCCGCACCTGAACACAGGGGGTGTTGCCGCCGAATTGGGTGGTCTGCGGCCCCGGGATGGGCAAGGAACCCCTCACCCCCCAAAAGGTCACATCGAAGCGTCGTTGGGACAAAAGCCTTCCCTCCTGGAACAAAGTCTGCGCCACGATGGGCCGCCCCATCTTATTGTGTTCAATTGGCTGTGTTCTGCGGCGTTTCCTGCTGCTGTTTTGTCTCGCCATGAAAAAATCGACAAAAAGTGCGCGTCACGCCTGCTCGCCCGCAAGCCATTTGACGAGCACCGCTTGCAGGGCGTCCCGGTTGATGGGCTTGCTGATGTAATCATCCATCCCTGCGTCCATGCACCGTTCCCGATCGCCCTGCATCGCATTGGCGGTCATGGCGATGATCGGCACGACGGGACCGCCGGCGGTCTGATCGGCCCGAATCAACCGGGTCGCTTCAAAGCCATCCATCTCCGGCATCTGGCAGTCCATCAACACCAAGGCGTACTTCCCGGTGGCACAGGCCTCCACCGCCTGGCTTCCGTTGCTGACGGCGTCTGCCTCGTAGCCGAATTTCTTTAGCAGCATCAGCGCCAAGCGCTGGTTCGCCTGGTTGTCCTCGGCCAGCAGGATGCGCACATTGCTTTTTATTTCCGCGGTAGGCGACGGAGAGGAAGCGGAAGACGGTGGTGGCACCGCCGGCGCTGGTGGAATCGGTGACGATGGCGTCGGAGACGGCGATGACGGCGCCGCCTTGGGCTGTTCCTGAACGGAAGGCGTCTCCGTCAGTTCGTCCGACCGGGTATCTAAAGGGGAACCGATGATCGCGCTGGCGATGCAATCGAGCAGTTGCGACTGCTTGACCGGCTTCGTCATGTAGCTGTTGTATCCCTTCGCAAGGGCCTGCTCCCCTTCTTCCCGGGCGTTGAAGGCCGTCACCATGATCAGCTTCGTGTTGGCGCCGGGGAACTGGCGCTGCAACCGCTCGGCAAAGGCCAGGCTGTCCACACCGGGCAGGCCTGACTCGACAAACACCAGATCATAGGGCGACTGGGCGGCAGCGGCCTCTTTCAGACGGTGCAACGCCTCGTCGGCGTCATCGGTGACGCCAGTCGTCATGCCCCAGGCGGTCAGATACCGGCGGAGGCTGTCGCGACTGCTGCCGCCGGCGCCGACAAGCAGTACATGCCGCCCGCGGAGATACTCTTCCGTTTCCTCGGGCGTCCCGTTGTCGCTTCCGCGAGAAAAGGGGAGTTCCACCCAAAAGGTTGCCCCTTTTCCCATGTCGCTGTCCACGCCGATCGTCCCCCCCATCATCTCCACCAGCCCTTTGGAGATGGACAGGCCCAGGCCGGTGCCGCCGAATCTGCGGGTCGTCGATCCGTCCGCCTGGGTAAAAGGGCGAAAGAGGCGGCGGCGGGCTTCCTCCGAAAGGCCGATGCCTGTATCGGAGACTTCAAAGCGCAGATCGACTGCCTGTTCTGTTTCGGATAGAACCGTCGTGCGCAGCGCCACCTCCCCCTGCTGGGTGAACTTGATGGCGTTGCCCACCAGATTGAGCAGGATCTGCCGGATGCGCACCGGGTCGCCGAGCAGCAGCGGCGGTGTGGCCGGATCGACGAAGGTGGACAGGTTCAGTTTCTTTTCAAAGGCTCTCGACGCCATCATCTCGCCAACGCTCTCGACCACATTGACCAGATTGAAGCTGGTCAACTCCAGCTCCATCTTGCCTGCGTCCATCTTCGAAAAATCCAAGATGTCATTGATGATGGTCAAGAGCGAATTGGCTGAATCCTGGACGATCTGGCATAGTTCCCGCTGCTGGCTGTTGAGGGGCATATCGAGAAGCAAACCTGTCATGCCGATGATGGCGTTCATGGGCGTCCGGATCTCGTGGCTCATGTTTGCCACAAACTCCGATTTCAGTTGGTTCGATTTCTCCGCTTCCTCTTTGGCCGCTGTCAATTCCCGGTTCAGTTTTTCCAGGTGAATCGTCAACTGCATCTGTGTTTCCATCGATTGCAGCAGTTCCTGGTCGGTCCGTTTTTTCTCGGCCAGGCTATCCAAAAAGGTGTTGAACCAGCGGATCAAATCGCCGATCTCGTCGCGGGGGCCCTCGGGAAGGCGATTTTGAAAATCGACGGTCCCTTCGCGGATCTCCTGAAAGAGCCGGGTGATCTCTTTGATGGGTTTGACGTTCTGCCGGCTGAAGCGAACGGCGAAAAAGAGGGCGAAGGCGATGGAGAGGGCCAGCGCCAAGAGGATGCTGTTCCGGATATCGCTCGTCCGGGCCGTCAGTTTGTCGATGGGAATGAAGCTGATCAGCTTCCAGTTGTTCATGGGTGACCGGCTGAAGGTGACCGACATCTCCTGGCCGTCAATGGTTTCGTCAAAAGTCTGGATATCGCCGTTAAAAGCCCGCAACAGTTCAGGGTTGATCTGACTGCCGATTTTATCTTTATGGGGATGAAAGACAATCCGGTCTTTGCTGTCGACGATGATCATAAAGGCGTCTTTGCCGAAGTTGGTCTGGATGAAGTGATCGTAAAAAGAGTCGACGCTGTAGTTGACCAGCAGCAAGCCGATCGGTTTTTCGCGCATCGTCACACTGTCAAAAATCTTGAGCACCTTGGCCGCCGTGATGACTTTTTTGTGCTTGGAATTGGCGTTGACATTGTCTTCGATGCCAGTCCAAAGGACCGATTTGTCGGACTGCAAGACCTGCTGAAAGATCTGGTTTTTCAGTTCTGTGCGGATCGCCTGCACATTGAGGGTGTCCCCCACATGGTAGTGAGCGCCGGAGAGGGAAAAGATGTCGATGGAGACGAGGCCTTTCAGGTTGGTGTAGCCGCTCAGGATGTAGCCGATCTTCGCCTGTGTGGCCAAACCGGTGTAGTCGTCAGGACGTTTCTCGCGATCATCGACAACCGCTTTGATGTCTTCAATGCTGGAGATGTTGGCGATCAGGCTCTCCACTTCTTCCAGCATCCGCACCATGTAGTCGCGCTGGTTGCTCATCAACTCGCGCGTGTAGGCGCTGACCTCTTCTTGGATGATCCTTTTGGACATGCTGAAAGAGACCATCCCCACCACGACCAGGGGGATGATGCTCATCAACAGCAGATAGATGATGAATTTTTGGGTAATGTTCAGGCTCGGCGATTTGTTCATCATTTCCCGTTCCTACCGCCCCGCCCTATTCCACGTTGCCCGCATGAATCACCTTGACATCGACCATCGTTTCCGGCGGATTTTTCTCGCCCTCGATCGCTTTGTAGGCATATTGGATCCCTCTGTAGCCCTGAAGGTCGGCCTGCTGGTCGATGGTCGCCAGCAGCTTGCCGGCGCGGATAGCCTTCTTCGCCTCATCTAATGCGTCATAGCCGGCGACGAGAACGCCCATTTTCTTCGCTTTATCGAGGTACTGGATAGCGCCGAGGGCCATCATGTCATTGGCGCAGAAAATGGCGCCGATATTGGGATACCGTTCAAAGAGCTTGGCGGTCACATCGTGGCCTTCGTCGATCTTCCAGTTGGCCGTCTCCGAGGCGACAACCCGGATGTTCCGATTCTCTTCAAAGGCCCGCAGCGCCCCGCGCTTGCGTTGTTCGCCGTTGTCGGCGCCCGGGATCCCCTCGAGAATGATCGCCTCCGTCGGCCGGTTGATCCTATCGCTGATCGTCTTCGCCGACAGGTAAGCGCCTTGTTCATTGTTGACGCTGATAAAGGGCACGTCGACAAGGCCCAACTCTTGAGACAGTTTGGGGTTGAGGCGATTGTCGATGTTGACGATGGGGATTTTCGCGTCTTGGGCCTTTTTGAGGACCGGGATGAGTTCAGTGGAACTGCCGGGAGCGATGACGATGGCGTCGACCTTGTCGCCGATGAGTTCATCGACGATGGCGATCTGCTGCGCGATGGAGGTTTCCTTGGCCCCCACCTTGACGATCAGGTTGACGCCCAGCTCATTTTCGGCGCGACGCGCTCCTTTTTCCATCTCTATAAAGAAGGGATTGGTCAGGGTCTTCATGACGAGGGCAATTTTTTTCTTCGGCGTCGCCTTCTGGGTCTCGGCCTGCTGACCAGCGCCATTGTCCTGCACGATCAGAGACTTCGATCCACCGCTCGACGGACCGCCGCAACCGACAAGGGAAAGGGAGAGCAAAAACGCAAGAGCGAGCAGAATCCCTCTTTTCAGCACCCCAATCACCTTCCTACAACCATATTGGTTGAAGGGTTCGACGGCGTTGGGGGGATTCCCTTTTTACTGGCAGGAATTTATGTGTCTTTGGGCACAAGGGGCTCGCCCCTGTTCAGTCCCCTACATATCGGGTCATTCGGTGAAACCGTGACCGGCGAGCAGGCGGCGCAGTTTACTGCGGCTCGTTTCAGTCCCCTACATATCGGGTCATTCGGTGAAACTACCGCTGCTGGCGAAGGGCCATGTTTGCCAAGTTACGTTTCAGTCCCCTACATATCGGGTCATTCGGTGAAACGACTATCTCGGCCAGGTGGATGCTTCCGGGGACAGAACGTTTCAGTCCCCTACATATCGGGTCATTCGGTGAAACGGCAAAGGCACGGTAAAGCTGCACAAGGTAAACAGTGTTTCAGTCCCCTACATATCGGGTCATTCGGTGAAACCGGTACGGAAATTGTCCGCCTGACGAAATCCGTGTTCCGTTTCAGTCCCCTACATATCGGGTCATTCGGTGAAACTCGACAGCCGCCGACGAACAGAGAACTTTGCGAAACGCTGTTTCAGTCCCCTACATATCGGGTCATTCGGTGAAACAAGCATCAAATCATATTGGTCACGCTGACATAAAATCGTTTCAGTCCCCTACATATCGGGTCATTCGGTGAAACTTCCCAGGCGTCTATAATAGCTCCTAGATTCTCTGGGAGTTTCAGTCCCCTACATATCGGGTCATTCGGTGAAACACTGCGGGAAGCCAACCTCGCTATCCTCGACCGCATCAGTTTCAGTCCCCTACATATCGGGTCATTCGGTGAAACCCCAGGAGCAGGCGGCGCGAGAAATGAATATCGGCGTTGTTTCAGTCCCCTACATATCGGGTCATTCGGTGAAACTCTGCGGCGATAGTCCGGTAGCGGTTGAGGCTTTCATGTTTCAGTCCCCTACATATCGGGTCATTCGGTGAAACACGATTCACGGAGAAACCTACACCGTGCTTAGTAAAGGTTTCAGTCCCCTACATATCGGGTCATTCGGTGAAACGCCATCACGGCGGCCGTGCTGGTTTCGTCCTTTGCCTCGTTTCAGTCCCCTACATATCGGGTCATTCGGTGAAACAGACGACCATCCGCTTCACGCTGGCCGTGCAGCCGCGTTTCAGTCCCCTACATATCGGGTCATTCGGTGAAACACGCACCTGTGGGAGATGGGCGCTATACCTATCTCCCGTTTCAGTCCCCTACATATCGGGTCATTCGGTGAAACCTTGGGAGTTGCAGCCACCTTTTTACTTGTTCCAGGCTGTTTCAGTCCCCTACATATCGGGTCATTCGGTGAAACACTGACCGGTTCGGCTGGCGCGATAAGGGTTTTGTCTAGTTTCAGTCCCCTACATATCGGGTCATTCGGTGAAACCGCACGGGGTTAGGCCGAAAAAAGCCTCTAAAATCAGGCCTTCCCAGCCTCATCACCTCCATAAAAACCACCCATTTTTTCGAAAGGTCGACTTCTGCACGAAACCCCCTACCCTTTGCGAAAACACCATAGTTTGGAAACCATCAATTCTATTGTACCCCAGCGCGCGCCCGGCAACAATCGCCGATTTCTGTTACGAACAACGACTGGCAAAAGGACAGGCTTGCGGACAATCCTTGGCGAGCCCTGGATCGATCTCCTCATAAATCATCCGGGCCTTCTCATCCCGCGCCTCAACAAACCATTGGCGGAGTTCGTCGTCGATCAAGTGGATATCCCGCCGGATGATTACCCGGTCCCCCTTAAAAGTTGCATAGACGAGACAGCCCACATCGACGGGATGCTCATAGACCGCCTCCATCACGAGGGCATACCCAGCCGTAGCCAACCGGTGAAAATCGCGGGGCTCGCCAAACTTCACCTCCACAATCATCGGTTGACCGATGTTATAGGCGTCAGCGCTCAAATGGGGGCTCAGCCCCAAAAAGGATCCGTCCAGCTTTTGCTCGACCACCACCGGAACGGCCAAGGCCGAAAGCGCGTCCTCACCGATGTAAGGTTGCTTGACCAGCGCCTCCTGTAACCTCGCAATGAGCCTTCCCCGCTCGAACTCCAACAACACTTGACTCTTGCGCTCCAGATCCTGCCGCTCCGCTTCCGCCAGAGCCGCCAATCCCGCCAATGCGCTCGCATCGAGCAGATCCGAGACGGTCATCGCTTGCAGCTTGCGCAGGATCTCCCGATAGCCGTCGACACCCTCCCCGTAAATCAACCGTTTCGTCGCCACGACAAGCCGGGCAATCAGCCCGTGCAGCAACGCGCCTTGAAACATGGCGCCGTTCGGCTGGCTCCGGGCGCCCTCGACCCGGCGAAGGTACACATCACGGGAGGAACTGCAATAGCCGCTCGCCACCTCAAAGACCCCCAATGGGCAATCGTATACAGGAGACAAGGGCGGCTGTGACCAATTCCAGCCCCGCAGTTCCTCCGCCACACCCTCTCGCCTCGCCTTCGGCAGGTAATAATGGAGCAGTTTTTTTCGCTCCTCATCAGACAAAAAGTACATCTGTCACACTCCCTCCGCGCTTTTGCGCCAGAATCCGTCGAGGCCATGCTTGTCACGCCATCCTTCTAGCTCCTCCGGCTAGCGCGCCAAATCGCCCAGATCCAAACAGTAAATGCGGTACTCACAGTCTCGGCACCGGTTTCCCGGCCGTTTCGGCGACGGCAAACTCTCCTGCGTCACCATCGCCCGAATGCGCCGCAACACATCCTTGACAAAGTCGCGCATCGGCACAGTGATCTCCACCGGCAAGGTGATCTCGCTTTTTTCCGGACGCGCCCCGTCGGCCAGGGGATTGACCAGTTTAAAATAGCCCCGCCGCACCGGCTTCCGATATTGCTCCTCCAACAACATGGCATAGGCGGTCAACTGGTACTTGTGATTGAGCCCCGGACGTCGCGACGTGGACTTGAATTCAACCGGAAAAATCTCTCCGCGATGAACCAGGTGCAAGTCCAATTTTCCCTCCAGCCCAAGCCGGGCAGAGTGAATGTACGTGTGAAACTTGCGTTCTCCCGCCTCCAACTCGGGATAGGCGGCCAAGGTGCGCCGCTTTTCCAGCTTGTCCAGCCGTGTATGGGCCTCCTTGCCAAAATCCATCTTCGGCGTCGGTCGCGGCTTCAGCGGTTGTACATACGTAAAATAGGGGATGCGCGGGCAATACACGTACTGGTTGATATCGGTCACCTTCAACGTCAGCATGAGGCTTCTCCGTCGGCGCCGTCGATCAACACCTCCGGCAGATTCATTACCTGCGCGACGAGGCGCAAATCCTTGTCACAGATCGGAAAAAAGTGAATCCGCCCGACCGTCTGTCCCAACGCCTTTTTGATCCGCTGGCGAAGTTCCTCGCGCCGGTTCGTATTCAACTCCCCGAAAAAGGCGCTGTACTGAATCCGCTTCAGCCCATAGTCCTTGCAAAGCTCGGAAATCTTCACGCGCACCTTATCGATTTCAATGTCATAAATCACGAGCGTCTTCATCGTCACCAGCCGCAGACAAAGGGCTTGTACTTCTGATCGCCCCGAAGGTACGAGGCCATCCGGCGGGCTTGCCGGAGCAGAATGGCCTGCAAGGGATACTTTTTGCCGTCAAACCGCTCCGACGCCGATAGCCGCTGCGTAATCCGCTCCAGCAACTCCCGCTTCGTCCCATCGCCGAGCCGATCCGCCTCCATGCCAATCTCTACACCGGCGATCGCCATCGCCAAGACCGGGCGGTCGACGACCGGCTGGCGAAACTCTTCAATGAAGTCATAGACGAGACTCGCCTTTCCCGGACGGTCCACATGCAAAAAGCCGGCATAGGGATCCAGCCCAGCTTGCAGCACCGCGCCCAGCACCCGAGCCTCCAGCACCGCATAGCCGTAGTTGAGCAGCGAGTTCACCGGATCGGTCGCCCCGCGATTCTCCCGGCCGGGAAATTCCACATAGCCCTTCAATAAAAAGGCCACGGCGTCCCAGTAACGCGTCGCCGCCCGTCCCTCCACCGACATGAGCGGTCCGCGCACAGCATCAATGTTGAGCCCGTCGACGCCGGTCAGTTCCTGCAGGTTCTTTTCCATCAAAATGGCAGCGTCCTGCAAATAGGCGTAGACCTCCTGGCGGGCCGACTTGCGGTACTTGGCGAAGTATTTCAGCGTGTTGATCTGGTTTTGAATCTTGCCCCGAACAAAGGACTTGGCCAGAAAAAGGCTGCGCTGATCATTGAACGCCAGCAACTGCTCCCGCCGGGTCTTCACGGTGGCCGTCAATCCCGGCGCGAACAGCTTGGCATAGGGCGTTCCCCGGAAATCGAGAAGATTGATCTCGATGCCGTGGCGGACGCACTCTTCAATGGCATCCGTAGAGAGCGACGCGCCCGAGGTGATCACCGTCACCTGCTCCACCTGATCAAAGGGAACCTCCGTGACGATCTGGCCCTTTTCCCGAACGACGAGCCGCCCGCTCTTCTTGCCCAGGCTGGCGCCGAAGTTGGAGAGGATGATATGTTGTTTTTCTGACTCGGGGGAGTCGAGGATGAGGTCGAGGGGTTTCATGGGATCACCTCCAGGAGTCATTATTAGTAATTTTCCATATTTTAACTCATGCTATTCACTCGTATGTCTAGACAACCCTTTATATTTTAAATTTATTTATGAACAAAAAAGTAAAATGTCAAATGGTATGCTTGTAACCACCCACCTAGATTAATTTTGTATTCTTGAAAGTGCGTAGGATCTACGATACGATTTATGTAGCCTATTTTTGAACGGGGAGACAGGGAATTTGAACGAAAATGTAATGAATCCATGTATACCTGCAAGCATCCCCGCCGCCGAAGAAGGATTCTATTTTCAGTGGCACTTTCTCGAAAGTTGCAACCTGCGCTGTATTCACTGCTACCAGCAGGGTTATGCGACGAAAGAACTGCCCCGAGAACAAATCTTCCAGATCGCCCTCCACCTGGACAACGCTTTGTCGAAATGGGGGAAACGGGGCAGGATATCCCTGACCGGCGGCGAACCTTTTTTGCGTAAGGATCTGCTCTGTGATTTACTGGAGCGCTTCAACAGTTCCGAGCACTTTAACTGGATCGGCATTCTCACCAATGGTACGTTGATCGACGACAGCATCGTCGACCGCCTGCAGGCTTACGATAAACTAAAGGAGATCCAAGTCTCCATCGACGGGGCAACTGAGATGTCCCATGACAAGGTTCGCGGATCGGGAAGTTATGCCCGCGCCCTGGAAGGGATCGCGCGGCTGAAAGTGAAGGGCTTCACCGTCAGTCTCATGTTCACCTTGCACCGCCTAAACCAAGACGAGGCGGAAGGCGTCATCGACCTGGCCCAGCAACTCGGCGTCGACGCCCTGACTATCGAGCGGGTGACGCCGATGAACGACGACGACCGGCAACGCCTGTTCATTGAAGTGGAAACGCTGCAGGCGATCTATAAGCGCATCTACCGCAAGAAGCTGGAGGCGGAAAAAACTTCCAAATTGAAGATACGCGTCTCCCGGCCCCTCTGGAATCTGATCGATGAGCACATCGGTGGGTTCTGCCCAGTCGGTCTCTCCAGCCTCTGCATTCTCCACGACGGAACCGCCCTCCCTTGCCGGCGGATGGAGATCCCCCTAGGCAACGTTTTGACTGATGGGCTGTTCAAAATCTGGTACACCTCTCAGACGCTCTGGAAGCTACGCAACAAGCACCTGCTTCAGGGTAAGTGCCATGGTTGTCCGACGCTGGGCAACTGCGGCGGTTGTCGGGCCATCGCCTACACCATAAACGGTGATGTGATGGCTGAAGACCCGCAGTGCTGGCGATAAAGAGATTACCGGAAAGCAGGAGATGGGATGGCAGATAAGGTCTATAAGCTCGCCGACCGCTTTAGCCTGTTCAAGGGCGATTTTCAGGAAGCCCGTTTTTACCTTTTCAATATCGAAGACGGTTCCATGTTCCGCCTCAACGAGGTCAGCTATGACATGCTCTCCCTTTTCGACGGTGTCACCACCGTTGATGCAATCCTATCTCGCCTGAAGTCTGAGTACCGTGCCGACGCACAGACGATCGATCGTGACTTCCTCACCTTGATCGACTCCTGCTTGGACAAGGGCATATTAATATCGGGAGGTGAGTAGTCGTTGGATCAGAAGAAGGAATACCAGGCTCCCGTGCTCGAAGAGGACAAGGAAATGAAATTCACGAAGGAGATCTGGGA
This sequence comes from Heliomicrobium gestii, assembly GCF_009877435.1. Classification (NCBI taxonomy): domain Bacteria; kingdom Bacillati; phylum Bacillota; class Clostridia; order Eubacteriales; family Heliobacteriaceae; genus Heliomicrobium; species Heliomicrobium gestii. The sequence goes on along the minus strand of NZ_WXEX01000001.1, from coordinate 256,483 downwards.
AGAGTTCAACCAGGGGAAATGGTGCTTCGGATGTACGAATTGTAATTGTAATTGATAGGCTGTTGGCTTAGGGAGATCGATTTTTTCGATCTCCTATAATTTTAATATTGAACAGGGAGTATGTATTAATGAAAAAATATACTCTTGAAGAAAAAATAGGACTTTCCCGTATAATGAATAGTTTTATAAAAAAGATTGATAAAATAATGCACCATATATGGGAAGGGATAAAATATCCATTACTTTATTTGTCTGTAGTAGCTGCAATATTATTTGCCTTTTATTCAGGTTATTGGCTATACAATTATCACTCTCCTCAAACCCCGAAGTACATATATCTTAACGTTGAAGGAGTAACCCAATATCAGGTCAAGGAAAAATACCAAGAGTATATGGTGCATTACATTAAAGAAGATGAGATGAAAGAATTAATTGATGTTCTAAAGAAAATTGAAACTTTACAAAATGAGAAGGTAGAAAACTTTTTAACCGTCTCAAATTTAAATGCTTTTTATTCGTCATTGTTTGCCGCGGTTGCTGTTTTTGTTGGCATTATTGGAGTTACCACTTGGAATACAATTAGAGAATTAAAAAAACAGACGGAACGATACAAAGAAATAGAGAATAAAATAGTTGAATTGTATAGCAGAAAGGAGTTTACCAAGACAGCAAGAGACATAATTGAGGAAAACGAAGATGTAAAATCATCTTTTAAGTTGAATTTGACCGATGAACAAAGGAATAAACTTATTAAATTTAAAAATACCATAATGAAGGATAGCGATGAAATTCCATGGATGGAGATACTTGTAGCTCACTACCTACTAACCGAAAATCCTACCAAAAAAGATATCGAAAATGCAGAGAAGATATTTTTAAAAATAGAAAAAGAGTATCCTTTCCAGTCTAACTCATTGGTCGAACCATATCTATATCACATGCTTGGACAGTTATTTAAAGTGAAGTATGATAAAAACAAAGAATATGATGGTAAAGAAGAGTTTCTTGAAAAATCAGCGCAATATTATAAGAAATCGCTTAAGTTAAGAGATAGCGAAGAAAATGCACAGACTAAAAGTAACCTAGCTGTTGTACTTATAGAATTGGCAAAAATTAAGCTATACAAAAAAAGCGAGATTGAAGCAGACGAAAAAAGTGAAGAAGAAGCTCATAAATATTTGGATCTTGCTGAGTCCTACTTAAACGATGCTGCAAAACAACTCGACAGCGACTATAATATACCATGGGATTTGGCAAGAATAGAGTATTATAAGAATTACAACTCATACTCAGACAAGGTGAAAACAAAAGTTGAAGCTCTTTTAAAAGAAGCAGTTTCAAGATTGATTTACTACAAAGACAAAGTATTTTTTATGCGTAAACTAAAAGAGGAGCAACTAGAGATGTCCGGACGAGGTTTTCCAAAAGATATGGAAATTATAGAACACGTAAAAAAAGAAATTGGAAGTATGAATCTTCGTGATTAGGTGATAAATATGAAAATATTCGACACCCACGTCCACCTTGGTAAAAAAAGGATCATCGAAAACAACACAACCAAGGCTGACAAACTCCCCGTTCACCTCAACGACAACAACAACACCGGGGAGCGCTTCGCTCGCCTGGCCCAGAAACAGGGCGTCTTTAAGGCGGTCGTCTTTCCCTATGCCCTGCTTAGTTCCGATATCAACAAAGCGAACGACTACATTCTCAACGCTTACGCAAAAAACCAGGAACTCATGATCCCATTCGCCCTTATTTCACCGGAGCTTTCGGAACGATTTTCCCAGGGGGCTCCCTTCCGGGGCGTGAAGGAACATTTCTACGTGACGGGAGCTAAAGACCCCAAGGTCTACGCCCCCCTGTACGACCTGTTGCAGCAGAAGGGCCTTATTCTCCTCATCCACCCCCATATGAAGGAGCGAGTTGAGAAGATCCGTATGCTCAAGCGGGATTTCCCTAAACTGAAAATCATACTAGCTCACTCGGGCCGGAAATGGCCCTTCACCGGGATTGATGTAGCCGATCTGATTCTCCCCGCGCTGAAAGGCTATGATGACCTCTACTTCGACACCTCCACCATCCGCGCTCCCCAGACTATAGCCGATATGGTGAACCAGATCGGCTCTGACCGGATCCTCTTCGGTTCCGACTACCCCTACTCGCAGGAGGGCGAGGACATTTACCCCTCCGAACTCGCGACGGTGACCGAAGCACCCATCGCTGACGCCGATAAGGAAAAGATCCTCTTTGCCAACTCCAAGCGGCTCTTCTGGGAGGGTTCCTGGATCCGTCGCTCCTTCCGGTCTGACCGAGAAACAATCTGGGCGCTCTTTGAGACGTTGACGCCACAGGAACGCAAGTTCCTCGCCCTTGATAAGAAGCTTGACCTGATCAAAGCCAACATCCGCGATGAGCGACACATCTACCTGCTGGAAGATGACAGGGGCCTCGCCGGTTTTCTCCGGGAGAGCGGCCGAAGCGATAACGGCGCCATGATCGAAGAGATCATCGTCCACCGCGACCGTCGGGGCCAGCGGTGCGGGGAACGGCTCTTGCAGATGGCCGAGCAGAAATTCAGCTACCTCGAGTCGAAGACCTTTGCTGACAACAGCGCCGTCATCCGCTTACAGGAACGACTCGGTTTTCAAGTGGTGAAACGCTCGCCCAACGGGAAGATTCTCTACTGGAGAAAAGATCATGACGCCCGATGATACGAAAGTGAATGCGGCCGAGACCATAACTGGGCTGGAAGGCCGGGTACTGGCCGCCCGCGACATTGGGGGTATCCTCTTCTTTGACGTGCTGGCCCAGAACCGGCGGGTGAAGCTACTCTGCCGACGCGACGAAACGGCGGCGGAGGCCTTCGCCCGGATCCGGGCGACGAAGCGGAACGACTACTGCCGTTTTGCCGTCCGCGAGTGCGCGGGTGAACTGCATATCGTCGACCAGTCGGAAACCCTGGAGCGGACTGAGGGCGGCACCTGGCCGGAGGAGCGATTGCAAGCCCTCCGTGCCTACAGCCTCCTCCTCGACCGATTGCGCCTGCGTCTCGGCGAGCACGGTTTTGCAGAAGTCCGCCTCCCGGCGATCCACCCGGGCGCTCATAAAAAAGAAGCCTTCCTCACCAACTTTTTCGGCAAGTCGGCTCGGCTGACGACGAGCAACGCCCTCTACCTGAATGTGTACACCGCCCAACTGGGCCGCGCCTATTCCCTCCAGCGCTGTTTTCGCGCTGAACCGTCGAAGACGAACCGGCACTTGGCTGAGTTCGATATGCTGGAGGTGGCCGCCGTCAACGAGACGATAACCAGCGTCATGGCCGCCCTGGAAGGGCTGATCAAAGATGTGGTCGGTGACTTCGCTCGCAGTGAATTCGCCAGTGCTATGGCAATCGATGCTAAGGCGGTAACAGCAGCCCCTTTTCCCGTCATCGACTACCGGGAACTGGCGGCGCGGTACTGCTTCGGTGGAAAGGGCCTCGGCCAGCGGGAGCGGGAGATCGCCGAACGGGGTCCCCTCTTTGTCGTCCATTTTCCCCGGTCGCTCGGTTCCTGGATGGCCAAGCCCGTCGACGGGGAACATACCCTGTCCTTTAACCTGCTCCTTCCCGGCGTGGGTGAGGCGGCAGAGGGCAATGAAAAGCAGACAGATATGGCGCTGCTGCGGCAGAAGCTGAAACGAGCGAACATAGAAAGCCAGCTCGGCTGGTACCTGCGTATGATGCCTTACACGAATTTTTCCCTCAGCGGCTTCGGACTCGGCGTGGAGCGGCTGTTTATGTGGCTTTTCGGTTGCACGAACATCCGCCAAATCCACCTGTTCTACCGGGACATGACCTTTTCCGAAACGCATCCACACGATGACGGCGCGGTCACGACGGACATTACAGGCATCACAAGCATTAATGGCATTACGACATGCATGGAGATGAACGATGACATATCTGAAAAACATTATTCGGGCAACAGGCTCGCTCAAAAACATGGTTGCCGAGATGAACGGAAAAAAGATTGAGCTAAAGCGCATCACCAAGACGGCGGCCCTCCTGATCATGAGCGGCATGTCACCCAACTCGATCCCCCAGCCAGTCGTGACACGTTGCCTGGAAGAGCAACATGATGACGGGGGTTGGGCGGGAGTCGCCGACACCTTCTGGAATGTGGTATTTTTACAACAGATCGAAGCCAATCGATACTCCGAGGCGATTGAAAAGGGACTTCGCTATCTACAGGCCCACAAGACGCCAGAAGGGTTGTGGGGCCGTTCCCGCCGCGATATCAGCCGCATCCCCGTGGCCGGGGCGCTCCTCTATCTCCTGCCGGAATTGGCGACGCCGGACACATTGGCCTCCCTGGAGCGGCTCTGGATCTCTGAGAAAAACTCTCTCACCTACAAGGCCGCCTACACCTTGATGGCCTTCCGGCGAAATGCCTATGAGCCGTGGACAGAAGGGCTCATCGATGAGACGGTGCGTTGGCTGGCAGACAACCAGAGGGATGACGGCGGTTTTGCGCCCTGGAAGTCTCACCCCGTCGACACCGATGTTTTTTGCACCAGCATCGCCCTGCTGGGCCTGCTCCAGTATCCTAAGAAGGTCGAGCCAGCAGTGTTTGAAAAGGGCTTCCACTGGCTCGTGTCGCGCCAACTGCCCAGCGGGATCTGGAGGTTCCACGAGATCGAAGATGGCGCTTCCTGGGGGCTTTATGCCATGACGCAACTATTGAAACTGGGTGTCACAAAGAACGCGCCGCGTAAAGGCGAACCGGTACAAAAAGGGGTAACGTATGCAGGAGATATGGCCGATGGCTGACATCCTGCTCATCTACCCCCAGCCAGAAGAGACGAAGGACGCTCGGTTCGGCTTTTCCCTACGCCTGCTCTACCTCTCGGCCATCTTGAAAGCAGCGGGTCACTCGGTGCGCCTCAACGATTACTCCGTCGAAGCGTTCGATATGACGGCGCTGGCGGAGCAGTTGGTTAGAACCGATGTGGCCGTCATCGAGTTTGACAGTTTTCCCTTAAAACGCGCCCAAAACCTGGGCAGCGCCGAGGCGTTGACAGCTTTTGTCAAGCAAAGCCACCCACAGGTGAAGGTCATCGCCTTCGGCTATGACTGCGCCCTCTTTCCGCGCAAGGTCGAATCGGCCGATTTTACCTTTACCGGCGAGCCAGAAGCCGCAATCACGACGGTCGTGGCAGCGCTCCTGGCGGGGAGTGCCGTACCTGACACGTTGCCGAGCTTATTGGACAACCTCGATTGCCTGCCCTTTCCCGACCGGGAAATGCTTTCCCCCTTTGTAGAGCATGGCGGCAGCCTGCGGCGCCAGCCGCACTTGGCTAAGTCCACCCTTATTCAGACGAGCCGCGGCTGCCGGAACAGGTGTCGCTTTTGTCAGCGAAAAGGCTGGGACAGCGCCTACCGGGAGCACTCTGTTGACTACAGCGCTCGCGAGTTCGCTCACCTCCAAGAGCGCGGATATGTAAACGTGTGGGTGGCCGATGACAACTTTGGCTTTCACCTGCCCCGTGCCAAGGCGCTCCTTACTCGGCTGGCCGATGCGGGGATGACGCGGGGCATGAAGATCGCCTTGAGCAGTTGGGTGTATATCGATGAAGAATTCCTTCGCCTGGCAAAAGCTGCTTCGGTATCGCTGATTAGTTTTGGCATCGAGACGGCTTGCCCGGAGATTCAGGCCTTTTATGACAAAAAAATCGATCTAGAAAAGACGGCCAGCCTGCTCCACACTGCCGACAAACTTGGGATTTACACGGTCGGCAATTTCATCATCGGCGCCCCCATGGAGACGGAGGGGACGATGGCGCAGACCTTCGATTACATCCGCAAGGTCCCCCTCGATCAGGTCAATATTAAGATCCTGGACTACATGGCTGGGTCAGACCTTTACGCCTCGCTCTCGCCCGACGTGACCGCCGGCCGTCGCCATCTATTCGCCTCCCTGGAGATGGGTTTGAACGCCTTTCCGCTGAAGGATCTCAAGGCACGATCGAACCGCTTCCAACAGGAGATCCGGGCGTTGAATCAGTCGCGGTTGCGGCAGAAGATAGCGCGCTTCGGCCTGCCCTATGAGACGGCAGGGACGCTAACATAAACAACACGCCTTCAGAGGCCACGAAGGGAACACTGTGTTTAAGACGCTACTTACAATAGTCCCAGTCCCTATCTAATTCCAACCCACTGCGTCTGTTGTAGGGCATAGAGACTGTAAAAACATTAAAGTGATTATTCCATCGAACCGCCCCCACTCTTAACATTTGGTTAAACAGTCGCCCTGAAATCGGAACCATCAGTTGGTTTAAGCCTAATATGTTTTGGCATTGTTCGGCTTCCTCGAAAAGTATTTCCGGAAGAACCACGTATCCATCAAAGAACCGTTCCCACTCTTGGTGTAGCCGTTGAACTTCTGCATAGCTTTTTACCCCAAACGGCCTAACATGCTGAATGAAGGCCTGTTTAAAGTCAATCGACACATTGCGAATCTCCGTTGTTAACTCATCCCTAAGTGCCTCAGGATAGGTCTTATCAAGCAGAGTCATCTTCTTCAACTCACTGATTTCACCTGCCGCATTTTCGGCCAAAAAGTCCCGCAACACCGCCAATACTTGTTCTAAATGTTCCTTCGTATAAGGGTAATAGGCGGATACGGTTGGATTTTCGAAGGATGAAAAAACATAAACAAGAGCTGCCCTCTTAATCTTTTTTAGCTCCTTCCGATTCACCCTCCCCAGTCGCTGCATCAACGCCTCAAAGGGCGCCAATTCAAAAAAACCCGTGTCATAGTCAATGTCCAAAGATACCTCCACCACTTGCGTGGCTACCAGTATCTTTCCCGGTCTAGGCGAGATCTCAGCTTCCTTCTCCACCCGATCGCGTCCGCAAAAACGGCTATGGATCAAGACTACGTCTTCAACCTTTTCCCGGAGCAATGTTGCAAGTTCAATCGCCCGGTTAACCGTATTCACGACCACCAACACAGAACCATGTCGCGCAGCGTTCACCATCGCCTCCACCGATTCTGACGACAACGAATGAGACGGAAATAAGGAAAGTCTGTGCTTGACAATACCAGCAAGCATGGTATCAGGCGGACAGATCGGTGGACGTATATCGGGAAACATCTCGTACAACAACGCAAGCAAGTGACTCGGCATGGTAGCGCTCATGAACAACAGACGCGCATGAAACTTTTCGTGGAGATATTTTGCGGTCACCAACAATCGCGCCGTGATGGCAGGCTCATAAGCGTGGATCTCATCAAACACCAACTGACCGTTTAGTGCCGTCATGATCCCAGCCTCATATGCTTTCGGATCAAAAAAGAGACGAATCAATTGATAGGGACTACACACACGGATATACGACGTATTTAACCGGGCAAAGCTTTCCTTCTGCTTTGCTAAGGCCACCGCCTCATCGGCGCTATACTCCTGTTCGAGCAGTTTAAGGTACATCTGCAACAAGCTTTTCCCGTGGACCACCGACGTGGAACCCTCGCCAAAAGTCCTCTGAAAACGCGTCGCCATGGCATTCATGCTGGCCCGGTAGGGCAACAAAAAGAGAATGCGACCGCAACTCCCCTCCTCTCGCTGTTTAGCCGCCCACAACAGGGCGGCTTCCGTTTTTCCTAAGCCCGTTGGCGCAATCATCACTGCGTTTCCGCTGTGATTCAACATCGCTTTTTGATGGGGATAAAGCTCCGACTCCGATCGCTGAATCGCACTGAGCACTTGAGAGGTCCCTGAAAAACCAGCATCCAGTTCTGTGGGCTTGGCGCTCGCGAGGTGATCCGCTGAAATCATCAGGCCTCTTACGATAATTCCGAAATAGACGGCTTTTTCATCCACACTGCGAGGTCTTCGAGGACCGTTGCTCCGTTCCCATCCTTTGATGAGGGACTCGATGTGTTGTAGGCCCTGCCAGATGCTTTCTTCTAAGGATAGCGGTTCATGGCGGACGGAATACCCTGCGATTCGTTCCCCTGTTGCGGCTAGAATCAACGATTCCGCTGAGGCGAGCAACCATCTCACCGCTTGGATGATGTCAGAGGGCAGTCCTTCCACCAATTCCCGAATAGTTTGGTGCTCCGCGCACGAACAAGCGGACTGAAAGTAACAGGGGGAGCCGCCGCTCCCCTCTACGAAATTAGACCAATTTTTATGATGAAGCGCAATCGCTGCGGCCAGGTACCCGGCTTCAGGGGCTGGAACATCCAGCAGTCCCATAAAGGCAAGGCTAAGCACTTCATGCCGGTGTCCCCATCGGGAACCGCCTCGCAGTTGAGATTGAAATGAGGGGTGGGCTTTTCCGAGATCATGCAACAAAGCGCCGTACAACAGCACCCGCTTCATATTGAACTCCGCCGTCTCGATTTCTTTTTGATAGAGACGGATATACTCCCTCACCTGCTTCACAACATCAAAGGTATGCTCAAGCAAGCCAAGCCCAGATTGGTTCGGAACAGCCGGTGACTTGGCCCAAAGCGTTTTCAGGATCTTTGGCGTCTCCTCGGTCGGCACAGGATTCAACACGCCTCATCATCTCCCAACGGATGAAACCAGATCCCACGCGGCAACGTACGGCTTAAAAAGTTCTTCATCTCGGAATCATCGGCCCAGATTTTGGCAAAAGGGGTGCGATCCAGGATATCCTCTTCCTGCCCTTCCCCAAAGATCCGCAGCGGGCGATTTCCGATCTCCAGATATCGCTCAAAACGCGCTTCCCGCATCCGTCGATAATCGATCCACTTGGGCATGTACACCGGACGGCCAGAAAAAACGGAGGGCCGCAAAGACCATGGGAGGAGCGTATGCGAATAAAAGGCCCGATCCGAGCGAGTTAGTTCCACAAATTCGGCGGTGTGACAGGTCGCAAGATCTTGACTTCTTCCTAACACCAGCGCAAAAACCGGCGATAGAAAGTGCTTCTGCAACCGTTCCAAGAGTTCGGTAGGACCGGATAGATACAAGGTCATCTCCGGATGGAACAAAAACTGCCTGCGTTGCGGGTTCATGCTCCCCTCCACATTTTTGGGAAGGCCGCCCAGACTTTTTTCATTGCGACCGGAAGCATATTCGACAATATGGCCTAATTCGATGTCTTCCGCCAACTGTTTATAGGTAAAGGTATAGGCGAAGGCCAAGCCTCTCGGATCAAACCATTCACCGAGGACGCCGCAGAGATGTCCATAGATGGTCGCCGGAGGGGGCATCTCAAAGGTGGGCAGCTTTCCGACCATAACATGGGGATAGCGAAAGGAGGCAGTGACGGCGCTGGTACGCACCTTCAATACCCGGATTACCTCAGCCATTGCTCTTTTCCTTCATTCAGTTCATTAAGGAATGCTTCAATCGCTTCACGAGGATGTCCGAGGAAGGTCTTGCGAAACCCATAGATTTCACCTTCCTGAATTTCTTGCAAAGCGGCGATGAGTCCACCACGTTGCTCATCAAGGTAACCTTGGGTAAGCCCCACATAAATCCCGCTCACGATCTCGTCACGCATGACCCGTGCCGTCTCTTTCAAGGCTTCCAGTTTGATTTGGGGGAGTCCTCTTTTATATCCATCAGGAAATGTTCCGACAGTCGTGCCGAACAGATGATTGCCGCCCTTGGCAACGGCCAGGATCACCAAACGAGGACTGACATCGGTGTAGTGAATGGACTGTTTGGCGCCGCCAGAGATTTTGGCGAATCCTTGCATCAGCATCTGTAACCGCTGATGACGGTCTTCCAGAGAGAGCTGATAGGCTTTTCCGTCGTCGTATTCTTCTAGTCCCATCTCCCGTGCCATCTCAACGCGAACCCCATCCAAGTGTTTATATCCTGTACGCTGGATGTGATAGAAACGCCCCATCATCCCTAGATCAACAGAGAAAAGGCCCTGTAGCGCAGCGCGGTAAAATTCGTGCTCAAAGGGAACGGGGGCTCCTTCTTGACGCGCCATCACGCCAAAATCTTTAGTAATTTCCCGCACCGGCGCGACCGAGACCAAGGTACTTACTTTAAGGGGTGACTGACGGGTAAGCGTGACCTTTTCTGCTACAGGAGTTGCTTTGTCTAGTAAGCCTGTTTCCTCACGCTTTTTTTTAGCATCTTCTTTCGTTGATTGGGCACGCATATAACCGAATAAATCATCTTCCGCGTACAGGAGGGGGTTCGCGTCGGTATAAGCAATTTTTCCTTCTCGGAAGATCGGAGAAGCGCTCCAGCCTTGCACGTCACGAAGTGACTCCCGCCACCAATAGCGAAAAGCCTGGGCAGATACATATGGGTAGGCACCCTCACGTGTCTGGATGCTTTTGACCGCGATTGCATTATCGGCATTGATCGCTTCGGTTTTACCTGCATTGTTTAATGCCGAAGCGGGGCAATCAATAAGAAAAACACCGGATAAAAAGGCCATTTCTTCTCACTCCTCCGATTGATCATCTGAATCCAATTCGTCTTCCTCCAGCGCTGACAACATCTCCTTTTTTTGCAGCGCGACCTGTTCCAACATGCGAATCAGCATCAAGTCTCGCACAAGCCACATGTTATTGTGCCAGTACTCTTCCGCCGAAGGGATATCGAGCATATCCAGTACCTTTTGATAGGAAAAAGCGTGCCCCAGTTCGGATAGTTTTTTTTGGACTTTTACAAGGTAACGGACGAACTCTTTGTTGCCCGGATTTTTTCTGTATAAATTTTTTAACCAGTTCATCTCATTGTTACCTAGCACCAAATGGGTGATGATACAATCGGCTACCTCTTGGATGGCGTCGAGTCGTTTTTGATCCATGCCGCCCACCTTTCTCAAAAACCGTTTACATAGTTCATAGTTGTTCCGGTGAAAGTGTTGCGGATCCCGTTGAAAGAAAAATCGGGAGACAATATCCGGGATTTTGTAATGCCAGTCCGGACTTTTAAAGGCCTGTCCAAGTGCTTCGTAATAGCGATTGCCGCTTTTGTCCTTGTCTATTTCCTGGGATATTGATTCCGCTTCTCTTTTGTTTCCTGCTCTTTTCTTTTTACCCGAATCCCAAGAGGTGTTTACGACCCACTGGTGGGCTTCCCTCACAGGTTGGGAAGCGATTTTTACCTCCTGCCAGAACGTCAGAAGTTCTTTGGGAATGTAGTACTGGTCATAATCGGGGCCGGAACCGTAATTGGTCACATGGTAGCCGATGCAATCAGCGAGAGGTTTCTCCTTTGGATACGTCTCCAGCACTTTTTCGGCCGACCTTAGCAACCGTGTGCAGGGCCAACGCAGACTCTCGAATTTTTCAACGCTTCCGGCTAAGTTTTTTTGCACCTCTTCGTATAGGTTCTCAACGAGCGCATGGGTAAAGTCTGGTTCCGGCGTCCACCAGAAGAGCGGTTTTCCTTCCACTTTTATCGTAGCAAGAGGGTAAAACTGGACGGCCATCAGGCAATAGCCGCAAACTGGCAATCCCGTTACCCCTCCTGGGGCAGTGACGATAACAGTAGCCCCGGTAAGCAGCGGCACATGCTGTCGGTCTGCCAGGAACTGAGCTGAACGGTCGCAAAAGGCACATTTCCGCTGTGGTTCAATCGGATCGGCTGAGTAGGAATGGAGGACTTTCTGAACATAAGCCGCTTGCTTTTCCCCTTTGATTGTGGCGTTGCACCATCCCGAATTTGGGAAATGGACCGTCAGATACCCTTTCAAGTCTGCTCGCTTGTAATTGCGTAACAACCAATCCGCAGCTTCCTTTAAATCTTGTTTGGTAAATTCCTCACAGGGTTTTTCGAGATGTATTTCCATGACCGCCACGCCCACATCGACAAAGGGATGGCCCGTATATTGCACTGTGCCGGATCGTTCCATCGGCTGACCCCCTTTCATAAAAGAGGACTTGCTTCAAACTTCCCCATACCAAAGACGGCGCCTTTTCCCACATGAACCAGTTCTCCTAGTCGCAGAAAAGGGGTGAACGCGGCGATATTACCTTCATACACCATTTCTCCCACGACGCCGCCCATGCGTACATGGCTGTCTTGGCGCGAGGAAAACCGCTCCCAATCGACCCAACGCGTCCTGTTGTCTATGATTCTGACTTTAGCAGCTTGTTCAATAATAGCTGAGTAATTCAAATCCAACCGCTCTTTATGATGAAAATATGCCAAAGACGAAATCCGTCGCAACAAGCTCCGGACTAGCATGTGGAATTCAATGGCAGGTGAAAAGTTGTCTTCATGCTTAATTCGGGTCATGGTGAGATAGCGCACCATGGCCCGTTGACTGGCATTGCTGTCGCTTCCTCGTTGATGTCGACTGAATTCTTCACGCAGACTTTTTTCATAATAGTCGCCGCGTATTGTCATGTTTGCAGATTGGATGAGAGGGTTCTCTTTCTCGTAGATGAGCGATTTTTTATTGTTCTCTGGATCTAGTATGCGCACTTTGACCAGTTCATATGTTCTTCGTCCTTTCCCAATCCCCAACTGACCGAGTTCGCGAAAGGCGACAATAAAATAGGGCAACAGTTCAATGGCGTTCCCAATCAATATCAGACGGAACGCAAGCTGCTCTCCTGGGTGATAAAGAGTTCTTTGATCCAACGGCGGTTCAATAATAAAAGGGCGAGGGATGTTTTCATGATTTCGAAGCACTTCGGAACCTACCGGCGGCGACGTTTCGAAAACGTAGGCATAGGGGCATGAACTTTTTAATAAGCACCCCCTGCAATCCTTTTGCCGCATGGAACAGGCAATGGAACGAAAGGCTTGGCCAAAGCCGCCTCGAAGCGTTGACCCTTTATAGGACGGCAGTTGCAACCCTTGGTTCCCAGCCTCCAAAATCATTTCAAAAACAGCGACCCGAAAAAACGATAACACCATATTAACCTCACAAGCGAAGCTACATTCTATTGAGAATAACGCTATTTTTTTACATTTCCCTTCTGACTATCGTTTACCTTATCGGCTTATTATCGCTTTTTGCTCCCCGCCGAAATAAGACTTTCCCCTCAATGGCAATTCTATCTTTTAACGTGGAAGATACCTCTTCATAACGGATAATATCGAACGAGTACAGGGTGTCTGCCTCTTCAACCAGATCCATTATATCGAACCATTGATGTAGCGTGACATTCGGAGCCGCAATAGCCAAGTCGATGTCAGAGCGTTCCTCGTTATCGCCTCGGGCTCGTGAGCCAAAGAGAATTATCTGTTCAATTTCGGATTTTTTTACTAGCTGTTGCAGTAGCTGGTTTACCCCCGGTATGTCGGTAATAGTCATTTTCTGTCACGCCCAAAAATGTCCTTTTTTGATTGTGATCCGCCAATCGTCATGAGTTATACATGATTTTTTGTTTCAGTCCCCCTACATATCGGGTCATCCAGTGAAACGCAAGTGCAAATGTCCAGTTTCCGGCGTTTCCGGTGTGTTTCAGTCCCCTACATATCGGGTCATCCAGTGAAACAAAGCGCTCTATCTCCTGCGTCCACTGGCGTCGGACATGTTTCAGTCCCCTACATATCGGGTCATTCAGTGAAACAAAAGCCTATTTTGAACCTCGTCTGAAGGAAGAGAATGGTTTCAGTCCCCTACATATCGGGTCATTCAGTGAAACAAATGCCGGTCCAAATGTGCCCGTATCACTCTCATCGTTTCAGTCCCCTACATATCGGGTCATTCAGTGAAACGCTCCGCGCCTCCCCTGCCTTCCTCTTTGCCTTCGGCAGGTTTCAGTCCCCTACATATCGGGTCATTCAGTGAAACTTGGTGTCGACGCGTTGGATAAACATTTCGATCTCGAGTTTCAGTCCCCTACATATCGGGTCATTCAGTGAAACTACCATCACCCCTTTGCAGCCCTTCTGGAGGTCTTCTTGTTTCAGTCCCCTACATATCGGGTCATTCAGTGAAACTAGCCCAGCGTCTTCAGGGAAGGTGTGATGCTTTGAATCATGTTTCAGTCCCCTACATATCGGGTCATTCAGTGAAACTCCTGCACCGTATTGTTGACGATCATCCCCTTCACGTTTCAGTCCCCTACATATCGGGTCATTCAGTGAAACCGCACGGGGTATAGTCGAAGAAGCCCAGCTAAATCAAGCCCTCTGAGCCTCTTCACCTCCACCCAAGCCACCGATTTTTTCGAAGGGCGGACTTCTGCACGAAAACCCCCACCCCTTGCGAAAACACCATAGTTTGGAAACTTTACTCTTATTGTGCCCTGCTGGGGCGAATCAAACCGTTATAACGAAAAAGCAACGAAATTCCGGCTCCTGTATGCTCCTATTACAACGGCTATCGGCGCTACGAAAAAAACAAAACGCACCACCGTATCCATTCTACCATCAATCCTGCATTATACAGAAAACACTTTATATGTTACTCAGCCAACTTCTGCTCCACCGACCGCACTTTCCCCTCCATGGACAGCGGTTTATCGCGGCGATCGTCGATACGAATGGTTGTCGACACCCGCAATGCGCCGGCGGCAAAGGGAACCTCGTGCATCTTCCGGATGACATCGACCACAAGGTCCAGTTCCCCCTCAATCACCGTCGACATGGGCGTCAACTGATAGCGAATCCCCTCAGCCTCCTGGAGCGCCTTGTGGCAGTCGGCCACGTAGCGGCTGAGGCTCGGCGAACCGGTCCCCAGCGGGATAATGGTCACTTCAGCGATTACCGGCATAAGATTGCGCCTCCTCTACCCATTCTCCATCGATCGCTTCCCCAATGTTTCAGCTTCAACCTTATTTATCTTAAGCTTTATTCCTACTTATCTTCAGCTTCATTCTTGCTTATCTTCAGAATGTGGCCCCTGCCGGTGCGGACAGCCGCAGCCGCCGGCGGGCCTTTCCATCTCTTCCACGCTATTGCCCAGCCGCACCTGAATGCCCACCCAGTTCGACACCGGTCCGGTCTCCTCGAGGTCATTAAACTGGACGAGCAGTTCGTTTCCTTTGATCACACTGGCGCGAAACCGTTTATCTCGCAACAACAGGTCCGAAACGAGCCCGGCCATTTCCTGGCTGTCCATGTCATACCCACCCTTTCTTTCTTTCCATGTTTCTCCCTAAAGGACCCCTAAAGGGCGATTACACCGCGATTCGCCATACCCAAACACAGGACCGCTCCCGCGCCACCTTGCGCATCCCCGCCGAGAGGCTGCCTTATCAGGCTGTCCAGTTGCCGCCTATTCATATCCCGCCCCCTACCGGGCGGCCTCAGGCCTACTTCTCAATTAGGTGCTTCCAGTACCGCGCTGGCATGCAACGCCGCTGCAAGCGCGGGTTGGTCCGGCCCGTGATGGCGATGCTGCGGAAGTAATCGCGCCAGAGATCCTGGTACACCCTCTCGACGGTGGCCTGCGAAAAATGGGTCCCGCCGTCCACTTCGGTCAGAATCCACTCCTTCTGGTTGTACAGAGCGGCCACACCTCGCCGGAGGTCGTGGATGATCCAGTTCTGATCGCCAAGCCGATCGGTGAAATGAGGCGCGATCAACCCGACGATGTTGTGATCGGGCTCCATGGGAGCGTAGTAAATGTTTCCTTCTAACAGGTGAAAGCGCAGCAAGCCGAGCATGCGATGCCGCTCTGTTCGCACCTTGGCGCTCAAGCGATGAACCCGCAGCACCCGCTCGTCTGTCAGATGGGCGTCCACAGCGGCCCCCAAGCGAAAGCCAAGGCGGAGGTATTCGTAAATCGCCTTCTCCATGCCCGGCAATTCGGACAGGAAGGCATAGGCCGCATGGCGGCGCGCAACTGGCGAGATTTTTGCTGCGACGGCCGCAAAGACCTTTTCCGCCTTTTCCGGGTCTGTGGCGATCTCCACTTCCTCGGCGAAGAGAGCTGCCTCAGCGCTGCCGGACGGGCGGATATCATCGGGGATCTGCCGCCGATAATAGGCTTCGTGGATAGCGGTCAACAGGCCGTCGAACTCGCCGTCATAACAGTAATGCAGCATCCCTTGGACTTACCCCTTCCGGTAGTGGATCGGATCCTCTTTCCCCGCCAGCCGGAACCCTTCCAGGCGCAACCGGCAGCTGTCGCACTCCCCACAGGCGGGACTTTCGCCGTAGTAGCAGGTAAGGGTCAGATGGAGCGGCGCATCCAGCTCCGAGGCCAACCGGATGATATCGGCCTTGTTCATCTGGATCAACGGCGTGAACACCTCCACACTGCGCCCTTCCGTCCCTGCCTTCGTTCCCACGTCGATCATCCGCTGAAAAGCGTCGATGAATTCGGGACGGCAATCGGGGTAGCCAGGGTTGTCCAGGGCGTTCACCCCCGTATAGATCCGCCGGGCGCCCACTTTTTCGGCAAAGGAAAGAGCATGGGCTAAAAAAAGGATGTTTCGCGCCGGCACATAGGTGGCTGGAATCGAATGGGCCGCCTTCCCATCGAAGGGCGCCACCTCCGGGCGAATCGCTGCCGACGTGAGGGCGCTCGCAGCAAAGACGGCGCCCAGATCGATGATATGATGGCTCGCCCCATAGTGACGGGCGACGTCCCGGGCCGATTCGATCTCCCGGATATGCCGCTGGTTGTAGGCAAAGGTAAGCGCGAAAATATCTTCTCCGCGGCAGTCCGCCAAAGCCATGCAGGTCGTTGAATCCAAACCGCCCGAAAGGATGACGACGGCGCGGTTGCGATAAGAGTCCATCTCTTATTCCATCCCTTTCCAGAGTAAATCCGGCGACAAATGCTCCCTTTCAATGTACACGACCGGACAGCACTTTTAAACGGTTTACCAAAAAACTCCTCGGTTACCGCCTTTCCCGGCGGGGAACTGTATGGCTAGACTATCCCATTTGAAACAGGAGGAGTCTACGTGAATCAACAGATCACCCAGCAGATCCAAAACATGCAATCGACGCTTCGTCAAGTCGAATCCGTCGTGGGCCAGATGCGCCAGATCGAGCGGAGCAATGAACAGCAGTTGACTTCGCTGGCCCAGCGGGAAGCGCAAACGCAGTCGCAACTGCAACAGCTGCAAAATGTCTGCTCCATGATGACGCAGCAACTGCAAAGCCTCTCCAATCAGTCGCAACAGTATGCCTCAACGATCATGCAGATGGCCTCCCCATCCATAGGCATCGCGTCCGGTTTGGGCATCGGCTACGGCCTCTCGTCGGGTATCGGATCGACCGCCTCCTACGGCGTCACCCCTTTCGGGACCACCTCCAGTTTTGGCGGATCCTCTAACTTCGGAAGCACTGCCGGATTTGGCGGCGGCGCTTCCAACCTCAGCGGCGCCTCCTTTGGACCGACCCCCGGCTTTGTCACTGACCCAAGCCCCTATTCCACGGGCAGCCTGTCGGCCACCTCGTTTGCCCCCACCCCCGGTTTCATTGGTGATTCTCCCTCCGCGCAAGGCAACTACGGCTTGTCGACCATGGGCGGCAGCGGTATGGGGATCTCCATGGGCGGAACCGGCATGTCCATGGGCAGCGGCATCGGCGCCACCAATTCCATCGGCATGGGCGGGATAGGCGGCAACGCCCTCATGAGCGGCCTGGGCGGATTCGCCTCCATGGGCGGTTCCGGCATCTCCGCCAACGTGACACCCACCCCCGGTTTCGTCGGCAATTTCTCGCCCTATGCGCCATCGTCCGGTCTATCGGCGACGTCCCTGACGCCCTCACAGGGCTTCGTGGGCGACCCCTCCCCCTATGCCATGGGGACCGCCACGAGTGGCGCCAACTATGGCAATATCGGCATGGGCGGTTCCAACTTTGTTGGCGCCGGCATCGGCGCATCAAGCATCGGCGGCGTCGGCATGGGCTCATCAGGCATCGGCATGAGCGCCCCTGGCTTTGGCAACACCGGCATGAGCACGTCCGGCATTGGCAGCGGCTACGGCGGCTATGGCGCTTCCGGCTTCGGCGGCTATGGCGGTTCCGTTCAGTAACTGCCCTGCATCACCGATTTCCTCACATTGCTTTGCACATCGAGAAAAGGGCGGCTTCAACAGAGAAGCCGCCCTTTTCTCACATAAATGCGCCGTTCAATAAGGTCTATTCTTCGTAACAAGGAGCAAACACCATGAGTGATGATCGCCCCTTTCCCGGCCAAAACCGGCCGGGTCAACCGGTAGCCCCCTCCCCCACGGGTGACTATTCCGCCCAGGACCTCCAGCACGCCACCGACCCCATGATCCCTGGCAAAACCCTCGAACACGCTCCGACCAGCCACCCCTCGTCCGGCACCAACGATCCCACCGCCCACAAGGATGACCATGACAAAGTGCCCCGCTTCATGATCGACGAAACAGTCGCTCCTCCCCCCGGCGACGTTCACCGCTGGCAACGGGAGCATGTGGCTCACAAGGACGACCAGTCAAAAGAGGGCTACCCCCTGAACGTGATCATCGACCCGGCCATGCGAGTCATGTACAAATCGGTTCACGAACAAGGGCTCACCAACGTCTTTGACCGCTTCAGCGAACAAGAGAAGATCCGCTGCAAATTCTGTGTCGAGGGCCTCTCCTGCCAACTCTGCGCCAACGGCCCCTGCCGCATCTCCGGCAAGGTTCAGCGCGGCGTCTGCGGCGTCGACGCCCATGTCATGGTCGCCCGCAACTTCATGTACCGCCACGTCACCATCGGCACCGCCGCCAACGTCTACCACTGCCACCAAGCCGCCCGCACCCTCAAAGCCGCCGCCCAGCACCCCGAATCGGGCCTCAAGATCCGCGAACCGGAAAAGCTGAAGCACTGGGCCTCCCTGGCCGGCCTGGACACGAACAAGCACACCAACGACCTGGCCGTCG
This sequence comes from Heliomicrobium gestii, assembly GCF_009877435.1. Classification (NCBI taxonomy): domain Bacteria; kingdom Bacillati; phylum Bacillota; class Clostridia; order Eubacteriales; family Heliobacteriaceae; genus Heliomicrobium; species Heliomicrobium gestii. Next base: position 237,731 of record NZ_WXEX01000001.1, on the reverse strand, counting down.
ACTTCGCCAACTGGATCATCGCCGACATCTGCCGTCCCCACTATGAACCCTCCCAGACGACAGAAGCCTTCGCCCCCTCCCGCCGCAAGGAACTCTGGAAAAAACTCGACCTCTTCCCTGGCGGCGCCAACGCTGAGGTGGCCATGGCCCAAACCATGTGCATGACCAACCTCAACGCCGACCCCATCTACTTCCTCTTAAAAGCCGTCCGGCTCGGCATCGCCAACGAGTATCAGGGCTTGCTGATGCTCAACATCCTCCAGGAGATCCTGATGGGCACCCAACAGCCCATCGTCCGCAAACAGAACATGGGCCTCTTGAGAAAAGAATTGGTCAACATCATCACCAACGGCCATATGCCCCTTTTGGCTCACCTGATCGTCGAGCGCGCCTCCACCGACGAGTGGCAACAAAAGGCCCGCGCCGCCGGCGCCGATGGCATCCAGGTCCTCGGCCATGTCTGTGAAGGCCAGCAGATGATCAACTACGACGGCATCCACAATCAGAAGGCCTACGGCGGTCAGGAAGGCGAGTGGCTCTCCGAGGAGTACCTCTTCGCCACCGGCGCCGTCGACCTCTGGACCTTTGACTACAACTGCACCATCCCCACCCTGCCCCTTTACGCCAAGCGCTATGGCGTGAAGATGCTCTCCGTCGACCCCGTCATCCGCATGCCGGACACAGACATGCTCGACTTCCGCCCCGAGATCATGGCCCAGCAAGCCGACAAGGCCCTGGAGATGGCCCTGGAGGCCTTCAAAAAGCGCAAAGCGGAAAACCGTGAGATCCACATCCCGCCCTATGTCAGTGAAAAGTGCATGGTGGGCTTCTCCACCGAATCGGTCAAAGCAGCCCTGGGCGGCTCCTTCAAGCCCCTCATCGACCAGATCGTCCAGGGCAACATCCGCGGCATCGCCACCATCGTCGGTTGCACCACCGCTCGCTACGGCCAGGGCGGCAGCAACATCTTCAAGATCACTCAGGGCCTGATCAAAAACGACATCCTCGTCCTCTCCGGCGGCTGCACCTCCAGCGTCATGGAGTACACGGGCCTCACCGACCCCGCCGCCGCCGCCGAAGCCGGCCCCGGCCTCCGGAAGGTCTGCGAATCCCTCGGCATCCCGCCGGTCCTCTCCTTCGGCGCCTGTGTCGACATCGGCAAGATGACCTTGACGGCCAAGGAACTGGCCGACGCCCTCGACATCGACACGAACCAACTGCCCCTGGTGATCGGCGCGCCTGAGTACCTTGAGCAAAAGGCCGTCGCCGACGCCTGCACCGCCATCGCCCTCGGCTGGATGGTCCATGTCGCCCCCGTCCCCTCCATCACCGGCAGCGATGTGGTCGTCAAAACCCTCACCGAGACGACGGCCACCCTCGGCCTCGGCAAGGTCGTCGTCGAACTGGACGCCGAGAAGACGGTGCAGATCTACAGCGATGAGATCGAGGCCAAGCGCAAGGCCCTCGGGTTGTCGTCGCTGCAGACGCACTAGCGCTCCTGGGTCAGAGGCGCGCTTGCTCATGCATGTTCCTTCGCTCCCCCGCGCACACTAGCCCATGGAGGTGACGAAATTTGGACACAAAGGACAAGTGCGGTCAACAGGCTGCCAACACCAAGGCCCATCAAATGGAAACAGCCAATGAACTGACGCCCAACAAGAAGTTGGACAACTGCCCGGCCTGCAAAGAGCCGGAAACAGAGACGTGGTAAAAAACGACTCGTTCACGGAGTCGCACGATGACTCGCCAGGGGGCTTACCGGAAAATCCCCCTGCCGGGGTGACGGAGCAGCGGTCCCGGTTCACCCGCCTGGACCACATGGCGATTACCGAAGAAGCCAACAATCTGGGCGATGATCTCCTGATCGACCATCAACCGTCCGTTGACAAACCGAGCGACCCCGGCCCTTGGCCGAGTCAACACACCGAATAAGCCAAAAAAGGTCTCCGAGACAGCACTCGGAGACCTTTTTACCAGAAACCTACCGGAACAACCCGCTCCGCCCGTAATCGCCCTTGCGCGCGCCGAGCATCTTATCAACGCCCTCGATGATCGCATAGGCTGAAAAGCAGAAGATGATCGGCAAAAAGGGGATGTTGTAGCGGGCGAATCCGAAGTAGATGTTATGGAGCGCCGTATAGTAGAGCGGCACCGACAACAAGAGCAGCGTCCCCACCAACCGTCCCCCGGCGCCCCAGCGATCGCCCGGAACCTCGTCCAACCAGAGCCCTCCCCGGGCGCGCAGTTCTTCGCGCCGGTGCCACCAGCGCCAGAGCGCCGTCCCCATCCCGGCCAGCGCCAGTGTCATCAGCAATTGATGGATGAAGTCGACGGCGTGGCGGAAGGACCACCAGATGGGCTTCCACATGAAGGGGTTGCTCCACATGTACATAAACTTGCCCCAGGTGTACCACTTCAGGTACCGCAGCGGTTCCTTGGGCACATTTTCCTTTAGACGCTCAATGGCAAACTGCTTGTACTTCTCCTGGGCGTCCACCTCATCATCGCCGACAGGCCAGTCTGGCGCCGAACCGTCGACCAGTTCCTCCATCTCAATATAGGTGCCAAGCAAGAGCGGTTCGCCGGCGCCTGACGAAAACGGGATAAACCGGTCGAAGGCGATGTAGTTGCGAACCCACCAAGGCGACATGGACACCGAAAAAACCAGTAGGACGATCACGCCGTTGCGCAGCCAGTTCTGAAAGGCGTATCGCCGCCGCCAGAGCAGGTAGATCATAAAAACGGCGGGAAACAGGGCGGCCGTGGCTCGCGTCAGCGTCAGCAGCGCCGTGTAGGCCCCCAAAAGACCGAAGAGGAACAACTCGGCCTTTTCGCTGAGTTGCTCCTCATGGCTCAATTTCACCAACAAGAAGAGATAACCCAGATGCAAGACCGTGTACACCGTTTCCGTCAGGAGCAACCCGTTGACGAGGATGTTCGGCGGGTAGATGGCCATCAAAAAGGCCGCCACCAGGGCTGTTCGGCCCTCGGTCAACCGTTCGACAAGGCGGTAGGTGAGAAAGACGGACAGCACGCCGAGCAGCGCCTGGATATAGCGAACCGCCTGCACCCCCGTGTCATCGCTGCCGAAGACGGCGAAGATCAGCGCGAGAATAGCGGGAAAAACAGGCCCCACAAAGGCCGTCGGCCGATCAGAGCCAAAGGTCATGACCCCCGTTTCGAGCCATTTGGCGGCGCACCGGATATAGCCCAGATCGTCGCTGTTCAAAAAAAGGTGGATCCCTGCAAGGCGATCGCGGTCACGCGCAGGACCAGGGCCAACAATAGGATGCTGATCAAAGGGATATTGAAACGTCGATTTTCTTCGGTGAACACAAGCGGCCTCCCTAAAAACGATTCCGTGCTCTCTCTAAAGCCTGATTCGTCCTTCTGCTTTGCCTTAGCGTTGTTGCCAAGGACTCCTTATCTCTTCTGCCCCTTCTTGGAAAGGCCCTTTTCCCCGGTGTCTCCGCCCAGGGTCTTGCGCGCTTTTCTAGACTGTTTCGCTGATTCCTGCCATTTTTCCTCCATGTGAAGCAGCTTTTCCGCCACTAAGGCATTGACCGTGCCGGGCAGGTACTTTCCTTCTTCGTCGGCTGTCCCCGCCTGAACGCCGGTGAGGATTTCCATCCCCTCGTCGACGTGGGACACAGCATAGATGTGAAACTGTCCCCTTTCTACGGCCGTAAGGACCGCCGGTTCCAGCACCAGGTTCGGCACATTCTGGACCGGGATCAGCACCCCCTGCGCCCCCGTCAGTCCCCGCGCCTGGCAGAGCCGGAAAAAACCCTCGATCTTCTCGTTGACGCCGCCGATGGGCTGCACCTCGCCCCGCTGATTGACAGAGCCGGTCACGGCGATGTCCTGGCGGATGGGCAGGCCTGACAGCGCCGATAAAAGGGCGTACAGTTCCGCCGACGAGGCGCTGTCACCGTCGATGCCGTCATAAAGCTGCTCAAAGGTCAGCGCCGCCGACAGCGAGAGCGGGCGCTCCTGGGCGAAACGGGAGGCGAAGAAGGACGACAGGATCAGGACACCCTTCGAGTGGCTCTGCCCGCTCAGGCGGATCTCCCGCTCGATGTGGATGACCCCCTCCCGGCCCAGGTAGACCCGGGCCGTGATCCGGTTCGGTTTGCCAAAGGCGTAATCGCCCAGGTCGAGGACGGCGAGGCCATTCACCTGGCCCACCACCGCGCCGTCCGTATCGATGAGCAGCATGCCCTCTTGCATCGTCTCCTGGATCCGCTCTTCGATGCGGTTGACGCGATAGTTCTTCTCTTCCATCGCCCGGTCCACATGAATCGCCAGCACCGCCGTCCCCCCTTCGCCCTCGGCCCACATGGCCGCCTCCACGATCATGTCCTTGATGTCATGAAAGGACGTGGAGAGCTTCCGCTGGTGGGAAACGAGCCGGCTCGAATAGTCGACGACGCGGGCGACCGCCTCGGCCGTATAGGGCAGGAGTTTTTCCCGCTCACAAACAGACCCGACAAAGGCGGCATACTTGCGTATGTTTTCCCGATTCCGTTCCATCACACTGTCAAAATCCACGCGGACCTTGAAAAACTTGCGAAAATCTTCATCCATATTGTAAAGCAGGTAGTAGATGCGCGGATTGCCGATCAGGATGACCTTGATATCCACAGGCACCGGTTCCGGCTTTAAGGTGGCCGCCGTGGGCAAACCCAACTGTTCGCCCAGGTTTTCGATGCGCAACTCCCGCGTCCGCAGCACCCGTTTCAGCCCTTCCCAAGCGCCCGGCGAACTGAGCAGCGGCAAGGCCTGCAAGATCAGGTAGCCGCCGTTCGCTTGGTGGACAGCGCCCGGCTTGATCATGGTGAAATCCGTGGCCATGCTGCCGAAGGAACTGCGGTATTCGATCTTGCCAAAGAGGTTCGTAAAGGTGGGGTTGGCCTCGACGATAACCGGCGCGCCCACCTGGGCGCCGTTCTCCACGAAGAGGTTGACGTCGTAGCGCGTCTGCTGGGAAGCCTTCTGCCCACGGGCCAGCAGGATCAACGACGCCGGCGCGCTCTCCTCCTCTTCCGAGGAACTGCTCCCTTTGAGGTCGCTCAGATTCTCCAGCACATCCTCCTGCACGTTGGCCAGAAACTCGACGACCTTCCCATGGTTCTTGTATTTATCTTTCAGGGCCTCCACCAAGTGTTTTGTCGCCTGGTGGGCCGTGTCACGCTCAATCTCCTTGAGGTGGTTGTTCGCTTCCTTCTGCATGTTCCGGGAACGGCGCAGCACCTCGGCGAGCCGGCTTTCCAACTGGTGCTCCCGGTCATTGATCTCCTGGCGCTCCTTCTCCTCCAGGGCGTCAAAGTCATCCTTCGACATGCCCTTGCCTTCATCGGTCATGGGAATCGTGAAGATGCCCGACTGCCCTTTTTGCAGGATAAATCCCTCTTCTTTGGCCAGTTCCTCCATCTCCCGGAACATGGCCGTGAGCCGCGTCTCCACCTGCCGAAGGAAGGCCGACCGGCGCTTTTCATGAGTCTCGCCCTCCAGGGCTTTGCGGATCTCGGCATGCAGTTCCTCGACCAGTTCCTTCACATCCCGGCGCAGTTCGCTGCCCATCCCCGCCGGGAGGGTGAGGACGATGGGCCGGTCGGGCTGGTCAAAATGATTGACATAACAGATATCCTCAGGGGTTCGCCCCCCTTGGGCCACCTGATTCACCTTGGTGACGGCAAAACCGGTCTTCCCCGAACCGATCGGCCCAGAGATGTAGATGTGAAAACCAGGATGCTTGGCGCCCAGGCCGAACTCCATCGCCTTGACGGCTCGCGGCTGGCCGATGATCCCTTCTTCCAGGGGCGGGATCTCCTGAGTGGAGGAAAACTCAAACATCTCCGGTTCACACCGGACAGTCAACCGGTCAACGGGCAAACGGCGCGATTGCAACAGAGCGGCAGAGAGCGTTTTTATAGCAGACACGATTCGCCATTCCTCCTTCTCTCCCCTATGACCAATCTATTTCGTGAACGGCCGATGGTGTTCCTGCGCTTGCCGTCAAACAAAAAAAGCCGCCCCCTATCCCAGGGAGCGACTCAATTCCTTGTAGAGCATCTTGGCCAGCCCGATTTCTTCGCGCTTGGCCATCTGCTTGGCATACTCCTCGTCCAGCATGCTCTCCCAGATCTTACGGCCAGGCGCTTCTTCGATCAGGTCTGATTTGACGACCGTGCTGCGCATCCCCTTCAGCATCTGCTGAAGGAAGAGGGCCTCAAACTCCTGGCAGGAATTCCGCAGCCGCTTGCGCTCTTTTTCCTTCTCCGCTTCCGTCATGGCAGCCCCGGCGGCAGGTTGGGCGCCGGAACCCGTGGACGAGCCCGCTTGGGTTGTCTTTTCCCCACCGGCGGGAGCGTTTTTTTGCAACTGTTCCTCCATCAACCGTTGAAAGAGCGCGCCCTCCTGGGACTCCGCCGCGGCGGACAACCCTCTCGCAGCGCTGGGCAGATTGACTGTATCGGAAAAACGCTGAATCGGCGTGGTCAATGCGATCCCCTCCTATCCGTCTTTATCGGCAAATGGCGTCGCCGCCTTTAGCGATTTCAGAAAAACTTCTCCTCTCCCCTAAAAGAAGCGGCCATCGGTTGTTGCGCCGCCCTGGGGGATCCAGTAAAATAGGACTATACCGAAAATTCTGAAAAAGGTGGTGGCGCAGCGGTGAGACTGCAAACCAAACTGACCGCCTGGACTTGCACCACCCTGACGATCGGGTTGGTGGCCACGCTGGCCGTCTATGGCTGGCTGGAGACCCAGAGCGTCCAATCGCGGGTGGAGCGCGACCTTACCGCCAAAGGGGAAGCGCTGGTCCGGTCGGCTGCCACCGGATTGGAAGCCATGGTGGAAAGCCATATCCGCAACGGTGTCGAACTCCCTTCCGGTCGCCTTGTTCGCGGCGATGATCTCAAGCAGATGCTTTTTGATGATGAACTCACCCTGATACCGGAGAGCAAGGTGGAGGCCGACAAACGGTATAAATCGGGGGAAACGGTGGAACGTTTTGACGGCGTCCGCATCCCCATGAGCGAGTATGAGTACAAATACCTGTCCAAGGCGGATCCCTATACCGACCTGTATTGGCAGCGATACATCGATTCCTTCATGGGCAGCGACCCTGATATCGTCTTCGCCCTGCCGACAAAGTACTCTCCCGACCCGGCGAAAACGGGATTCATCCCCACCCACAACGCCTTTTACAGCCCCACCTCGCCCGACCAGTCCCGCGACGCCTGGGGCGCCACGGGAATCCTCAGCCAAAAATACCGCTCCAACCGGATCTTTAACGACAAAGCCGGCGGGGCCGCTGTCGCCAACCTTGACCGCGAGAAGCCTCTCAAGACGGTCTATGAGCGCAAGATCGACGGCAAGACAGTGACCATGTGGGATATGAGTTATCCTGTGTACTTTGACGGGAGGCACTGGGGCGGCTTTCGGTTATCCATCAGCAAGGAACGGGCCGACCTGCTCATCAGCGCCCGCACCAGAGAACTCTTCTGGCGGCTGCTGACGGTCGCCGCCGTCGCCATCGTCGGCCTCGCCGGGACGACGGTCCTGATCATCGCCGTCATCATCATCCGGCCTCTCAATGCCATGGTGCTCGTCTCCCGGCGTCTGGCCGAAGGCGACTTCACCCATGCCGTCGATATCCGGCAAAAGGACGAAGTGGGCGACCTGGCTCATGCCTTCAACTACATGATCGCCAATGTGAAAACCCTCGTCGACGGGATCATGAAAAGCACCCGCGAGGTCAATCGCCTCGCCGGCAATCTCCAGTTGGCCGCCGGTCAGACGGCAGAGGCCTCCGAACAAATCGCTCGGGCTGTCCAAGAGGTATCGGCCGGGGCTGCCGGTCAAGAAAAAGAAACGGAGGCCACCGCCACCGTTGTCCGCCAAATGACGGCCCAACTGTCGGCCCTCTCGACGACAGCGATCGAAGTGGCTCAAGCGACCACCCAGGCCCAAAAGCGCGCCAGAGAGGGGCAAACCGCCATCGATGAAGCCACCGGCCAGATGCAGGTCATCCACGATACGGTCCTCCAGTCGGCGGATGTGATCCACAAACTCGGGGAGCGTTCGCGAGAGATCTCCCGCATCGTCGAGACGATCACCGCCATCGCCGCCCAGACCCAGATGCTGGCGTTGAACGCCGCCATCGAGGCGGCCCGGGCCGGCAAGGAAGGCCAGGGATTCGCCGTTGTCGCCGAAGAAGTGCGAAAACTGGCCGAACAGTCCCGCCTGGCAGCTCAGGACATCGCCCGCCTGGTCACATCCGTTCAGTCGGAGAGCGCCCGCGCCATCGACGCCATCGAAAGCGAGACCGACGTCGTCCGGTCCGGCATCGCCGTTGTCCGGCGCGCCGGCGACGCCTTCCATGAGATCCTCCATGCCGTCGCCGATGTGACCGGCAAGATGCAGTCCATCTCCACCGCGGTCATCGAACTGGCCGGCGAAGAAACGCAGGTCCTCCAGGCGGTCGATCATGTCTCCACCATCGCCCGCAGCAACAACGACACTTCCCAACGCATCGCCCTCTCGACACAGGAACAGACGGCCGCCATGGAAGAAATCGCCGCTTCGACGGAGATGATGGCCCATACCGCGCGCGGTCTCAGCGAACTGGTGCAGCGCTTCATCGTCGAGCGCTGATGTAGGTGCACGGCACCGCAGAGATCATGAATACGGTCTGACTGTCGATAACCGACAGGACGATTTCATCCCGGCGCCGCTCAAATTCGGCCCGGGATTTTTTTATCTTAATAAGAGCAAAAAGGAACAAAAACCATAAAATCAATGCAGGAACAATGTCACTTGTTAGCTAACAATAATAAAATAAGTCGCTTCTTGTAATATTATATTTTTTAACAATTTGTATATTTTAATGATGAAAAAAGGGGGAGCACGATGTCGAGGTTAGAAACTCTTTGCGCCATCGCCGAACTGTTTCAGTCCTTAACACCCTTGGATTGTTGTGTCATGGTCACTGATGCCAATGGTATTATCCTTCGCTTGGTGCAGGCAAAATCTTTTTCTTTGAACAACAGCGAAGGAAAGAGGGTTCCTGAGCAGGGTTCAATCGGAGAATGTGTTCGCACAAAAAAAATGGTCCATAAAACCTTGCCCCGGGAATTATACGGTGTTTCGATTAAGGCGATCAGCGTGCCTGTGATCGAAGATGGCCAATTTGTTGGCGTTATGGCAACAGCGACCAGCCTGGTGGCCCAGGAAACGCTGTCTGAGTCAGCCCAAGTGATCGCCTCCACGTCAGAGCAGATCTCCGCCAGTTCCCAGGAGGTCGCCTCTACCGCCGGCATGTTGGCGACAAAACTGTCGGAACTGCAAAACACCGGGTACCAGGTCATCGCAGAAGTAAAGAAGACCGATGATATCCTGCGCTTTGTCAGCGATGTGGCCACCAACTCCAACCTGCTCGGCCTGAATGCGGCCATTGAAGCGGCCCGCGCTGGGGAAAACGGCCGCGGCTTCGCTGTCGTCGCTGAAGAAATCCGCAAGATGGCCGAAAACAGCGGCAAAGCCGTCAAGGATATCAGCGCCATCTTGAAAACGATCCAACAGAAAGTCACCGGTGTCGTCCAGGTGCTCGGCGAAACCGCCGCCCTAGGTGAACGACAAGCGGCCGCCACAGAGGAGATCTCGGCGTCGATGGAACAACTCTCCGCCTCAGCGGAAAAAGTGCAGACCATCGCTGAGATTATCTAGCCCCACCTAGCCGCTCATGTTGGTTGATCTCCCTTCTTGCCTCCCGAAAGAATCCGCTCAATGGCGCTGTGCTGATTCTCTTTCAGATCATAGATAAAGGGGCTCATCACTTTTTCACCGCCTTGTTCCAGCACCAATACCTTCGGATGGTAGGCATCTTTCTCGTCGATCTGCACAATGTATCCCTTAAACCCGTTGCTCAATTCGACAGTACCCTGAGGGATCTCCACTTGACGATGGTCAAAGAATCTCATATGATAAGAGTAGTTCGATTCCAACACAACCATTTCCATGTTGAATCACGAACAATTTATTTTCGTCTCGTCGATGAGACCTTTTCGATGGTCTGCCCTATGCAGCACAATCGAAAGGTCTTTTTTATTTCCCTCCTGTTCACTTTCTTTTTTCCTATTGTTTTTGGGTCACACGCCAACAGGCGTTATCCGCTTCCAGTGACACAGTGATTTTAGACGGAGGTGCTGTTCCATGATTATTTCCAAACAAAAGCCGGTCATCTTGACATGCCGGGCCTGCCGGGAGCGCTTTGAACTCAGTGTCAAAGGAACGGTCCACAACGAGGCCCTGCCGCACACAGTCCCGCTCGATGTGGTCTATATCGGTTCCACCCACCGCGTTGCCGATGAGAGCCACGCGATGGCAGAGATCGTGTGCGCCTGCCCGAACTGCAGCGCTAAGAATAAGTTTGAAGCGTGGATTCCGAGGTACCTTCGCTTATAGGGATGAATTAAAAAAGAAAAGCTCTTGGTCGAAAACAAGTCGACCAAGAGCTTTTTCGTGTACATGATGGATCTAGATATTGATTAGCCGCCCAAATAGGCTTTCTTCACCTCTTCACTCTCCGCCAGTTCCTTCGCCGGACCGGAGAGAACGATCTTGCCGGTCTCGATGACATAGGCCTTGTGGGCGATGGAGAGAGCCATGTGGGCGTTCTGCTCAACCAGCAGGATCGTCGTGCCGGTCTTGTTGATCTCCTTGATGATGGCGAAGATCTCCTGGACGAGGAGCGGCGCCAAGCCCATGGAGGGTTCGTCGAGGAGCAACAGTTTGGGCCGGGACATGAGGGCGCGGCCCATGGCCAGCATCTGCTGCTCACCACCCGAGAGGGTTCCGGCGAGCTGGCTTGTCCGCTCTTTCAAACGCGGGAAGCGCGTGAAGATCTTTTCCATGTCTTCTTTGATGCCGTCCTTGTCCTTGCGGAGGAAGGCGCCCAGCTCCAGGTTCTCCAGGACGGACATGTTGGCGAAGATGCGCCGGCCTTCCGGGACCTGGGACATGCCCATGGCAACGATCTTCTGGGCGGCCTTGCCGGCGATGTCCTGACCCTGAAAGAGGATCTCGCCCGACTTGGGCTTCAGCAGGCCCGATAGGCTGTGCAGGGTTGTCGTCTTGCCGGCGCCATTGGCGCCGATGAGGGTGACGATCTCGCCCTGCTCAACCTCCAGGGAGATGCCTTTGAGGGCGTGGATGGCCCCGTAGTATACGTGCAGGTCTTTAACCGTGAGCATGGGACACATCCTCTCCGAGATATGCTTCGATGACTTTCGGGTTCGACTTGATCTGTTCCGGTGTGCCCTCGGCGATGATTTGGCCGTAGTCGAGGACGTAGATGCGTTCGCAGATGCCCATGACCAGAGACATATCGTGCTCAATGAGCAGGATCGTCAGGTCAAAGGCCTCGCGTACCCAGCGGATCATCTCCATCAGTTCGGCCGTCTCCTGGGGGTTCATGCCGGCGGCAGGCTCGTCGAGGAGCAGCAGTTGCGGCTGAGCAGCCAGGGCGCGGGCGATCTCGAGACGGCGCTGTTCACCGTAGGGGAGGTTTTTCGCCAGTTCGTGCTTTTTGTGGCCCAGCTTGAAGATCTCCAGCAGATCCTCGGCCTTCTTGTCCATCTCCGCTTCCCCCTGAAAATAGGAAGGCAAGCGCAGGACGGCGCTTAACATGTTGTAGCTGCGGTGCTGGTGATAGGCGATTTTGACGTTGTCCAGGACGGACAGGTTGGAGAAGAGGCGGATGTTCTGGAAAGTCCGGGCGATCCCCTTCTGATTGATCTGGAAGGGTTTCAAGCCGACGATCGTCTCCCGGCGCAGGGCGATGTCGCCTTCCGTCGGTTTGTAGACGCCGGTGAGCAGGTTGAAGAGCGTCGTCTTACCAGCGCCGTTCGGACCGATGAGGCCGACCAGTTCGCCGATCTTCAGCTCCATGTTGACGTCGGAGACGGCTTTCAAACCGCCGAAGGTTTTGCTCAGGTGATTAACCGACAGCAGTATCATTGCCGGCCCCCCTTCCTTTGCCGGTCAGCCGCTCATAAAGGCGGCGCATGCCGGCGAAGCTGAATTCGGCTGTGCCCATCAGGCCCTGGGGACGAACGAGCATGACGACGACGAGCAGCAGCGAGTAGATGACCATGCGCAGTTCGGCATACTCCTGCAAAAAGGCGGACAGGATGGTCAGGCCGATGGCGGAGATGACCGAGCCGGTCAGGGAGCCGAGGCCGCCAAGAACAACGAAGACGAGGATGTCGAAGGACTTCATGAAGCCGAAGGTGGTCGGCTGGATGGTGTAAAAATAGTGGGCGTGCAACGAACCGGCGATGCCGGCGAAAAAGGCGCCCATGGTGAAGGCGATGACCTTGTAGCGGGTGATGTCGATGCCCATCGTCTCGGCGGCGATCTCATTCTCGCGAATGGCGATGCAGGCCCGGCCATGGGTGGAGGTCATGAAGTTCTTGATGATCAGAACCGTTGCCACGGTGAGGAAAAAAAGCCAGTCCCAGGTGGTGTACTGGGAGATGCCGTTCAATCCGGCGGCGCCGCCCACATACTCGATATTCAGGATGATGACGCGGATGATTTCTCCGAAACCGAGGGTGGCGATGGCCAGGTAGTCGCCCTTCAGGCGGAGCGTCGGCATGCCGACGAGGATGCCGGCGAGGGCTGCCGCCAGAGCGCCCACGAGAATCCCGACGGGAAAGGGATAGCCGAGCTTCATCGTCATGATGGCCGAACCGTAGGCGCCCATGGCCATGAATCCGGCGTGGCCGATGGAGAACTGGCCTGTCATGCCGTTGATGATGTTCAACGAGGTGGCCAGGATGATGTTGATGCAGATCAGGAAAAGGTTCAGTTTATAGTAGTCGTCAACGAAACCCTCTTCCAAGCCGAAGCGGATCAGCCCGTAAAAGAGGAGCAACACGGCGGCGACCAGCAGGTTGGGGACGCTTACGAGTTTTTTCACGCCGGTCACCTACACTTTCTCCCGCACGTTGCTGCCGAACAGCCCCGACGGTTTGACGATGAGGATGATGATCAACAGGGCAAAGGCCACAGCGTCGCGATAGAGCGACTGGCCGTATCCGCTGACAAGGGCTTCAATAACGCCGAGGGAGAGACCGCCCACAAAGGCGCCGGGAATGACGCCGATGCCGCCGACGACAGCGGCCACAAAGGCTTTCAAGCCGGGCATGATGCCCATGTAGGGGTTGATGGCGTTATAGTAAATCCCCACCAGTACGCCCGCTGCCGCGGCCAGCGAAGACCCGATGGCAAAGGTGGCGGAGATGGTGTTGTCGACGTTAATGCCCATCAGCATGGCCGCTTGGGTGTCATGGGAAACGGCCCGCATCGCTTTGCCCGTTTTAGTGTAGTGGACGATGTACTGGAGCAGCAGCATCAGCAGCACCGTGACCACCATGATGACGATCTGCCGGTTGGTGATGACGACGGTGCCATTGAAGAAGTGATACTGCACCTCTTGAAAGACGTTAGGGAACGTGCGGATTTTCGCGCCAACGGCCAATACGCCTCCGTTTTCCAGGAAGAAGGAGACGCCGATGGCGGTGATCAGAACAGCGATTTTCGGCGCGCTGCGCAGGGGTTTATAGGCCAAGCGTTCGATGACGACCCCCAGGATCGCGCAAACAACCATCGAAATGATGAGCGACGGAAGGAATCCCCATCCCTGGGTCGTCGCAAAAAACCCTACATACGCTCCGACCATGTACACATCACCGTGGGCGAAGTTGATCAGTCGGATGATGCCATACACCATCGTGTATCCTAGCGCAATGAGAGCATAAATGCTTCCCAGGGAGAGGCCGTTGATTAACTGCTGAATAAATACTTCCACGTTGTCAGCCCCTCCTTTGTCAGAATGGAAGGGGGGATCGGTCCCCCCTTCCTATGAATAGAGCGGTTACTTCGGAGCCACTTTGTCCTTGAAGGTCTGCTTGCCGTCTTTCATCTCGATGATGGCGGCCGCTTTGATCGGGTTGTGCTGCTCGTCATAGCTGATCTTGCCGGTGACCGTTTGCAGGTCCTTGGTGGATACCAGGGCCTCTTTGATCTTGACGGGGTTCGGTTCGCCGGCGCGCTTCAGCGCGTCCACCATGATCAGAGCGCCGTCATAGCCGAGAACAGCCATCGAGTCAGGCACTTCGCCGTACAGTTCTTTGTACTTCTTGACGAAGTCGACAACCAGGGGATCGGTGTCTTCGGAAGAGTAGTGGTTCGAGAAGAAGGTGTTGTTCAGCGCCGCCGCGGTGGCGATTTCGGTCAGTTTCGGCGAATCCCATCCGTCGCCGCCCATGATCGGCATGTTCATGCCCAGTTCACGGGCTTGTTTGACGATTTTACCCACTTCTTCATAGTAGCCGGGGACATAGATGACGTCGGGGTTCTTGCCGCGGATCTTCGTCAGCGTCGCTTTGAAGTCCTGGTCGCCCGTCACATAGCCTTCGTCGGCAACGATTTCGCCGCCGCCTTTGACGAGGGATTCCTTAAAGAACTGAGCCAGGCCCTTGGAGTAGGGCGCTTGGTTGTCGGTCAGCACGGCAGCCGTCTTCAACTTCAGGTTGTTCAAGGTGAAGTTGGCCATGACCGTTCCCTGGAAGGGGTCGATGAAGCAGGCCCGGAAGATGAAGTCGTTCGTCTTCTTCGAGTTTTCGTCGACCGTCACCTTCGGGTTGGTGGCCGACGTGGAGAGAACGGGGACTTTCTTATCCATGGCCAGTTGGACCATGCCGAGGGTGTCGCCAGAGGTGGTGCAGCCCAGGATGGCGACAGCCTTTTCCGAGTTGATCAGCTTGGTCGCCACGTTCGTCGATTCAGTGGCCTCGGACTTGTTGTCCAGTGCGACGAATTTGATCTTTTTGCCGTTGATGCCGCCTTCGGCATTCACCTTGTCAAAGACCATCTTCGCGCCATTGACGGCGGCTTTGCCGAAGGTGGCTTGTCCACCGGACAGTTCGAAGTTGCCGCCGATTACAAACTCATTGGCGGCCGGCGCATTGGCGGCCGTTTCTTTGCTCCCTCCGCCGGAACAGGCGGTCAGCAGGCTGGCTGTTACAACGAGGGACACAGCCGCCACTAAACTTTTTTTCCACTGCACGAACGTGACCTCCCCTTTCATTTTCCTACGCAAGCATATGTCCGGAAAAATATGTCCTCAGGAACCGCTCACCGGTATGTCTCTCCCGTCACCTCCTCATCTCCGGCGTAGGTCCGCATCGGCGAAAGACTCCCTTAGGGTGATGAAGATAACAATCGCTGGACATAAAAACAAGGTCGGCGCAAACTTCCGTCGTCATTGGGACGGCGAACGTCATTGTCCGACCCCGTCGTAGGGTGTTCAGGAAATCCTCTTTCGCCTGACCGGTCTCATCGATGAAACCTCGGCTGACCATTATACCTATGACAATTGTACTTCTGCGTACATTTCCCTGTCAATTGCGAAAAAGGCCCCGGAAGAGACGAATCGCTTCCGGGGATTCCCTTCTCCCCGGGGGCTCTGGCGAATCAGGGTTTACTGGGCTTTCAGCTTGGAATTGACCGTTTGGACGCCGTCTTTCAGTTCGACGATAACGATGTCTTTCACAGGGTCATGGTTTTCGTTGAGGGTAAACTTGCCGGTGATGGCCGCGAAGTCCTTCGTGGACGCCAGGGCTTCTTTGATCTTCTGCGGTTCCGCGCTGCCGGCGCGTTGGATGGCGTCGACGATCAGGCGGGCGCCGTCGTAGGACAGGGCGGCGAGGGCGTCAGGCACTTGGCCGTATTTTTCTTTGAAGGCTTTTACGAAGGATTGGACCGCCGGATCGGGATCTTCGGGGGTGTAGTGGTTGGTGAAGAAGCAGTTGTTCAGGTTTTCCTTGCCAGCCACTTCAGCCAGTTTCGGCGAATCCCAGCCGTCGCTGCCGACAAAGGTGGCCGTGATGCCGAGGCCGCGAGCCTGCTTGACGATCTTGCCGACGGCTTCATAGTAGGCCGGCAGGTAGATCACGTCGGGGTTTTTGCCTTTCACCTTGGTCAGGATGGCCAGGTAGTCGTTGTCGTTCTTGTCGAAAGCCTCTTCGGAAAGAATCGTTCCGCCGCCGGCGGTGAAGGTCTCTTTGAAGAACTTGCCGAGGCCTTTGGAGTATTCATCGGCTTGGCTGACGAGGACAACAGCGTTTTTGGCGCCTTTTTTCAGGGAGAATTCGGCTGCCGCCTTACCCTGGAAGGAATCCAGGAAGCAGGTCCGGAAGACGTAATCATGGACCTTGTTGGTTTTCGGATCGACGGTGACATCGGGGTTGGTCGCCGTCGGTGTGATCACGGGCACCTTCTTGTCGTCAGCAAAGGTGACGACGCTCAGGGTGTTGCCGGAGGTGACGGGGCCGATGACGGCGGACACCTTGTCCTGGGTCACCAGGCGGGTGACGACGCTCAGCGATTCGGCTTTGTCCGACTTGTTGTCATACTTGATAACCTTGATCTTCTTGCCATTGATGCCGCCCTTGGCGTTGACCTCATCGAAATAGAGCATGGCGGCGTTGTATGACGAGGTCCCGTATGTAGCAACGTCCCCCGATAACTCGAAGTTCGCCCCGATCAGAATCTCGTCCGACGCTCCCGGCGCTTGGGCCGATTTGGACTGCCCCGAGCAACCGGCCAGCAAGGCCAGGCTGAGCACGACGCCCAGGCCTTTCAGCCATTTGCTTTTACCCATTTTTCTCCTCCTTCAGCTGCCAATCTTTAAGCAATTGGCGATCTTAGCACTAATTATAGGGTTCGACTTTCTGTCCGTCAATAAAAAACAATGTCCGAGCCACAAGAACAATTTTACTTTTTTTCGATATAATTCGCCGTAAAAGGGAGGAATCGCAGGATAAACGATTTGGCCATCCAATTCACCACCATTGGCCCTTTTTTCAATCGTTCCTCACAGAGAATGTTGCTGCCGCGAGTGTCTACAAAAACAGAAAAACGAAAGAAGCCCCTTATGCACAGGAAGTCTCCTTCCGGCTTAATCAGGACTTCTTCGATGTGGCTCTTTTGCCGTTTTCCCCGTGGTTACACTTTTGACAGGTCCAACAGGCTCCCTGACGGCATATCCGGTAGTTTGGGCTCAAACAGGGCGGCCTCTCTCTCGACGGTCGTCAGCGGCACGCTGATCGGCGCCGGATCCGGTTCTGGACCGTCAAAATCGCTTCCCTCTCGCCGGCTGGGCAGTTCGATCACCTGAGAGGCGATGGTGGGCGACTCTTGTTTGACCGCCTCGCTGCGATACTCCTCCAACAGTTCCCCGATCCCTTTGAACAGGGCCTTCTCGCCATAGACATACCGCATCATGCTGGGGACTTCGGTTTTGATCGTGGTGATGGTGATCTCCTTCCCTTTTTCTTCCAGGGATCGCAGTTGTTCGAAGACGGTATGGCGGATCTCCTCATCCGTCGTGCCCCAGCGGATGCGAGGCGCCTTGGCCTTTTCCTCCGTTTTTTCCTTCTTGCGTCCGCGCGGTCGTCTTCCCGCGTTGCCTTCGCCGCTCGCCGCCCCTGGCGCGACCAGATTGGGCGCGCTTTCCGACAGATCGGCCAGGATGCCCTGACCGGGAATCTGAGGGATGTCGGGCGTAGCCGGCATCAACTCCAACCGTTCGCGGATGGTCTGCAGTTCCGAACGAACCGGTTCGAGGGCCTTTTGCATCATCGTTTCGGCCAATGTGAAGGCGGCTTCCAGCGCCTGGCGGTAACGGCGATATTCATCATCCAGTGTCTGCAATGCCTTTTCCCTGGTCGCCACATCATATGAGGAACCTGTCATCACAACTCACCCTCCATCAACGCAAGGCGCTTTATTCCTAAGGAGTTTCCTCTTGTTGTCGCCTTGAGTTTGCGCGTATTTTGGAAATAGTATATGCCTCTTTGAAATATTCAATACATAATGCAATCCGAAAAAGGTCAAAAGACCCCGGGAAAAATGTCCCGAGGTCGAAAATTCCACTTATTCCCTCTCCTTGTTCCTTGCATGTCCCCTTCCCTGATTTCATCTGCGCTTTATGACGGACATCATCAGGCAAAGAACCCCCGTGTCAGGTTATTGCCGTCTATGATCCTTGGGTTCAGCCGATGCTGACCTGCATATTGCGCAGCCATAGGTCCACTTGGGCCAGATAGGCGAAAAGTTGCGGCAGGCCCATCAGTTGACCGAACCAGGGCAGGTCGGTCGTCTCCGCGTCGGCCGCCGTCAGGGCGCGCACCCGCTCCTCGTCAATGAGCGACAACAGGGGCGAGTCGGGATCGTCAAGGATCGACACCAACCAATGACGAACGGCCGTCGTGTAGGCAGGGTTGTGGGTTTTCGGGTAGGGGCTCTTTTTGCGCCAAAGGACGTCTTCTGGCAGGATGCCCCGCAAGGCGCGACGCAGGATGCCCTTTTCACGTCCTTCACAGGTTTTCATCGCCCAAGGGATGTTCCAGACATACTCGACAATGCGGTGGTCGCAGAAGGGAACGCGCACCTCCAAGCCATGGGCCATGCTCATGCGGTCTTTGCGGTCCAACAAGGTCGTCATGAACCAGGTGATATTCAGATAGAACATCTCGCGCCGGCGCGCCTCTTCGGCGTCTTCTCCCGGCAGGCGCGGAACCTCGGCCAGCGTTTCTTCGTACCGCCGCGCCACATAGGTTTCCGGTTGAATGTATTCACGGATCGCCGGCGCCAGCAGGCTGGCCCGTTCGGCGATGCGGCGAGCCCACGGGAAGACGCCGGCGTTCAGCAGTTCGGGCCGGTGGAACCAGGGATAGCCGCCGAAGACCTCATCGGCGCACTCGCCCGATAAGGCGACGGTGGCGCCTTTTTTGATCTCCCGGCAGAAGAGATAGAGGGACGATTCCACGTCGACCATGCCGGGCAGGTCGCGCGCCCACAGGGCCGGCTTGAGGGCGTCGACCAGTTCAGGCGTATCGACGATCACCTCATGGTGGATGGTGCCGAGGTGCTGCGATACCCGTTGAATCCAGGGGGCGTCGGCGTTGGGCTGAAAAAGGCTCGGTTTAAAATAGATGTCGTTGTCCCGGTAATCGATGGAATAGGTGTCCAGGGGACCCAGGCCGTCCCGCTCGTAGACATGGGCGGCCACAGCCGTCAAGGTGCTCGAATCGAGCCCGCCCGATAAGAGGGTGCAAACGGGAACATCAGAGACGAGTTGCCGCTCGATGGCGTCGAGGAGCAGTTCCCGCACCCGTTCTGTCGTCTCTTCCAGGCTGTCCTCGTGAGGCCGGCTTTGCAAGGTCCAGTAGGGGTTGACCTGCATCGACGTCTCATCAATGGTCAGGGCGTAGCCGGGTCTGACCTCCTGGATCCCTTTAAACACACCGTGGCCGGGCGTGCGGGCCGGACCGATGGCAAAAACCTCGGCGAGCCCTTCGGCGTCCAACTCGGGGCGAATGCCGGGATGGACCAGCAGGGCTTTGATCTCGGAGGCGAACAAAAAAGCGCTGCCTCGCCGCGCGTAGAAGAGGGGCTTGACGCCCATGCGGTCCCTGGCCAGGAACAGGCGGCCTTTTACCTCATCCCAAACGCCAAAGGCGTAGATGCCGTTAAATTTCTGAACACAGTCGTCACCCCATTCGATATAGGCGAGGAGCACCGCCTCTGTATCGCAACGGGTGCGGAAGCGATGGCCCCGCGCCTCCAACTCCCGCCGCAGCTCCGGCGTGTTGTACAACTCCCCGTTATAGGTCAGCACATAGCGACGTCCGCCCACTTCCCGGATCATGGGCTGGACGCCGCCGGTCAAGTCGACGACGCTCAGCCGGCGATGACCGATGAGCGCCTGCGGCGAGATCCACGTTCCTGAGGCGTCAGGGCCGCGATGGGTCAGCGTCTCTACCATCGCGGCCAGGATAGGTCCCTGCTGGGAGAGATCGGCCTCCCAGTCGATCCATCCGACAATCCCACACATGGCTGTCACCCTGCTTTCCGATACTGACTTTCATTTTCATTTATGCTCGGTGCAGTCTATGTTGTGCCCTTGCCGGCGGTTCCCCGCCGTGGCCTTGCCATATTATGCAGCAGGCAGGTTTTTGCGCCTGTCCGGCGACGGTTGCCTGTCGATGTCCCTATCCTATTAAAAAGCCTCGCCTAGTCCTCGCTGTTGTCAGGCATAAAATACCGGGCTTTTTGAGGAGTCCGCGCGGCAACGAAGGGAACAGCCGCGCAGGGTTTTGGCGCTGCAGGTCGAATTAATGACGAAATGCAAAAAAGAAAGGAACTGCCCAATGAACAGAATCGCTGAACCGCCGCGCCGGTTGCTGATGGGAAATGAAGCGATCGCCTGGGGCGCCATCGAGGCCGGCGTCCGTGTGGTCGCTGCCTATCCCGGCACACCGTCGACGGAAGTGACAGAAAAAATCCTGCACCATGCAGGTGAATATGGCATTTACGCCGAGTGGTCCGTCAATGAGAAGGTGGCTTTGGAAACGGCCATCGCCGCATCCTGGACGGGCGCCCGGGCCATGGCCTGCATGAAACAGGTCGGTCTCAATGTGGCCTCCGATCCCTTGATGACTCTGGCCTATCTGGGCGTGAAGGGCGGCCTCGTCCTGATCGTCGCCGACGATCCGGGACCCCACAGTTCCCAGACAGAACAGGATACGCGCCTTTTCGCCCGCTTCGCCAAGCTTCCTGTCCTCGATCCGGCCACGCCGGAGGAAGCTCGGGAGATGGTGAAGGCGGCTTTTCAATTGTCCGAGGATCTGCAGGTTCCCGTCATCGTCCGGCCCACCACGCGGACAGCCCATGTCTGCCAGGATGTGGCTTTTGCCCCGCCGCCCAAGCCGGCTCTCCCTCTCCCGCCGGTCCGCTTTGAGCGCGATCCCGGTTGGGTGATCCTCCCTGCCCTGTCGGCCAAACGCCATCGCCGCCTCAATGCGATCCAGGAGGAGATGCGCCGCTGGTTTTTGCGACATCGCCTAAACGGGATCGCCACACCCTGCGGCGAAGAGGCGACGATGTCTCCCGCGCCTCCGTCCCTTTGTGACGAAGCCACCGAACGCATGGGGAATTCCGGGGATCTTGCTAGAGCCACTGCCGATCTCGCCATCGTCGCTGGCGGCGTAGCTTACAACTATGTCCGAGAAGGCCTTGACATCCTTGGCGTCTCCATCCCCGTCTACAAGGTAGGCGCCCCCGTCCCCCTGCCTGCCGCGCCCATCGTCGATTTTCTGCGCGACAAGACAGCGGTGCTGATCGTGGAGGAACAGGAACCGGTCATCGAAGAACAGTTGACTATCGAGGCGTACCGCACCGGCCTTTCTCTCTCGATCATCGGGAAGCACTCGGGCCACCTCCCCCGAGAGGGTGAGTTCAACACCGATCTCCTGCTGCCCCTCTTGCGCCGCTTTGTCTCCGACTCGATCCATTGCCATGGGGTTCCCCTTGGTAAGGGCGCGCCGGCCACCTCCGCCGATCGCGTCACCGCAAAAGCGCAGGCGACGCCGGTGACTCCGGAGACCTCTGCGACCACGGAGACTGTCGCTTCCGGCGCGGAAATGGCGGTACCGCCGGCGCCGCCGCTGCGCACCCCCATCCTCTGCGCCGGCTGTCCCCACCGCAACAGCTTTTACGCCTTCATCCAGGCAGCCCGCAGCCGCGACGCCCTCTTCACCGGCGACATCGGCTGCTACACCTTGGGCGCCATGCCGCCGCTGGGGGCGGCGGACACCATCGTCTGCATGGGCGCCTCGGTGGCCATGGCGGCCGGTTTTTCTCAGATCGAACCGGACCGGCCCCATATCGCCTTTTTGGGCGATTCGACCTTCTTCCACTCCGGCATCCCGCCACTGGTCAACGCTGTCTACCAGCAAGCCCGCATGACGCTGGTCGTGCTGGACAACCGGACGACCGCCATGACCGGCCACCAGCCTCACCCCGGCCTCGGCCGCAAAGGCACGGGCGAAGTCGCGCCGACCATCGACATCGCCGCTGTCGCCCGCGGCTGTGGCGTCGAATGGGTGCGCACCGTCGACCCCTATGACATCGCCGCCACCGTCGCCGCCGCGAAGGAAGCCCTGGACTATCCCGGCGTCTCTGTCCTCATCGCCCGGCGCGACTGCGTCAATCTCGTGCGCCGGTCCACACCGCACCGGATCGACCCTGATGCCTGCCGTCGTTGCGGCATCTGCCTGCGCAAATTCGGCTGCCCCGCCCTGTACGAGGTGAAGTCGCTCGCTCACGGCGAGGGACAAGGCGGCAAAACCACCGTCGCCATCGCCCGGGAAAAGTGTTTCGGTTGCGGCGGCTGCGCCCAGGTCTGTCCTTGGAAGGCCATTTCGCCGGAGGTGGAGTCATGAAAACCTTTAACCTGATCATCGCCGGCGTCGGCGGCCAAGGCGGCGTCCTGGCGTCGCGCGTCTTCGCCGAAGCCGCCCTGGCGGCTGGATACAAGGTCCGCACTTCGGAGACCATCGGCATGGCCCAACGGGAAGGATCTGTCATCAGCCATGTCCGTGTCGGTGAACGGCTCTGGGGCGCTCTGATCCCTGACGGCGCCGCCGATGTCCTCGTCAGCCTGGAACTGGCTGAGAGCCTCAAAGGCTGGCCAAAGCTCGCTCCTCATGGCCGGGCTGTCATCAACGGCCGCCCCATCATTCCCCCGGCCGCCTCCCTCGGTCTGACCCGTTACGATGAGGCGGCGATCGTCGACTTTTTGCAGCAACAGGGACAGCGCGTTCACCTCATCGATGCCACCGCCGCCGCCTTGGAGATTGGCAACGCCAAGACGACCAACATGGTCATGCTCGGCGTCCTTTCAACGCTGCCCGGCCTTCCTGTCACCGCCGAGATGCTCTGGCAAGCGGCGGAAAACCTCCTGCCCTCCCGCCTGCGCGACATCAACCGCCTGGCCTTCCAAGCGGGACGCCGCCTGGGGTCTTGTGCGGAAACAGCGCCTTTGGTATCCTAAAAAGCAAGCACCATGGTTGCATTGTAGGATCAT
Source organism: Heliomicrobium gestii (assembly GCF_009877435.1). Taxonomy (NCBI): domain Bacteria; kingdom Bacillati; phylum Bacillota; class Clostridia; order Eubacteriales; family Heliobacteriaceae; genus Heliomicrobium; species Heliomicrobium gestii. The sequence continues at coordinate 214,726 of NZ_WXEX01000001.1, read as the reverse complement.
TCAGGAAACGGTCATGGAGCCGAGCCGAGATGACCCGAGTGGACTTGGAGCGTAGCTGAAGCGCGGAGAGACCTGAGCGCTCGCCAGAAGCCAGTAGAGCATGAGAGGAGAAGAGAAACATGACCTCAACAGCCGTCGCCTGTGAGCGGGCGGAGATTCGCCGTCCCATCGATTTTGAGGCCATTGCCGAAAGCCAGTTTCCCCAACTGGCTCAATCGTTGCGCCGCGCCTACCAGGGCAGTTCCTTTTACCGGGAGCGTTTTGATGCGGCAGGGATCGCGCCGGAGGACATCTGTTCGGTAGAAGATCTGGCCCGCCTGCCTTTTACGACGAAGCAGGATCTTCGACAAGCCTATCCGTTGGGCTTGATGGCGGTCGATGAGGAAGAGGTTGTCCGCATCCACTCCTCGTCGGGCACGACAGGCAAACCGGTCATCGTGCCCTACACCCAAAAGGATGTGGACGACTGGGCCATCATGATGGCTCGCTGCTTGGAAACAGTCGGCGTCGGTCGCCGCGACCGCGTGCAGGTCACGCCCGGTTACGGCTTGTGGACGGCCGGCATCGGCTTTCAGGCCGGTGTCGAGCGGCTGGGCGCCATGACGATCCCGACAGGCCCCGGCAACACGAACAAGCAATTGGAAATGATGACGGACCTGAAGACCTCCGTGCTGATCGGCACCTCCTCCTACGGCCTGTTGCTGGCGGAGGAAGCAGAGCGCCGGGGGATCGTCGACGCGATCCAACTGCGTCTGGGCGTCTTTGGCTCCGAGCGGTGGGGCGACAAGCTGCGCCGGCGCATCGAGGAGATCCTGGGCATCGAAACCTTTGACATCTACGGCCTGACAGAGATTTATGGACCGGGCATCGCCATCGACTGCCCCTGCCACGAAGGGCTGCACTACTGGTCTGACTACCTCATCTTTGAGGTCATCGACCCGGAAACGGGCCATGTCCTCCCGCCGGGACAGGAAGGCGAACTGGTGATCACCACCATCGCCAAGGAAGGCATGCCCCTCATCCGCTACCGCACCCGGGACATCACCACCATTGAGACGCACGCCTGCTCCTGTGGCAGCCCCTTCCCCATGATCCGCCGCGTGCTGGGGCGGACCGACGACATGATCAAGATCAAAGGGGTCAACATCTACCCCGGCCAGATCGACCATGTCCTCAAACACACACCGGGCGTTTCGAGCGAATACCAGATCGTCCTGGATCGGATCGACAACAAGGATCACATCCGCATCCGCGTCGAGTTGTCAAATGGCCACCGGCCGGAAGAAGTGGCCCAAGCCTGCCGCAAAAACATCAAGTCGGTCATCGGCATCATCGCCGATGTGGAGGTGCTTCCTCACGGCGGACTGCCGCGCAGTGAGAAAAAGACGAAGCGTGTCTTCGACAACCGCTACGATTATTTGGACGGTGCGCCATCTTGATGAAAGAAGGCGGGGAGTTATCCCCGCCTTCTTTCATCATTACAGGCGCCGCTCTCCGGCATGGAATCACCTGTTTCAGCCGGGTTACATGATCAGACACTGGAGATAGCGAAGAAACGGGATGCAGCAAAACAAAGGGAAGGCGAATCGGCCCAGCGGAAGAATGAGTACCTACCGCTGGGCCGATTTTTTTCGCCCTTCATCCCCCCGAGCCCAAGCGAGCCCGTGTCGTTCCCATCGAGCCGCCAGATACCCAGCGCTGTTCCAGCCAAGCCACCGCCTGGTACAAGACCGCCGCCACGACCGCCAGGATCACGATGCTGGCGATGACGAGGGTCAACTGAAAGACCTGGCCGCCGTAGATGATCAGGTAGCCCAGGCCCGCTTTGGATACGAGAAACTCGCCGACGATGACGCCGACCAGCGTAAGGCCGATATTGACCTTCAGGGCAGCCACAATGGTCGGCGCCGACGCCGGCAGGATCACCTTGCGCAGGATATCCCACCGGCTCCCGCCAAAGACGCGGATCAGCTTGATGTATCCCTCGGGCGTCTCAGTGAAACCTGCGTAAATGACCGTGATGGTGGTGATCACGGAAATCGTCAGCGCCATCGTCAGGATGGCGCCGACGCCGTTGCCCATCCAGACGATAAAGATTGGTCCGAGAGCGATCTTCGGGGTGCTGTTCAGCACGACCAAAAAGGGATCGACCAGCCGGGCCAGCGCCGGGAACCACCAGAGCAGGATGGCGGCGCCAAGGCCAAGGATTGTGCCCAGCAGAAAACCGGCGATCGTTTCGCCGACGGTGACCGCCACATGCTGCCACAGCGCTCCCTCTTCAGCCAGTTTCAGCAACAGCGCCGCAATCTGGCTGGGCTTGCTGACCAGGAAGGGGTCGATGACGCGCTGATTGGCCAACACCTCCCAGGCGACAAGGGCGCCGATCAAAAGCCCCCCTTGGATCAGGCCGATTCGCCATTTTTCCCTGCGGAGGCGCTGTAGGTATTCCTGGCGCGGAATCGTCGACACGGCTCATCCCCCCTTCTCCCGCTCCCGGTCGACATAAACTTTCAGTTCATCCCACAGGGTGTCGACGTACTCATGAAACCCCGCCGCCTTGCGGGCCTGCCAGGGACCGGGCCGCTCCGGGCCAAAATCGATGGGCAACTCCCGCTGAATCCGGGCCGGCCGGGACGATAGGACGATCACGCGGTCGCTCATAGCCACCGCCTCGACCACATCATGGGTGACCAGGATGATCGTCCGCTTGGAAGCGCGCAGCGCCCGCCAGACCTCTTCCTGGATCGCCGTCCGCGTCTGGTAGTCAAGAGCGGAAAAGGGTTCGTCAAGCAAAAAGATTTCCGGTTCGACGGCCAATGTGCGCACCAGGGCGACCCGTTGCCGCATGCCGCCAGAGAGTTCTCGGGGATGATGCTGCAAAAAATGGCCCAACCCGTAGGTCTCCAGCAACCGATCGACCCGCTTCTCCTGCTCCTGATGACCTTCTCCCAACAGTTCCAACCCCAGCCGGGCATTGTCCCGCACAGTCCGCCACGGGAGCAGAAAATCCTGCTGAAGCATATAGCCCACCCGGGCGCTGTGCAGGCCAGCCGCTTTTCCGCCAACAAAAACTTCCCCTGACGTGGGCGCGAAGAGCCCGGCGATCAACGACAGGATGGTGCTCTTCCCACAGCCGCTCGGGCCGACGATGGCCACAAAGTCTCCCGCTGCAATATCCAGATCAACCCCGGCCAGGGCCGGAATTTCCCCCTTGGGCGTCTGATAGGTCACCGAAACATCCCTCAGTCGGACCGCCGGTTCTGTGTCCACATGAGGCTGCTCCTTGCCCGCTCCTTCCGCACGCCCTTGCTCTCCTTCTACACCGGTTTGCTTTTCCTCAACCTTCATCGTCTCATCCCCTTGAAAAAACGCCGCCCACTCAACGAAGAGTGCGCGGCAAATCCCTTTCTCATTGGGGCCGAAGGGTCCCCCGCAGAACCTCTTCAGCGATGTCCCGGCGGATCAGGCGCTCCTCAGGGATTCGCTGCTTCAGTTCTCCCGCCGATTCGATGATCGACTGGAGATAATCCAATCCGCCCAGTTGCATCTGCGGATCGACGGCCCAGCTTTCCTGCCTGTGGTACCGTTCGACCGCTTTTCGGACAACCGCGCGGTCACTCCCCTGGAAGGATGGCAGGATCACGTCGGTGATCTCGTCAATGCTGTGGGACGCCGTCCATTGCTGGGCTCGATAGAGAGCCTTCGTGAAGGCGATGACAGCCGCCCGGTTTTTGTTGATGTAGTCATCGGAAGCCATAAAGACGGTGTAGGGGATTTTGCCCGATTCCACACCCAGGGAAGCGACGACCTGACCGGCGCCAGCCTGTTCCAACTCGGACACAGTCGGTTCAAAGAGGGCCACATAGTCGCCGGTTCCCGCTTGGAAGGCGCCGGCGGTCGCGGTGAACTGGATGTTCTGAATGATCTTGACGTCTTCGAACGGTTGCAGTCCCTTTTCATTCAGAACCCGCTCCAGCACCATCTCCGGCACGCCGCCTTTGCGGGCGCCGATGATCGTCTTGCCTTTCAGCCCATCCCAGGAAAAGTTCTGTCCCGGGCGTCCTACCAGAAAGGAACCATCGCGCTGGGTCAGTTGGGCGAAGCAGAGGATCTTTTTGTCCAATCCCTGTTGCAGCGTGTAGATGATCGTTTCCGGCCCAATCAGGGCAATGTCCGCCTGTTCGGCCACGAGCGCCGTCATCGCCTTGTCGCCACCCCAAGCGGTGCTCATCTCGATTTTCAGCTTCTCCTCCTCGAAGTAGCCGAGGTTGAGCGCCACATAGAGGGGCGTGTAAAAGACGGAGTGAACCACTTCACTGAGACGGATGGCTGTGGGATTGGCATCACCGGTCTTGCGCGAGTTCGCCGACTGGGAGGCGCAACCGGCCAGGGCAAGGCTAATCGCCAAAAAGATGACCGCCATCCTGCCAAGCACGGTCGCCCGAAGATTCGCCGCCAGACTCGACGGCAGATCCCTCGGCATTCTCGACGACAGATCCTTCCGCATCCTCGCCGGCAGCGCCCCCAGTCCCAAGAAAAGCGTTCTGACTGTCTCCATCAGATGCAGCGGCTTCATCGGATACCTCCTTTTTGGTTACTATGTTTATTCGAGAATCCGACTCTTGCTCCAGCAATTTCCTTTCGCAAGTGAAAATTCTTATCCCTCATGTTTACGCGTCTACGGAAAGGGCCATGCTGCAAAAAGATGAAAAATAGGGCAAAAAAAAATAACCGCCTCAGGGAGAAGCGGTTGTGGTCAATGCAAGCGTCGGGATCCCGTCATGGGAATGGGAGGCAGCGATCACACCTCCGGCTGTGTCTCCATTCCATTCCAGAAGTAATCGAGCAGATCGAGCACATCCTCTTTGCCATGACCCGTTTCGGCGGAAAAAACGATGATCGGGATCTCCTTGGGAACGCCCAGATCCTGCCGGATCTGCTTGACCTGTTTGGCGTACTGACCCCGGTTGATCTTATCAGCCTTGGTGGCGATGACAGCGGCGCCGATCTTGAAGTGGTTCAGCCATTCGCGCATGGCGATGTCGTCTTTGGAAGGCGGGTGGCGGATGTCGATCAGTTGGATGACGCCGCGGAGTTGGGGCCGTTTTCTCAGGTAGTGCTCCATCATCGATCCCCAACTGGCCCGCTGCGTTTTCGAGACGCTGGCATAACCGTAGCCTGGCAGGTCGACGATATAGGCGGCCTGATTGATCCGGTAAAAGTTAAGCGTCTGCGTCTTCCCCGGTGTCGACGAGGTGCGGGCCAGATGACGACGGTTGCAAAGTTTGTTGATCAAGGAAGACTTGCCCACATTGGAACGGCCGACCAGGGCCACCTCGGGGAAGTTATCTTCCGGGTACTGTTCCCCTTTGACAGCGCTGATCACAAATTCCGCCTCTTTGATTTTCAGCCAAGCCTCTGTCGGGCCTGCGTCGGCCACTTTGCCGCTGCCGGCGCCTGGCGGCGCGATCGCAGGGGCCGGCGGAACAGGCATCGGGTCAACGGTAGCCGAGTCGGGGGCGATGGCATTTGTCAGTCCCGTCGTCGCTGTGCTGTTTGCAAGGGATTCTTTATCGCTCATATTCAACCTCTGTTTCATCTATCTGTCGCACAAGCATGGTAAGAAAGGTACCCAAAGGCGGGTACCTTTCTTGCGCCTGCACCATGTTCAGTTGCTCAGGTTTGCAGTCCCGGCGGCGTCTCTCCGATCATGCCTTGATAAACCGGGACGGGCGTCTCCAGCGCAGCAGGGATCGTCTCAGGGGGCTCAGGCTCCTGAACCGGCGTCGCTTCGAGCAATGCCTCCTGGATGACCTGATCCATGTGCTCCACCAGGATGAAGCGCAGCTTCTTCTTCACATTGGCCGGTACGTCTTCCAGGTCCTTTTTGTTCTCCGCCGGCAAAATGACGGTCGTGCATCCGGCGCGGTTGGCCGCCAGCATCTTCTCTTTGATGCCGCCGACAGGCAACACACGACCGCGCAGGGTGATCTCGCCGGTCATGGCCACCTCCCGGCGAACCGGACGCCGCGTGAGGGCCGATGTAAGGGCTGTAGCGATGGTGATCCCGGCGGAAGGGCCGTCTTTGGGGATGGCGCCTTCAGGAACGTGAATGTGAATGTCTGTGCTCTGATGGAAGTTGTCGGCGATGCCCAACTCGCTGGCGCGGGAGCGCACATAGGTCAGGCCGGCCTGGGCCGATTCCTTCATCACGTCGCCCAGTTTGCCCGTCAAGGCCAAACTGCCTTTGCCCGCCATCAAGGCCACCTCGATGGCCAGGGTGTCACCGCCCGTTTCCGTCCAGGCGAGACCTGTGGCGACGCCCACCTGGGATTCCGCTTCGGCAAGACCATAGCGGTAGCGCGGTATGCCGATGAACGACGGCAGGTTGCTCGCCGAGATGGAGACGCGGCGCTCCGGTTCTTTGACGATCGCCCGGGCGCTTTTGCGGCACAGACCGGCGATCTCCCGTTCCAGGTTCCGCACACCTGCCTCGCGGGTGTACTCGCGAATCAGGCGGCGCACCGTGTTCTCAGAGATCTGAACCTGTTCTTTTTTCAGACCATGTTCTTTCAACTGCTTGGAAATGAGGTGATCGAGGGCGATGCGCGTCTTTTCTTCCTCTGTGTAGCCGGGGATGTAGATGACCTCCATCCGGTCGAGGAGCGGACGGGGGATATTGTGCATGCCATTGGCTGTGGTGATGAACAACACCTTCGAGAGGTCGAAGGGAACCTCGATGAAGTGATCGGAAAAGGTGCTGTTTTGTTCCGGGTCGAGGACCTCAAGGAGCGCCGACGCCGGGTCGCCGCGGAAGTCCATGCTCATCTTGTCGATCTCGTCGAGAAGAAAGACAGGGTTTTTCGATCCCGCCGTGCGCAAGCCCTGGATCAACCGGCCAGGCATCGCCCCCACATAGGTGCGCCGGTGACCGCGAATCTCCGCCTCGTCACGGACGCCGCCCAGGGAGAGACGCACAAACTTGCGCTCCAAGGCCCGGGCGATGGAACGAGCCAGCGACGTTTTGCCCACGCCAGGCGGACCGACGAAACAGATGATAGGGCCCTTCATCTTCTGGGCGAGCTTGCGGATGGCCAGGTACTCGATGATCCGCTCCTTCACCTTGTCGAGTCCGAAATGGTCCTCGTTGAGGATCACCTCGGCCTTGTCGATGTCGAGGCGATCTTTCGTCTGTTTCGCCCAGGGCAGGGCCAGGAGCCACTCGAGGTAGTTGCGGACCACCGTCGCTTCCGCCACCATAGGCGGCATTTTCTCGAGGCGTTCGACCTCGCGCAGCGCCTTTTCCTCGACCTCCTTGGGCAGCTTCGCCTTGGTGATCTTGTCGCGAAGCTCCTCGCCTTCGGCCTGGCGGTCTTCTTTCTCGCCCAGTTCTTTTTGGATGGCCTTGATCTGCTCTCGCAGGTAGTATTCCTTCTGGGTTTTTTCCATCTGTTTGCGGACGCGGACGTTGATCTTGCGCTCCAGTTCGAGGATCTCCATCTCTTTTGCCAGGATCTCCGTCAGGATCTCCAGGCGCTCCGCCACATCCAACGCTTCCAAGAGGCGTTGTTTGTCTTGGGTTTTCAATGTCAGATGGGAGGAGATGATATCGGACAAACGGCCGGGATCTTCCACCGCCACGACAGAAACAAAGGTTTCCGGCGGAATTTTTTTGGAGATTTTCACATATTGCTCAAACTGGTTGATAAGAGAACGCATCAAGGCTTCAATAGCGTTTGTCTTCACATCCGGTTCGATATGCTCGCGCACGCGGACCCGAATGAGCGGTTCCATATCGAGGTATTCGAGAATCTCCCCACGGGCTAAACCTTCGACGAGCACGCGGATGGTTCCGCCAGGGAGTTTGAGTAGTTGTTTGATCTCGGCGATAGCGCCGATCTGATAGATATCTTCGGCGCCGGGTTGATCGGTCTGGGCTTCTTTCTGGGTCGCCAGAAAGATCAGCCGATCCTGGGCCATCGCTTCCTCAATGGAATTGACGGAACGCTCCCGGCCCACATCCAGGTGCACCACCATGTAAGGAAAGACGATTATCCCCCGTAACGGCAAAAGGGGCAATTCCTGTATCGTTTGCCGTATCTTCTTTTCTTCGGCCATCGGGGCAAACACCTCCTACTCTTCTGAAGGGAACCAGAAGATTATCCTCATTTTACTATAATCGGGGAACAAAGCCCAGCGTTTTCCCTCCATGACGCTCACCTTCTCAAGGAGGCGCTACGACGCCGACAGCCGCCGCAGGCAAGAGATCCGCTGAAGGGATGACCGGTGTTTCCGCCACTATCGTGTCGGTCAGAATGGCCTCTGCAAAGACTTGCTCCATCGTATGCAGGGGGATAACGGAAATTCCTGGAATCAACGAGAACCGCTCCAACCAGTTTTCCGCCGGGATCAACACACGGGTGACGCCAGCCAATCGCGCCGCTTCCACCTTCGTAACGACGCCGCCTACCGGTTTCACCTGTCCACGGACAGACAATTCTCCTGTCATGGCCAACCGGTTGTCGATGGGGACCCCCCTAATGGCCGAGTAGATGGCCGTGGCGATGGCGATCCCCGCCGAGGGACCATCGATGGGGGTGCCACCAGGAAAATTGACATGGATATCCCAGTCCTTCGGTTCGATGCCCGTCTGGGCGCGCAGGACCGTGAGGACATTGTCGACAGAGGTTTTGACGAGACTGCGGCGTTTCATCGTCCGTCCGCCCAGCCCTCCCATCTCCTCCTCATCAACGATCCCCGTCAGGGTCAGTGTCCCCGTGCCGGCGCTAACAGGCAGTGTCGTCACCTCGATTTCCATCAAGGCGCCCATGGATGGACCCATCACGGCCAACCCGTTCACGACACCCACCTGGGGCTCAGGGGGAATTTTTTTCTCCGGACGGGGCGCATATTGACCGGAGTGGACGACCCATTCCACATCCTCTGCGGCGAGGACGCCGATGCCGCGGGCGAGGGCGAGGCCGGCGGCGATCTGGACGATATTCACGGCCTCCCGTCCATTGGTGGCGTAGCGGCGGATCACCTCAATGGCCTTTTCGGGGATGGCCATGTCAATCTTCATCGCCGCCCGGTGAGCGACTGTCCCGATTTCCTCCTGGGTCAAGGGACGGAAAAACACCTCCAGACAGCGGCTGCGGATCGCCGAAGGGATCTCTTGGGGAAGTCGCGTCGTCGCGCCGATGAGCCGGAAGTCAGCCGGGAGGCCGTTTTGGAAGATATCGTGGATGTGGCTGGGGATGTTCTGGTCTTCGCTGGAGTAATAGGCGCTTTCCAGGAGCACTTTTCGGTCTTCGAGCACCTTAAGGAGCTTGTTGATCTGGATGGGGTGCAGCTCTCCCACTTCGTCGATGAAGAGCACCCCCCCATGGGCTTTGGTCACTGCGCCTGGTTTGGGTTGTGGGATGCCGGCCATACCTAACGCACCGGCGCCTTGATAAATGGGGTCATGGACAGAGCCGATCAGAGGGTCGGCGATGCCCCGTTCGTCGAAGCGGGCTGTCGCGCCGTCGATTTCGATAAACTTGGCCTGGACGGAGAAGGGAGACAAGGGATTCTTCTTCGCTTCTTCCAACACCAGCCGGGCTGCCGCCGTTTTACCCACGCCGGGCGGGCCATAAATCAGCACATGCTGGGGATTGGGTCCGCAGAGCGCTGCTTTCAGCGCCCGGATGCCGTCATCCTGACCGAGGATCTCCTCAAAGGCCGCTGGACGCGTTTTCTCTGCCAGAGGTTCTGTCAGGACAATACGGCGCAAGGTCTGAAGCTTTTCCATCTCCTTGCGCGACTCGCGCTCCACCGCTGTTTTGGAATGCTGCTGGTTCTTGAGTAGGTGCCAGAAGTACATCCCAATGATAACGATGAAAAAGATCTGGAGGAGGCCCAGCAATCCGCCCAATCCCGACCAAATGTTCACCGCCGTCACTCCATTTCTGTTTTTGCCAATCCCCCATAGTATCCGACAGCGCCCGGTTTTTATGAGACAGAGGCCTGGAAAAACAAAACCTCGGAGGATTATATCCTCCGAGGTTTTGGTCATCGGCGCGTACCGGGTTTGGTTCGAGTCGTCGGGCGCTTGCCTGGGAGCGACGACTCCGGTGATCGCCCTATGGGCGTCTTCTCAGCCGGCTCACCCTGCGCCCCTAAGCCGACTCTTCCTTCTTTTTTTTTCTGTCACTCGTCACCAGCACCGGTTCTTTCTGCTTCAGGATAACTTCCTTGGTCACCGCGCACTTGGTCACATCGGTGCGGGACGGGATGTCAAACATCACGTCAAGCATGACCTCTTCCAGGATAGCCCGTAGACCGCGAGCGCCGGTGTTGCGCTTGATAGCCTCCTGAGCGATCGCCTTCAGGGCGTCATCGGTGAATTCCAGTTGGACCTGATCCAGTTCGAAGAACTTTTGGTACTGTTTGACGAGGGCGTTTTTCGGTTCCGTCAGGATGCGCACCAGGGCGTCCTCGTCAAGGGCGTCCAAGGTGACAATGACGGGAAGGCGTCCGACAAACTCGGGGATTAAGCCAAACTTGAGCAGGTCGACCGGCAGGATATCCCGGAGGGTCTCGCCGATCTTCTTCTCTTGTTTGCCTTTGATTTCAGCGTTGAAGCCCATCGTCTTCTTGCCGACACGGTTCATGATCAGTTTTTCGATGCCGTCGAAGGCGCCGCCGCAGATGAAGAGAATGTTCGTCGTATCCAGTTGAATGAACTCCTGGTGCGGGTGTTTCCGCCCGCCCTGCGGCGGAACAGAAGCCACAGTGCCTTCCAGGATCTTCAACAGGGCCTGTTGCACCCCTTCACCGGAGACATCCCGCGTGATCGAGGGATTCTCCGACTTGCGGGCGATCTTGTCGATCTCGTCGATGTAGACGATGCCCTTTTCCGCTTTCTCCACATCATAATCGGCAGCCTGGATCAGCTTGAGCAGGATGTTCTCCACATCCTCACCCACATAACCGGCTTCCGTCAGGGAGGTCGCATCGGCGATCGCAAAGGGAACATTCAGGATGCGGGCCAACGTTTGGGCGAGCAGCGTTTTGCCGCTGCCGGTGGGTCCCAGCATGACGATGTTCGATTTCTGTAATTCTATGTCGTCGATCTTCGAACCCAGGTTGATCCGCTTGTAGTGGTTGTAGACGGCGACAGACAAGGCCTTTTTCGCCTGCTCCTGCCCAATCACATACTGATCCAGGATCTCGCGGATCTCCTTCGGTTTGGGAACGTCGCCCAGATCGAAGGTGTTTTCATCCTGAAGTTCTTCTTCTATGATCTCGTTACACAACTCGATGCATTCGTCGCAGATGTAGACTCCGGGGCCGGCGACCAGCTTTTTGACCTGATCTTGCAGCTTGCCGCAGAAGGAACACTTCAGTTGACTTTTATCGTCACCGAAACCTTTGTACATATCCTCACCTCTCTGCTACTCATGCCTTGGCCGGCGGCTTAAACTCCATCACCCCGTCGATGATGCCGTAGGCTTTTGCTTCCTCTGCCGACATGAAATAGTCGCGATCCGTATCCCGTTCAATCCGTTCCAATGGCTGACCGGTGCGCTCAGCCAGGATATGGTTGAGCCGGTCTCTTGTTTTCAGAATGTGGCGGGCATGGATCTCGATCTCTGTGGCCTGGCCTTTAACGCCGCCAAGGGGCTGGTGGATCATGATCTCAGCGTTCGGTGAAGCGTAGCGTTTTCCTTTTGCGCCGGCGGTCAGGAGGAAGGCGCCCATAGAGGCGGCCATCCCGACGCAGATTGTCGATACATCACAGCGAATCAGTTGCATCGTGTCATAAATGGCAAAGCCGGACGTGATCGCGCCTCCCGGACTGTTGATGTAGAGGTGGATGTCTTTGTCCGGATCCTCGGCCTCTAAAAAGAGCAACTGGGCGATGATGAGATTGGCAACATTATCGTCAATGGCACTGCCCAGGATAATGATCCGATCCTTCAACAGCCGGGAATAGATATCATACGCCCGTTCACCGCGATTGGATTGCTCGACGACCATTGGAACCAGATGACTCATCCAAGAAACCTCCTCAGGTATACAGTTCAATCTATGTCCGGGAAAGCCGCGCAGTTCGCTTTTTCCCGGATCAACCAGCGATTTCTTTGGCGCTGTCGACAATCAGCTTGATCGCCTTGTCTAAGAGAATGCTCTGCTTCAGCGCGTCGAGTTGGCCACGGGATTCGAGGATTTTGCGGATCTGGGGCGCCGGTTTCCGGTAGTTAGCGGCAATTTCCTCGATCTCTTTGTCCAGTTCTTCATCGGTTACGGACATTCCTTCCGCCTTGGCCACTGCTTCTAAAACAAGTTCCTGTTTAACAACCTTTTCCGCTTCGGGAATGAATTGCGCTTTCAGATCTCTTTCGGTCTGTTTGGTCATGGCGAGGAACTGTTCCAGGCTGACACCCTGGTAGCTCAGGCGCTGACCGTATTCTTCCATCAGTTGGTCGGCGCGGTTGTCGACCATGACTTCGGGGACATCGACTTGGGACGCCGCGACAACCTTATCGACGACCGCTTTTTGCTTGGCCTGTTCACTGGCTTTTTCTGCAGCGCTCAGTAAGTTTTTGCGGATATCTTCTTTTAATTCGTCCAACGTCTCAAAGTCGCTGACGTCTTTGGCAAATTCGTCATCAATAGGGGAGTACTCTTTGCGCTTGAGCTCTTTAATGGTGACTTTGAACACGACGGCTTGGCCCGCCAGTTCCGTCGCATGGTATTGCTCCGGGAAAGTGAGGTTCAGTTCGCGCTCTTCACCGACAGGAACGCCGACCAGGCCGTCCTCAAAGCCGGGGATGAAGCTGTTGCTGCCCAGCTCCAGCGAATGGTTCTCACCTTTGCCGCCTTCGAAAGGCACGCCATCCTTGAAGCCTTCGAAATCGATAACCGCCGTGTCGCCCAGTTGGGCTTCCCCTTCGGTCAGGGTGCTCACCCGCGCATGGCGCTTTTGCATGGTCTCCAGTTGCCGTTGGACATCCTCATCGCTCACTTCAGCCGGTTGAGCTTCCACTTCGACGCCCTTGTATTCACCGAGGGTGACCTCTGGTTTAACGGTAACGACAGCCTTGAAGATCAGCGGCTTGCCTGCCTCGAGCTGGACCACATCGATTTTCGGCTGTTCTACAGGATCAACGTTGTTTTCTTCGATGGCCTGCATGTACGCTTCCGGTACAAGAATCTCCACGGCGTCTTCGAAAAGGACCTCTTTGCCGTAACGCGCTTCCAGAATCTTGCGGGGCGTTTTGCCTTTGCGGAAACCTGGGACGGCAACCTGACGAACCACTTTCTTATAGGCCTTTTCCAGACCCTGTTCAAAGGTTGCCTCATCAATCTCAATCTGCAGCGAAACTTGATTGTTTTCGAGCCGTTCTACTGAAGCCTTCACGTATGTACCCCTCTCATCGATTTGTATCGTAAATTGGCTGTGTTGTTGCCGGATTTGACCCCTACTAGTCTATCCGAAAATTTTAAAAGCATAAGGTTATATTCTACGGCAATCTTGCATTTCCTGCTGTCCCGAAAGGATTCGAACGTAAGCTTTCATATTTTTCCCATATTTTAGGGTTTCATTCTCCCCCTTTTCGTGATCAAAAGTAAAACCTCGGCGACGGATCACCGAGGTAAGCGGTCATGCTGCCGTTTTTTCACAACGGTGGTGCGGGAGAAGGGACTCGAACCCCCACGGTTGCCCGCTGGAACCTAAATCCAGTGCGTCTACCAATTCCGCCACTCCCGCATTTTTCGCTTCTGTATCGTTTAACTCTAGTTCTTGCGCTGACTGTTGTCAAGGAAATTAAGTGGCGCGCCTGGAGGGATTCGAACCCCCGACGCCCTGCTTAGAAGGCAGGTGCTCTATCCAACTGAGCTACAGGCGCTTCTTCTCATGCACGTCAGCATGGTCCCGAACCGATAAGTCGAAAATGGTCGGGGCGACAGGATTTGAACCTGCGGCCCCCTGCTCCCAAAGCAGGTGCGCTACCAAACTGCGCTACGCCCCGATAGCCATGACAATGGATTCGACCTCGTTCTGCGGACATCGATGGATATTATAACATACGATGCACGGGCTGACAAGATGACAAGTCTTTGTTTGTTTTCCAGCTTCTCCCGATCACAGGTTCGGTTGAGTGATCGGTTCCGGCTCGGGGAACAAGAGCACGCGCAGCAGGAAGAACATCTTTTCCATCGCTGACGCGCGGTGGCTGATCTTGTTTTTCAATTCCGCCGGCAGTTCGCCGAAGGTTTTCTCGTACGACGGCAGGTAAAAGAGCGGATCATACCCAAAGCCGCCGTCGCCGCGGCCTTCTGTCGCGATCAATCCGTCGCAGACGCCTTCGGCAAAAAACTTCTGCCCGTCCGGCATGGCCAGGGCGAGCACACAGACAAAGCGCGCCTTCCGCTCTTCCGCTGGAATGTCTTTCAGGAGCGTCAACAGTTTTTCGTTGTTGCGCTTATCATCCTTGTCTTCGCCGGCAAAGCGGGCTGAATAGACGCCGGGCGCTCCGCCCAGCGCGTCCACCGCCAAACCGGAGTCATCGGCCATCGCGGGAATGCCGCAAGCCTTTGCCACCTGTTCGGCTTTCATCAGCGCATTGTCACGGAAGGTATCGCCTGTCTCCTTCAGGTCAGTGATCTGGGGGAAATCGCGCAACGACAGCCACTGGATCGGCAACGCTGGCCTGTGCGCCTGCGTCATGGCTTCAAACTCACGGACCTTCCCCATGTTTTGAGTGGCTAAGATGATCGTAAACATACCGCTTCCCCCTCGCAGGTCCGGCAGACAGTCAGTTCGTTGATTCGCAATCATCGTAATTCGACTTCGTGCCGATTGTCAAGGCATCCCGAAGTGGATGGAGAAAAAGAGCCAGGCGAAGCGCCGGCTCTTTTTTGCCATAGGCGATTATTTGGGCGCTACTTCCGCTAGCGCCTGTTTCTGCGACTCCATCAATTCACGGATGCCTTTTTCCGCCAACCCGATCATGGCGTCCAGTTCATCGCGATCAAAGGGCGTCCCTTCGGCCGTGCCCTGTAACTCAACGAACCGTCCCCCGCCGGTCATGACCACATTCATGTCCACCTCGGCCTTCGAGTCTTCCTCATAGGCCAGGTCCAGCAGGAGTTCGCCCGCTACCTTGCCGACGCTGACAGCCGCCAAGGGCTCCACAATGGGGTCCTTGTGGATCTGTTTATTCTTCAGCAATTTGTCGCAGGCGTCTTTGAGGGCGACAAAGGCGCCGGTGATCGACGCGGTGCGCGTGCCGCCGTCCGCTTGAATGACGTCACAGTCGATCCAAATGGTGCGCTCGCCGAGCCGCTGCAGATCGACGACGGAACGGAGCGCCCGCCCGATCAGCCGTTGGATCTCCATGGTGCGCCCGGAGGCTTTGCCACGGGTGACCTCCCGCTGGGTGCGGCTTCCCGTCGCCCGGGGCAGCATGCCGTACTCGGCGGTCACCCAGCCTTTGCCGGAACCCTTTTGAAAGGGCGGCACCTTCTCCTCCACCGTGGCGGTGCAGATCACCTTCGTGTTGCCGACGGTGATCAACACAGACCCCTCGGGGTGGATCAGGTACTGCCGTTGGATCTGAACCGGACGAAGTTGATCGGCCTGGCGGCCATCAAAACGTGCCATACATCAAAAACTCCTCTCCGGGCGACCGGCGGCGTTTCCACCGCCGGCCCCGCCGGGAGGTGGTTAGGCGCGCTGGTACTGAGCCCGCCCTTGTTCATAGAGGTTGTTGCCTTCGGCGTCGATGCAGACGATAACGGGGAAGTCCTCGACGACCAGTTCGCGAACGGCTTCGGTACCCAAGTCGTCATAAGCGATGACCTTCGCTTGTTTGATGGAACGGGCCATCAACGCGCCGGCGCCGCCGATGGCGACAAAGTAGACGCAACCGTGCTTTTTCATCGCATCGACGACAGCCGGTCCCCGCAGGCCTTTGCCGATCATGCCGGTCAGGCCTTGCTCGATCAGCCGGGGCGAGTATGTGTCCATCCGGTAGGACGAGGTGGGGCCGGCGGAGCCGATCACCTGCCCCGGTTTGGCCGGACAGGGGCCGACAAAGTAAATGACGGCGTCCTTTACATTAAACGGCAGATCTTCCCCACGGTCAAGGGCTTCGACCAAGCGTTTGTGGGCGGCGTCGCGGCCGGTGTAGATGGTGCCGCTGATCAGAACCGTATCGCCGGCTTTCAGTTGGCGCAGGGCCTCCTGCGTCAACGGCGTTGTCAACCGTACAGCTTTCATGATTCCAACTCTCCTTCCCTTCTATGCCGGATTACAGTTCAATTTCGGTGTGACGGGCCACATGGCAGTTGATGTTGACAGCGCAGGGCAAGCCGGCGATGTGGGTCGGGTAGGTCTCTACGTTGACCGTCAGCGCCGTCGTGTTGCCGCCAAGGCCTTGGGGCCCAATGCCGAGATTGTTGATCTTCTCCAGCAGCTCTTTTTCCAAAGCGGCGATGTGCTCTTTCTCGCTGTGGTGGCCGATGTGGCGAAGAAGCGCTTTCTTGGCCAGGAAAGAGGCCTTTTCCATCGTGCCGCCGATGCCGACGCCGACGACGATGGGCGGGCAGGGGTTGGGGCCAGCCTTTTCAACAGCTTCGATGACAAATTTCTTGATCGCCTCAACCCCGTCAGCCGGTTTGAACATCTTCAGTTGGCTCATGTTCTCACTGCCGAAACCTTTAGGCGCCACCATGATGTGCAACTTGTCCCCGGGAACGATATCATAATGGATGACCGCCGGCGTGTTATCGCCCGTGTTGACACGAATCAGGGGATCCTTGACAACAGACTTGCGCAGGTAGCCTTTTTCATAGCCGCGGCGGACGCCTTCATTGATGGCGTCGGTGAGGCCGCCTTCCACGAATACCTCTTGTCCGATCGTGACAAAGACGACAGCCATCCCCGTATCCTGGCAGATGGGGACGATCTCTGTTTCGGCGATGGCGTTGTTCTCCATGATGTGACCGATGATGGTCTTGCCCAAGGGCGATGCTTCCGCGGCGTGGGCTTTTTCGAGCGCTTCTTTCACATCGGCGCCGATCTGGGTGTTGGCTTTGATGCACAGTCCTTCCACAGCCGAAGCGATCTGTTCGAATGTGATGGTACGCAATCCAGGCATCCTCCTTTAATTGATCCTTTTGTGATTTGCTGTTGTATAAATGAAACTGTCCCGATAATGGGACAGTTTCAACGCTGACCCTGGAGCCATTCTTCATCTTGCCAACAGGCTGATACGCTCCGTCGAGGCTGCGATCACTCACCGTTGCTCGCTAATTCGTTGGCCCAACCCATATGATTCAACAGCCGCTCGGAAAAACCTGCCTCATATACGCATTTTTCGTGAAAAAATTCACACACCGCAACCGATGGCCCCATTCAGTTGCGGATGCGCCGGAAGGATCACCTGCACGCCGAGCGCCTCTGCCAACATGGCGCGAATCGCGCCGCTCTGAGCGACGCCGCCGGTAAAGACGACCACGGGGCTGGACAACTCCCGCAGCATCGGCTCAACACGCTTGACAATGGTGCGGTTCACCCCCGCCGCCAGGTGTTCGATGGGGTGACCTTCGATGATCTGCCCAATCAATTCCGACTCGCCGAAGACAGCGCACGTGGACGACAACTCCACCGGGTTGTCTCGGCATTCGCCCAGGGCGGCCACATCCATCGCCAGCACTGTAGCCATATTCTCCAGGTACCGCCCGGAAGATGCGGCACACTTGTCATTGGTGCGAAAATCCACCATCCGCCCCCCGGACACCTTGATCACCTTGCTATCCTGACCACCTAAATCAAGGAGCGTAAAATCAGTGAGCCCCGTCTGAAACACCGCCCCCTTCGTATGGGCCCGCAACTCCGGAATCACCTGACCGCCAGCGATCTTGACCAAATTCCGCCCATACCCCGTAGAGGTGATCGACACACCCGATGGCCAACCCAGCCGCTCATAATCAACGACCAGCTCGCCATCCACCTTGCGGCCATAGTCGCGGTAAAACGACAGCGTATCATAGTATCGATGGTCGACCAACCGACCCTCTTCCATAAACACCGCCTTGACATAGCGGCTACCCAGATCGAGACCGATTTTCACGAAAAACCTCATCCTCCGATAAGCGTGTTACAGACAAGCCGTAAATCATAAATTGCTGGAGTCAGTCTGTCGACATATGAAAACTGCAAAACAGCGAGCAGTCCGGTTGCGCCCTACGCCTATGCTGTCAATCCAGCAGTAATGGTAAGCGAACAAACGCACTAATCCCAGCGAACAATGTTATGAACCTGTAAACTGGCGACAGGGCGCAGTCGGACTGCGAGCGGTTTGAGCGGAGCGGCGTAAGCGAACGAAGCCTGCGAAGCGTTAAGGGCGCCATCATTTACATGCAGAAAAGCCCAGAGGTTTGGCGCCCTAGCGTAGCAGGCGAAGTGAGCAGCCGCGCAGCTCTTAGCAAGCGGTTCGACTGCGCCCTCCGCCTACGCCGCAAATCCAGAAAAGGTGATTCGTAAAGGCGCTACCCGGCGAGCATGTCCAAAAAAGCGTCAATCCGCATCCGGCTCCGCGCATCCAGCGGTCCCGGTCGATCCCCCTCCAGCGTTAACAGGGGCACTCCGGCGCGCTGGCGCAAGATGATATCCTCGATCTGCCGGTAACAAAAACTCTGAGTGTAATGGATGATCCCATCAATGCGCCGCCGCTCAACCTCCCGGTTGATGTCGTCGATCCGGTCAAAAATCGAATAGGGATAGGTGTATCGCCGGTACTGCTCGATGATATCCCCTTCATCAAAAGGCATGGCAAACTGGCGCTGGACCTCATTGAAGACAACCTGCCCGCCCATGCTTTCGATATAGGAATACAAATCCGTCACTATGGGCGGCACCCCCACATAAGCCAGGCGAACCGTCTGCCCAGGGCCGGACGACCCCTTTGCCGGCTCGCCCTCCTGTTTCACCCTTGCCGCAGCGATGATCTGATCCAGGTATGCCTCGTACGCGTCAGGATCACCGTTGAAATCGGAACAACAGACGAGAGCCAGATGATTCGTCTCCCCGTCGATGACGCCGGCTTCCCAGGTCAGGCGATCAATCTCCTGGGCCTTTTTCCGCACCTGATCCAACCGCGTCTTCCACCGGCGAACGGCATCCCACTCCGCCCCCAGGGCTTGGATCAGTTTCTCCATCTGCAGCTTTAACAGATCATAGTCGCGGTCATAAGGAAAAGCGAAGGGGATGACTTTTACACCAGCCACCTGCCACGTCTCCATGAGGGCATGGGTATTGGAGCAATCGCCCTGCGTGACGGCGATCACCTGGCGCAAGCTTTCCTGTTCCAGCAGTGTTGTGTACAGCCCCTTGATCCAGCCGCAGATGTTGCGCGGGTAGCCGGCCTGTTCCGCCCGGTCGACGAACTGTCCCGGCGCGTCACAGGAAATAAAGATGTTGTTCAAATCCACCGGCGTCATACCGGCGGCATAGACGATCTCCACCGGGATCGTCGTCGTTAACGCGATTTTTTCGGCCATCAGCGCGCCCCCGTTCATTCCGCCTCGTGATTAAAAAATCGTGTTTACAAAGAGAGACCCGGCGCACAGGCCGGGGTTCATCGAAGGAGTATCGTTAGACGGAAGGGCTTCAACCAAAAACCACTTTCTGGCCTCGTTCCCTATCCAAAATGCCGTCAAGGCACACATGCCGGGTGTCATTGACCAAGGAAAGACCAAGGAGGGCGCCGCCAACCCGACCAAAAGACTCGGCCTCTCCACTGACATAGAAACGGTGGCGCGGTTTGGGACCGCGGGGATCCCGAACTGGAATGATCCCCTTTTCCATGAGCGCCTTTCCTTGGGCCACCGTTTGGCAGGCCGGATCGATCAGGGTGATCTTCTCCCCGATCGCTTCCCGAATCACCGGCGCCAAAAAGGGATAGTGGGTGCAGCCCAACACGATCGTGTCCACATCCGCTTCCAGCAGCGGGGCCACATATTGCTGGCAAGCCAAGCGCGCTTCCTCGCTGTGATAGCGCCCCGATTCGACCAGAGGCACGAACCTCGGACAGGCCTGGCCGAAAACCCG
This sequence comes from Heliomicrobium gestii, assembly GCF_009877435.1. Lineage (NCBI taxonomy): Bacteria > Bacillati > Bacillota > Clostridia > Eubacteriales > Heliobacteriaceae > Heliomicrobium > Heliomicrobium gestii. The sequence continues at coordinate 194,619 of NZ_WXEX01000001.1, read as the reverse complement.
CATCTCGCGATTGATCTCGGCCACTCGCTCCCGGTGCGCACCCTTGCGGATCGTCGCTTCCGTCGCCAGCACCCCGATCCGTCCATTCCGGGTGAGCCGGACGGCTTCTTCGGCGCCGGGATGGACAACACCGACGACCGGCACAGTGCATCGCTCCCGTATCAGGTCAAGCGCCAGCGATGAACTTGTATTGCAGGCGACCAGAATGAGCTTGGCGCCCTCGTCAACGAGGAAGTCGGTGATCTCCAGGGCAAACCGGATCAACTCGGCCGCAGGCCGAGGACCATAGGGTACATGGGCAGTGTCCGCAAAATAGAGGATTTCCTCCCCTGGCATTTGGCGGAACACCTCGCGCGCCACGGTCAAGCCGCCGACGCCAGAGTCGAATATGCCAATAGGCTGGCAACGTTTCAAACTATCTCACTCCTAGCCAAAGTGGCCACAAAAGCCCGAACAAGGGGCAACAGACCTTTAAACCATAACATAGAATATTCCCGCTGAAAAGAAAGGTTCTCCGCCTCAGGGTTGTTCAACGAAGCGCTGCAAACCGTCGGCAATGGCTGTCGCCGCCTTGGCTCGGACTGCATCCTGATTGAGCAGATTCTCTTCCTCAGGGTTGGAGATAAACATCAATTCCACCAAAACCGCCGGCATGTTTGTTTCTCGCAGCACGGCGAAGTTGGCGCCTTTGATGCCAATGTCGCGGCGACCCAGGGCCGCCACCAGCGATTGCTGGATCATGCCGGCCATTCGCATGCGCGTCCCTTCCCCCGGACGAGCGTCATCGTCTTTGTAAAAATAATAGGTTGTTGTGCCGCTCGTATCCGGCACAGTATGGGAGTTGCAATGAATGCTGACGTACAGATCGGCCTTGGCTTTGTTGGCCATGTCGGCCCGGTATGAGAGGTCACTTTCAGAGCGAATCAACTGTTCCGCCGTCCAGGTCATGATCACATTGACCCCTCGCGCTTTCAAGGTGTCAGCGAGACGACGGCCCACATCGAGGGTGACGTCCTTTTCATGACTCCCCTGAGGGCCGGAAGCGCCCTGATCCACTACATTCCAATTCAGATTGACGTTTCCGTGTCCGGGATCGATGACGATCGTCTTACCTGCCAGGAGATCCGCCACCGGACGCGTCGAAACTGTCCCTGAGACGCCACGGCTCGGCTCAGACCCATTGACACCTGCGACAACACCTGTTGTTCCTGTAGCAGGCGCCTGGGCGGAGAACAACCACGATGCCGACCAACCGACCGATTGACCCTTTTGGGCCAATTGATACCAGCCATCCTGCACCTGCAGCAGATCAAAGCTTTCTCCGGCAGAAGCGGTTCGCGCCACATCATATGTCATCCCAGGGCCGTTGCGGATATTGGCAGGCGATAGGGCTGTCGCTTTCCAGGCGCGCAGATCCTTCTGGAGCATCGGCTTTTGGGCCGGTTGATATGCAGAGGATGAACCCGCTGGGGAAGACCCAGCGCCGGCAGGCGTTGTCGGCTTTGATGGGGGATTGTTGGCCGGCGTCGCCGCCGCTGTGGGCTGAGACGACGGATTAAAGACCGGCGCCGCCGGTTGCTTAGTGAGCAGCCAGTCGGCGATCCAACCTGCACGGCCATCGGGAAGAGTAACCAGGGTCCACCCGCTCCGCCCCTCCCCGGAGGGGAGCATTTGTCCCTTCGTCACGGTCGTTATAATATCATAGCCTGTCCCCGGTCCGGTGCGAACATTGACGACCTGCCCTTCGACCACGACCGTAGCCGTGGACTGGCGGTTTACGACCCCATTGAACGTCCCCGCGGCTGGCGCTGCCGACGCTGTTGCAGGGGAGAGCAGCAAGGCGCTCATCGTCAACGTTACGAGACAGGATGCAATCGATTTCTTAAGCGCTTCTTTCATGCTTCCTCCAAGTTTTACTCAAGAATCCTCTTCCCGTATTGTAAAACGTTTTCCCCCCCCTGCCCAGCCTTTCGGCATATTATCTGAGAAGTTTGTCGATTGAGAAAAAAACGTCCGGCGTTGCGCGTCGCCGAACGTTTCCTTTCTCAGGAGCATCTTCAGAATAAGGGCTATACCCATTCCTTGATGGGATCAGTTGTTTTTCTTCTCCGTCGAATTGCCTCCGTTTGTGGCGCCAGAGGCTTTTTGCGCGCCATCGGGCGCCTTCTGCGCTCCATTCCCTTCACCGGTGATCATCGAATTTTTCCTTGCCATCGCCTGAGAAACGTCCATATGACCAGCCAAAGTCTCAATCTTTTTCCCCTCCACAAGGATCTGCACCTTCTGTATGGCCTGGAACTGTGTCAGTGTGTTGACGAGAGAGTATACGGTCAAGGTTTCACCGGCCGAGCCACCCTGATGGTTCTTTTGAATCTCCTTGCTCAGGTTGACCGTGCAAAGCCCATCCTTGCTGACATTGATGTCGAGCAGCCGCGTCCCCGTCGGGATCGTCGGCAGCGCGCCGGAGTTGATGTTGGGTCCCTTGAGCAACTCGGTGACTGCCGCTTTGGCGACACTTCCCGTTTTGGGAATCGACCGCTTTTCAGCGACCAGGTTCTGCCCTTTCGCATCGGCGAAATAGAGTGTGATCGACTGCTCCGGCCCGGGAGGAGATGATTCCGTCCTGGCCGTGCTTTCAACAGGCAGAGCTTGTCCCTGTGCAGTCGTCTGTTCCGTTTTGACAACCTGCTCGGTTTTGGCAGCGCCCGTCTCCTTGGTTTTCAAATCGTCCTTCATGGAGATAAAGCGATCGACGGCCGAACAACCGCCTAAACCGAAGGCGATGACGAGGGCCGTCACGATCAAGATGATGCCGGCTGACCAACTGCGCTCCCTGTCCATCTGTAGCTCCTCCTTATTCATTTATTATCTAATCCATACATATGGACAGGTTTGTCAATTTATTCCATTTTTTAAATCGCGCAGTTGCCCCTTTTTTGCAGTTCCCCTTTTTTAATGATGCATTCCGGAAAGAGCCGCCATCCCCAGGGCGCCTATGATCGCCCCGACCCAGGCCCATCGAGGCGATCGCTTGCTCGCTTCCGGCCACAGTTCGTCCCAGACGAGATAGGCCATAGCGCCCCCAGCCAAGGCGAGCAGCAGGGCGATCGATTGTGTCGACTGCGCCAGGATGCCGAATCCCAGCAGGGTGCCCAAAGGAGTAAAAAAAGCCATGACCAGCGTGAGAGCGATGATCTTCCACGGGACCATCCCGCTCATGCGCAGCGGCGCCGCCGTGGCGATCCCTTCCGGGATGTTGTGCAAACCGATGGCCAGCGCCACGACCCAACCGAGATGGCTCTCCGCCGCTGTACCGGCTGCGATGGCGATGCCCTCGGGAAAATCGTGCAGCGAGATGCCCAGGGCAATGAGGTAGCCCATCTTGCGCAACGGTCCGGCCTCTCTCCCCCGCTTTGACGAAAGGGTCACCTGGGTCAACAGGAAGTCACAGGCAGCGATGAGCAGCGCGCCCAAACAAAAGCCGCCGCTCACCGCCCCGATCCCGCCCCAGTTCCAGGCCGATGGGAGCAGATCGAAAGCGACGACACTGAGCATCACCCCAGCGGCGAAGCCAAGGAGACCGCTCAGCCTTCGCCCGCCCAGCGAGCCGAGCAACAGCACGCACAAAGCGCCGCCGGTTGTGGCCAAACCGGCAATGAGGCTAACGCCCAATATGGGAAGCATCAAACCGGGAACATGATCCACCATGGGTCGTTCCTTCCTTCCCTTCCACCTTCACCTGCTTGTTCGCAATCGATTCTCATTCTTGATCATAGTCAGCGCTTGGAAGGGAAAGAACGGGCAACATGCCACAAAAAAAGCGCCTTCCCGAAGGACTGCGCAAAGAAGGGAGTTCCACTTTAATTTTATGCCGAATCGCCGGCGCGGAGACCCAGGCCCGTTAAAATCATGTAAGCCACCCATATTCCGTCCTGAACTGGGGCAAACTGAAGGCGGAGGTCGTCTGCCATTTTTCACCTGAACAACGGGCGCACCAACATCATACTGATCCTCTCTGGACTGGCCACCGGTCTCATCAACGGCCTCATCGGCATCGGGGGCGGCACGATCGTCATCCCCTCGATGGTGTTCCTGCTCGGCGTCGCCCAGCACCAGGCCCATGGCACATCGTTGGCCGTGATCTTGCCGACCTCTGTCGCCAGCGCCTTTGTCTACTGGTGGAAAGGGCATTTCTCCTGGTCCCTCTTCTGGCCCATCGTGCTGACAGGGATCGCAGGCGCCTACCTTGGAGCGAGGCTGATGAACCGCCTCTCCCCCCACCGCTTGCGCCAACTGCTCGGACTCGTCATGATCGTGGCCGGAGCGCGACTGCTATGGAGATGATCACCCTATCGGTCATCGGCTTTTTCAGCGGCATCCTTAGCGGGCTCGCCGTCGGCGGCGGCACTCTCCTTGTGCCTGCCCTGATCCTCCTGCTGGATGTGCCGCAGCACCAAGCCCAGGCGCTGGCGCTGACCACCTTTTTACCCATGTCCGCCGTCGCCCTGGCTACCCACTTTAAAAACGGCAATGTGCGACCGAAGCTGGCCTTCCTGCTGGCCCTCGGGGCGATCACCGGCGCCATCGGCGGCGCCTTATTGGCCAACTACCTGCCGGGCGCGCTCTTGCGCAAGATTTTCGGCTTTTTCCTCGTCGGCATGGGCGGGTATGAACTGATCAGCCGACCCAAGAAAAAATAGTTTCATGGTTCTTAAAGAAGCTTCTCCAGGTCGAAGAGCCAAAACCCCTCTGTATGCCATTCCCCCGCCAACCCATTGAACTGGGTTGGCGCTTTTTCCTCGGGCCAGACGAGATAGCGGGCGCCTTCAGCCCGCACCCCCGCCAGGTAATCGGCGGTGCAGTCTTCGGGGGGAATAAACCAACCGAAGCGATGGCTGTTAAAGAGGCCGCGAGGAGAGCCCTCGGCGATGACCACCAGCGCGTCATCGGGCGTGATCTGTTCCAGCGCGCGGCTGACCGTAAGGATCCCCTTGTCCAGTTCATACCAACTGTCATAGGTCCAGGGCTGGTCACGCAGCCATCGTTCCGGCAACAAGCGCTGAAACGTGGCCGAGAGCAGAAAAGATCCCCCCACCAACACGAGCAGGACCATGCTTGCAGCGGTGGCGCGGCGAAACAGGACGGTCTCGCGCGCCGTCAACCGCTCCGCCGAAAGGCCCACCAGCAACGCCGCCAGCGGAACGGCGGGCAGAAAATAGTACTGCAGATTATTCAGCACATGGTTGCCGACCAGCAGGAAAAAGCCGGCCAAACCAGCCGCCCAGGCAGCGATCCAGAGGCGCTCCTGCGAAAAGAGACCGCGCAACAGGCCCAACAAAACCGGCAAGGCGAAAAAAGGCGTGCAGACGAAGAAAAAGAGGCCTCGTCCCACATCGCCATACCACTCCTCCGGGATCCCCTCCTGCAAAAGCCGGGCGGTAAAGGAGGTGGCAATGCTGGACACAAAGGGGTGCTCAGCGATCCCATGGATGGACCGGAGATAGATCAGCAAGGCCGCCGCTGGCACGAGCAGATAGGTGATTCCCACGGAAAGACTTCCCTTTTGTCCCGAACGGTGGGCCGACCACCACCAGATGAAAAGGGGCAGATAGACAATGGCTGCCGGCGGTTTGACGAGCACGGCCAGCGTCAGCCAGAGACACCCCCGCCGGGCATGGAACAGCGAACCCTCTCTGGACCAGACGAGGAAGTCGGCGAGGGCCGCGAGCGTCAAGGCGATCATGGGCACATCGGGCTGAAAAGAACGGGAGAAATAAACGTAGAAGGGCTGGACAGCCATGGTCAATGCGGCGACCAAACCAGGCCAGAGCCCCCAAAAATGCGCGCCGATCCGGTAGACCGACACGAGCGACCAGAGGGAAAACAGGATGATCACCGTGCGGGCCACCCAGGGCGTTTCTCCGAATATGTAGTACAATCCCGCTGTAATGGCAGGAACCAGCGAAAACTCCAGTTCGGCATAATTCGGCGGCGCGCCGTAATAGGGCAACTGCGGCCGCAAGAGATTGAACTCGCGCTCATAAAAGTAGCGAGCCACGGCGGCTGTGTCGCCCTGCCGCCAGCCGTGAAAATCGACAAAAGGCGAATCAATCCCCTTAAGCCGGAACAACAACCCCACCAGACAGATTGCGGCCAGCGCCCAAAAGGCAAAACTCCACTTGGCGTGCCGCCGGATCCCATTCAACTCTGCGCGACCATGACGACGCCGAAACAAATCACCAGCACCCCACCGACTCGAATCAGATTGACCGCTTCCCCCAAGAAGGCCCAGGAAGCGAAAAGCACAATCACATAACCCAGACTGACCAGCGGATAGGCCATACTGAGTTGAACCTTCGACACCGAGACGATCCAGATCAGCGAACTGACGCCGAAAAACAAAAGCCCCCCCAAAATGAGGGGGTTTTTCAGCATCTGCAGGATCAACTGCGGCAACACCTCGAAGAGCGGTCCGCTCCGGATATCGAGCCGGTTGGCGCCCATTTTCAAAAGCACCTGACCGACCGCCCCCAGAAAAACCGACAGAAGGATCAGATAAAGGCCGCTACCCAAGCCGTTCTTCATGCAGAATCTCCAATCTCGACACTTTCCGGGCCAGGAAGAAATACTGCAACACCGTTTCCAACACGGGCATCTTGCTCTGCCCCGCTTTGCGGTCATAGCGAAGCACCAGGGGCACCTCGCCAAAACGCAGGTTCAACGTTCTCATTTTTAATAATATCTCGGCCATGCATTGAAAGCCACTGGCCTCGATAAATTTTTCGCCAAAGCGGTCAAAGGCGCGACGCAACGCCCCGATGCGGTAAGCCCGGTACCCCGAGGAATAATCGCGGACGCCGTCAATGCCGAAGATCCAACCGAGCAGCGTCGATGCGCCCCAGGAAAGGACGCGGCGCAGCGGCGATAAACCCACCTGTTCGCCCCCCTCCTGGTATCGGGAAGCGATCACCACATCGGCGCCCCTGTCCAGCTTGTCCAACATGGACGGAATATGATTGGGATCATGGGTATCGTCGGCATCCATCGTGACGACCACATCGCCATCGGCGCCATGTTCGCAGACCCAGCGCAGACCGGTCTTCATGGCGCAACCGAGGCCCCGGTTTTTCCCATGGCGGACAACCGTCACCGCCATCCGATCGGCAAACCCTTCGGCAACGGTTGCCGTTTCATCGGAAGAACCATCATCGACAACCACGATCTGCAGTTTGGGATAGCGCGCCTGTAGAAGAAGGAACTTTTCTAACAACTTCGGCAACGCAACAGCTTCATTATAAGCGGGTAGCAACACAAACAGGACAAACGCCTTCCTTCGAATGAGAATCAGATCTCTTTTTTACACCATAACCATTTTAGAGTCCTACCGGTCGTAACGCAAGCTTCTATAATCCCTCGGGGAGATAGCCATACATTTCCTTGAACACCTCGGAAACGACGCGCCGCTCTTGCTCATCAAACATGCGGGTGATCGAGAACTCCACGACTGTCGTCTGTTTGCCGTTCGGCAACGCATGGATCTCACAGCGCTGGATGCGGCCGATGCCGATCGTTTCCTCACGATTCGTCACGATCAACACCGGCATGCCGACGGGGTACATGCGCCCGCCTTCCCGGGTGAAGCCGAGGATGATGTTGCCGTGGGTGCGTTTCCAGAGCAGTTGATCGCCAGGACTTTGGGAAGGTTCTGTCGGGAGTTCCTCCACCGGAAGTCGAAGAACCCAGGTGAATTCAAATGTATAGCCCAAAGAGGCATTCCTCCTCCATTTTCGACCCCATTCGTCACCATCATTAGTATGTACACATTTCTGAAAAATTTCCAGGATAAGAACAGGTCGTTCCCGCACAATAACAGGAGATTAGGAACGTACATGGCCTGTAATCGGACACCAAGATAGACCATTGCAAAAATGGCAATTTTACAGGCGGCGCTTCGGGAGGAATGACGATCGCATTGGGACGGATCACCTGTCTCAGCCAGCTGGAATTTGAGCCTCTCCCCCACCAGATCGACGCCGCCTGGCGGGCCCTCTACCCCATGGGCGGACGGGCGATCCTGGCCGATGAAGTGGGCCTGGGCAAAACGATCGAAGCAGGCCTCTTCCTAAAAGAACTGCAACAGCGGGGGCAGTTGAACAAAACGCTCATCCTCACCCCCAAAAACCTGACCGGTCAATGGGCCAGCGAGATGCGCAACAAATTCGGCTTCCCCTGCTGGGTCAACAAACGGGAGTACGGCTGGCACTGGCATCCCTTTGTTGTCACATCCATCGATCTAGCCAAGCGTTCCCCCCACGCCGACATCATCCGTGAAATCCCCTATGACGCCGTCATTATCGACGAGGCCCACCGGTTGAAAAACCCACGCTCCGGCAACTACCAGTTTGCCCGCACCTTAACCGCCAAAAACCTGCTGTTGCTGACGGCGACACCGGTGCAAAACGACCTGAAGGAACTCTTCCATCTGGTCGACCTGTTGCGGCCCGGCTATTTCGGCAGCTACGCCGACTTCCAATCGGCCTTCCTGAAGGGCAAGCGAGAACCGAAAGACGCCAAAGAACTGCAGGACATCCTCTCAGGCGTTCTTATCCGCCACCACCGGGAACAATGCGCCATCAAGATGCCCAAACGGCATGTTCACCTGCTCCCCATCGACCTCAGCGAGCCTGAGCGCGAGCTCTACAACGCTGTCATCCAGTACCTGCGCGGTGAATTCCGCCGCCGCAAGGAGAGCCGCAAGAGCACCCTCGGCCTGCTCATCCTGCTCCGCGAGATCTGTTCCAGTTCCTTCGCCGCCCTCGGCACCATCGAGACGATGGGCCTGGAGGAACTGGTGCCTCTCGCCCGCAAGATCCGCCAAAACGCCAAGGGCCATGTGGTCACCGAATTCCTCAAACAAAATCGCGAAAAAGTGGTCATCTTCACCGAATACGTTCAGACCATGGACTACCTGGCCCTTCACCTGCAAGCCGCCGGCATTCCTGTCCTCGTCTACCATGGCGGGCTGGGCCGTTGGACCCGGGCCATGACCCAACACCAGTTTCAAAAAAGCGACGTGCCCGTGCTGATCTCGACCGAGTCAGGCGGCGAGGGCATCAACCTGCAGTTCTGCAGCCAGGTGATCAACTATGACCTACCCTGGAACCCTATGCGGGTGGAACAGCGCATCGGCCGTGTTCACCGCCTCGGTCAAAGCCGCGATGTTCACGTCTACAACCTGAGCACGCGGGGAACCATCGAAGAACGAATGCTGCGGCTGCTCTCCGAAAAGATTGAGATGTTCGCTCAAACGATCGGCCCCATCGAACGGATCCTTTACAGCCAAAAGGTCGAGGGGAATTTGGAAAAACACGCCCTCGAATACCTGCTTGATCTACAAGAGGAGATCAATCGCGAACAAGAAAAGACGCCCCTGACCGCCTCGGTTCCCCAGGAGTTCCAGGCAGTCCCGGCGCCGTTGTTCTTCTTTTAACTAGGTCGAGTGCCAGTTGCGAAATCCCTCGCCGAGCACCTCATGGACTTCGTTGATGATCATGAACGCTCTCGGGTCGATCTCATAGACAAGCGACTTCAGCCGGACCAGTTCGGAGCGGCTGACGACACAGTAGAGGACGTTTTTCTCGGCATCGGTGTAGACACCGCGGGCGTTGAAGACCGTGGCGCCCCGTTCCAGTTCTTCGAGGACGCGCTGAGCGATCTCCGGGGATTTCTCCGAGATGATCATGGCCGCCCGGGCTGTGTAAGCACCCTCTTGAACGAAGTCGATGATCCGGCTGGCCACGAAGACAGCGACCAGGGTGTACATGGCAACCGATTGGCCAAAGATAAAGCCGACCGATGTGATCACCACCACATCAACCATGAAGAGGACGCGGCCCATGGGCAACCCCCAACGGTGGTTCACCAGGCGGGCGACGATGTCGCCGCCGCCTGTCGAGCCGCCAAACAAAAAAATGACCCCCAAACCGAGGCCGATGGCCGACCCCCCGTACAGAGAAGCCAGCAGCAGGTCTCCCGGCATGGGGGATTGAAAGGCGTGGGTCAGGTCAACACCGATCGAAGCGACCACGGTGCCCAGGACTGTCTTCAGGGCAAACTCGGTGCCGAGGACCCGCCAGCCGATGGCGAAGAGGGGGATGTTCATGATCAGATAGGTTGAACCGACAGGCCAGCCGAAGAGATAGTGCAGCGTCAGCGCCACGCCGGTCAGGCCGCCCTCGGCCAGATGGTTGGCGATGATGAAATAGTTCAGGCCGAATGCGAAAATCAAGCCCCCAAAAGTAATGCCCAAGACATCCTTCAGCCAACTGCGGATATCTTTTTTCAATGCTTTTCCGTCCTTCCATCCCCTGTTAGCGTGCCCGGGATGGCGGCGTCTCAATCAGCGCAGCACGTCCTGGATGAAAACAGTGGTATCCTTGATCATATCATATTCTTTCGGTTCGACGAAGCGGTGGCGTTCCAGAAGCACCCGCACGACAGGCCGCATGGGGATCGACCTGTTCTGGTCGACGACAACACCGATCTCGCCGGTGGAGAGACGAACCGAAATGCCCGTGGGATAGGTAGCGACGTTTTTTAAAAAGAGTTGGACAAGGCTCAAATCAAGGTAACGGCCCGATAACCCCATCAGGACCTCACAGGCTTGGTGGGGCGCCAACGGCTTAGCGCCCATGGCGCCGTTGATCAGCTTATCATAGAGATCAACAATGGCCACAATCTTTGCGTACAGGTGGATATCCCCATCGTCAATCCCCCGGGGAAAGCCCGTTCCATCGACACGCTCATGGTGTTGATAGGCCACATGGGCTGCCACGATGCTCAGTTCGCCTGTCCGGCGGATGATATTGAAACCCTCTTCGGCGTGTTTTTCATAGATTTCTCGCTCTTCCGCCCCGAGACGATCCTCGCCCTTGTCGAGGATCTCCTTGGGCACCATCGTCAGCCCAACATCATGAAGCAACGCTCCGATGGCGAGATCTTGAAGACGATGCCGGTCGAGCGAGCGAGCAATACCGAGCATGGTGGCCATCACGCAAACGGAAACGCTGTGGGGGAGCAGCCAATTTTCCTTCGTGCGAATATCCATCAAGTTGACCAGAACACCGTGGCTGTTCAGGCAATCCTCAATGACCCCATTGACGGAACCTTTGATCTTTGCGCCGTCGATTTTTTTGCCGGAACGGACATAATCGGTGGCTTCTTTCAAGTTTTGCAACGCTTCCCGGCGCGTCTCCTCACTGATCGCATCCTCGACATGGACATCCTGGAAACGGTCATCTTCTATATAAATCGCCGATATGCCAAGGTTTTTCAATTTTGAGATGTAGCCGGCTGTCAGCACGACTCCCTTGCCCAGCAAGACCTGTCCATCGGACGTAAAGATCGGACGAGCCAACTTATCGCCGATTGTGACAAATTCAATCCCCATTTGGCGCACTTTACCGTTCCTCCCTACCGTCATATGGGGGCCAGCAACCTGAATCCGCGGTAACCACCGGAGCCGCCTTCATCAAAAAACCCCTGCATGATCAGTTTAGAAAAGAAAAGCGGTTTTCGTTCCGCACGAAAACCACTTCGCTTTCATGAGTGATAAGAATGCAACCGCTTACGAAGCGACAAACACCGGGGCGTCCGTAACTTCCGCCGCTTCTGGTTCGCATCTTTCAATGATGTAGGCCCTATCGCCGCTCTTCAACAGGCCTGCGTTGGCCTCATCGGTGTCCAGATGAAATTCCAGGGCCATCGTCTCGCCAGCCCGAACGATCACGTTCTGAAAAAGGACGCTCCGCTCGCCGCCAAAGGCGACAGTGATGCGATCCTTATCCTTCAGATGGAGGGCTTCCGCTTCTGTCGAGTGGATATGCAGGTGCCGCGCCGCGATGATCACGCCCTCCTTCAGGATCACCGTGCCCTTGGGACCGATCAGCACGCAACCGGGCGAGCCGGCCAGATCGCCGGAATCACGGACAGGCGGTTGAAGCCCAAGGACAAAGGAGTCACTGCGGGAGACCTCAACCTGGGTCTGTTTGCGCGTCGGCCCCAGGATGCGCACGTTTTGGATAACACCTTTCGGTCCGGCGACGATGAGCACCTCTTTACAGGCAAACTGGCCCGGCTGTCCGAGCGGCTTCATTTCCGTCAACTTGTAACCGCTCCCGAAGAGGATGTCCAAATCAGCCTGGGAAAGGTGAATGTGCCGGTTGGAAACACCGACCGGTACTTGCACGGGTACATTGTATTTCATCGACGAATAACTTCTCCTTCCCCATATTGCCCGGGAATTCTCCCGTTTATATTATGTATTAATTATACTCAAGTCTGCCGAGGACTCGCAAGCATGGGAGAACAAAAAACACTCATCACAATCGTCGTAATAGCGCCAAAAATCAGACTTTTAAGACCAAAAGAAAAACCCTCCGCAGAGGGTCCTTCTTCCATACCTCTTATTCGCAGCCGCAACCGCAACCGCAAGACTCGTCACCTTTACCGGCGACCTTGTTCAGTTCTTCGATCAGTTTATCCACATCGATGCCGTGCGCGCGGGCGCCTTGCCCGATGTTCTCAAAGCGGGCCGCCGAGCAGCCCAGGCAGCTCATGCCGAAGCTCATGAAAACAGGCACCGTATTGGGAAACTTGGCCACGCATTCGCCAATACCCATGGTTTCGGTGATCATCATTTGGCAACACCTCCTTTGGGGGAGTTGTCAGTACCCCCTGAGGGGATTATACCTCAGGTTCCAACTTCGCGCAATGACATGACTCCCGCGTCAAAACCGATTTTATCGCCAGATACAAGCATTCCCCTGTTCCGGTTTTTTCTCGCGTGAGACTGCCCATCACGCGCCGGGGGTTTGCGGTCACCTTGTCGTTCCCTGGATCTGCTGGAGCGCTCCTGCCTCCGTTTCATCCAGTTCAAAGACCCGATCCAGTTTCGTCATGACAAAGATCTCGTAGATGACCGGAACGACACAGGCGATTCGCAATCGCCCCTTGTTCTTAAGAGTCGTCTTCAAAATCGACACAAGAAAGCCAAGGCCGGTCGAATCAATGAAGCCGACGCCGCAGAAGTTAAAGATGAACTTCCGCCGTCCCAGTTCGATATGCGGGACAACATGGTTCCGAAAGGCAGCCGCGCCCAAGGCGTCAAAATCGCCCGACAGGGTGAAGATTTCCACGTCTCCCACGTTCCGGGAGTCATAGCGCAGCATTCCTTCCAGCCCCCTTTCTAAAGAAAGGCGAAATTCTACGCAGGTGTGATCACACCCTGGCAGAATCGCTTACTGGGGGAGAAAGAGTCCCACCTATCCAGGCGGGGGGTAATCAGACGTCATGCCAAACCCAAAGAACCGAGGATCAATTCAAGAGAACCTTCTTCCGGGATCAGGAAAAGAGAGCCGGCGATCTGCTGTCCCTCGCCAACAAACTCGGTGGCCAGCAGCAGGGCATGATCGCCCACCTCGGCGATGGATGTCAGCACTACGCTGATGATCGCCGCCGCCATGTCAATGGCCAGGGCGGGAACAGACTGCTCGAAGGTGAGGCGCGTGAACATGGCCAGGGCGCTGAGGTAGGTGCCTGCCAGGATGTTCCCCACTTCTTTGAGAGCCGATGTTTCCATCTCGCCGATCCCCTGGGTCGTCCCGGGGGGAAAGCCCATCAACATGTCCACAAGAGCCTTTGCCGAATCAATGGGCAAGACAAAAAGCAGGTTCGCCGGCGCCTTGCCTTCCACGCGCAGGTATACGCCGGCAACCAAAGTTTCCGGTCCACCCATGTGGTCGGCCACATGATCAAAGGGCACAACCCCCAGCGAAGGGACCTTCATGTCGATCGCTTTTTGAACCATCTGAGAAAGGGCCGTGGCCGAGTTGCCGGCGCCCACGTTCCCCACTTCCCGCAACGCATCCATCTGCATAGGGGTCAAACTCAAAAAATCCATGGCCCCTCACTCCTTTGCCGCACTCACCAACGCGAGGGCATCCTCTTCGGAGTCGACGATGGCGATCACCTTGTTGAGTCGCACGATTTCAAAGACCTGACGGATCACATCCCTGAGTCCGAAAACCGACAGTTGCAGGTTGTCCGATTGCAGCTGTTTATAATAAGCCACCAAGGCCCCCAGACCGGAACTGCTGATAAAAACGACATCGGTAAAATTCAACACGATGGCTTCACATTTCTCTGTCACCGCTTCTGTCAAGGCCTTCTTAAACCGTTCGAGGCCGAGACCATCGATCTCGCCTTGCAAATCGACGATATTGCACGAGCCGAGCTTGCGCGTCCTGTACTCTAACACCCGCGCCATCCCCTTTTCTTAAAAAACAAAATTTATTTATCTTTTAATTCCCACTTTTTTTTAGCATACCATCAGATCGGCTATCTGGCAAGGTTGAGGCCCGTAAGGAGCGGCGCCAGCAACGCCTCCGACTCAAAGCGAAGGGAAAGCCCCGCCGTCTCACTCCATGGACCCGGCGGGTAGTCGGACAGACGCAATCCCCTGGCAGTCAATTCCGCTCCCTTTGAAGAAAGAAGGAGTCGACGAACCAACTCATCCTCGCCGGCATTCAGGAGCCGCTGACGCAGTTTTTCGGCGCGGTGAGAGACAGGACAACAGAAATAGGTTCGGCAGACAAGGGGGCGAAAGGCATGGCGGTGGCAGCGATGGGTCGAGTGGTTAAAAAGGCCGCACCAACCATCTTCGGTGCGGCGAAGGGTGATGTCAACGGCCCTTCCCCGGGTATGGATGTGACCAAATGCCTCAATGGCTTGCAGCAGGTCCTCTGCCGTCACCACCCCGGCGCTCTGCGCCCGCTCGGCCACATCGGGCAACGACAGGGCCAGGCGAACCGCGTCGGCCACTGTCAAGGGGATCCGCTCTCGGCAACAACCGGGACATCCCTCACAGGCGTTCCACCCTGTTCGGTTACAGCCTTGACGGAGAGCCGTCCAGATCGAACGTTCAAAAAAAGCATCCACTGCCCCCAGGTAATCGGCCACT
Organism: Heliomicrobium gestii; assembly: GCF_009877435.1. NCBI lineage: Bacteria > Bacillati > Bacillota > Clostridia > Eubacteriales > Heliobacteriaceae > Heliomicrobium > Heliomicrobium gestii. The sequence continues at coordinate 179,600 of NZ_WXEX01000001.1, read as the reverse complement.
GTAGCGCCGGGGTGGCAGGCAGTCACGTCATAGCCGAGGCCGTCAGGAAACTCTCGCCGCTCCAGCACAACCCGTTCCATATTACAGGGACTCCTCGAAGTGACCGGAGTGATGCAATGCCTGCAGCACCCGGGCGATCTCGCGACAGAGAGGCGCCAGTTCGAGACGCTCCGTATTCAACGGAACAGGCCAACGGTAGAAGGCATAGGCGCGGTGGACATGGACGACCTGATCGGGCGCAACAGAGATCTCAAAGTTCACCTCGGGAAAATTGCGGTGATCGACGATCCCCATGATGATGTTTTGCACAGTCCGGGTCAGGAAACCGGCCGACTCAAAGTCTTTGGCCGGAAAATAGTATTTGATCTCCAGTTCCAGCGCATCGGCCATCGCGCCGTCGCGGGAGAGGAAACCCGGCGCCATCCGAAAACCGCTGGGCGGTGGCGCTTCGTGGCCGTAAACGGAACGGGCCGTCTGAACGGCGTCCCAAACAAAGGCGATTTCCGCCCGGATCTCTGAACCGGCGCTCGCTCCCGGAACCTGACAGTAGCAACGGAACTCGCGGAGACAGGTGCTTGTTTCAATGAAATTTTGCACCTCAAAAGGCTCCAAGCCCGAATCCTCCATTGCGGCCAACAGGTCATCCCAAACATCTTCGTATGTCAGCATGCTAGACTCCTTGGTTGATTTTTCCGTCCTCGCTAGGCAGAAAGGTCATCGTCGGCCCGGTAACAGATAGACGCTCGCGGCGATTCCCAGATGCGAACCGTCGCCACGCGGACATGGGGGTGATTCGCCTTCAGCCAACCTGCCAGCTCATGAAAAAAGTAACAAGACAGGTTTTCCGCCGTCGGGTTGCGGTGTTGAAAATAGTCGTGCTCATTGATCATCCGGTGGTCCAGTTGATCACAGATCGCCTTGACCGCCTTTTTTACTTCCTTAAAATCGATGAGCATCCCGAGATCGTCCAGTTCACGCCCCATCAGGGTCACTTCCACCTGCCAGGTGTGACCATGCACCCGAGCGCAATCGCCGGGGTAGTCCCGGAGAAAATGGGCGGCGTCAAAATGGGTTTGCACGATCAGTTCATACATAGCCGATCCACTCCTCAATGCGTTTTCGGACCTCCTCCGGCAGAGGACCTCCGTCAGGCAGTATGCGGCCCAGGCGGGCCGACGGCTTGCCGCTTCCGTGGAAATCGCTTCCCCCGGTGACATAGAGGCCTATTTCTGCAGCCAGTCGGACAAACTTACGGATATCGTCGAAGGAATGCTCCGGGTAATAGGCTTCAATGCCCGCCAGACCGGCAGCCTTTAAGCGCTGCAACAGCCTGAGCAGTTCCGAATAGGATTGTTCGGGCAGAAAAACAGGGTGTGCCAGCACAGGGATGCCCCCGGCGCGGCGCAGCAGCGCGATCCCTTCCTCGGGCAGAAGCCGTTCTTTTTTCACATAGGCCGGCTTGCCGCTGCCGAGGTAGCGGGCGAAGGCTTCATCGACAGAGGCGACGATGCCTTTTTTGACCAGCACCCGACCGAAGTGGGGACGACCGATGACCGTGCTCCCCGCCTCCTGCGCCACTTCTTCCATAGTAATCGGAATTCCCATGGACCGCAACAGTTCAATGATTTTGGGATTCCGTTCTTCCCGGTACTGGATCAACTGCTGCAAGCCCGCCCGGAGGGCGGGGTGATCGGGATCGATATGATAGCCCAGGAGATGCATCTCTCGCTGTTCATGGTCGACGCTCAGTTCCACTCCGGCCAGGACCGTAACGCCCAGTTCTTTCCCCGCTTCCCGCGCCTCAGCGACACCATCGATGGTGTCGTGATCGGTCAACGCCATCAGGCCCACTCCCTCGCGCCTGGCCGCGGCGACCAGTTCACGCGGCGTCAACGAACCATCGGACGCTGTCGAGTGGGTATGCAAGTCCATCTTGCTCATCCGGTTCCCCTTCCTGCTCGGCCGCTCCCGACAAATGGGCCTATCCCAACAGATCGACCGCTCCTCCCCCATCGGATGGGGATATTCCTATTTAACGACTGCACTATCATCCTTGACATCTAATCATTTGGCTAGTCCCGGGGAAAAACCTGCCGAGGTTGGAGAAAAAAACAGAGCCCTTGCGGGCTCTGCACTGCTGATGGGGTAACCTATCCTCTTCCGCCGGTTCCTCCTGGATCTGTTTCGGTCCTTACTTGAAGTACCGGTCCAACATCCCTTTGAGCATCTGGGCGTGCCGGGCTTCATCCTTGGAGGACTCATCGAAGAAATCATGGGCGGCGTCGATGTCGTTTTGCTTCGCCTCAGTGGCGGCCATCTTCTTGCCCTTGTTGGCGCCAATCTCACCGGCCAGCATTTTCTCCAGATTTTCCTTCGTCGACTCGGAAATCATCCCGTTCAGTTCAGCAAAGTGTGCGGCATGTTCCGCTTCTTCCCAGGCGATGCGCTTCAGCACTTCCGCCACTTCCGGATACCCCTGCCGTTGGGCTTGGCGGGCCATGGCCAGATACAGGCCGGTCTCTTGGGTTTCGCCGCGGAAATTGGCATTGACGGCGTCTTCAACAACAGTGCCCTTCGTGACACCCAGTTTTACTTCATTCACAAAATCCATGTTTGTTACCCTCCTGTTAATAATAACTGTTATCGATTTCTGGTATTAGTATAGCCACCTGCTCTGCCATTGTCAACCATGATCCAGCAAATTTATCTTGATCAACCGGTAGTATGGTCAGTCGGTCCCTCCCGTATGCACGGACGGCAATAACCAGAGACGCTGAAGAAAACAAAAAAAGACCGCCCTTCCCAGTCGAAAGAGCGATCTGTCCCTGCTGGATGTTTCCCCGCAAGGATCTGTGGTTACGTGGACTCTGCTTATGGAAGAGCGATCTATAGGGGCTCGAATTCGTCTTTGCCGACACCGCAAAGGGGGCAGACCCAATCCTCCGGAAGCTCTTCAAAGGGGGTTCCGGGAGCAATGCCGTTGTCCGGATCGCCCTTTACGGGATCGTACACATACCCGCACACCAGACAGCCGTACTTCTTCATTCTCGGTTCACTCCTTTCTTGCGATTATCATAACAAATGGATGCAATCCTTGCCAAGCCTGTCCAGAAAAGAGGCGCTTCATTCAGGGATGGCCGCCCTTGTCCTCGCGGCGAGGCGAATGTTGGATAGCCTCACCGATCGTGCTATGATGGAAACAGCCAGAATGAGGAGGTCCCGCCATGCCCCTTCCACTGGAGCAAGAGATCCGCACCCGCATCAGGGCTACAGGCCCCATCCCCTTTCGCGACTATATGGAAGTCGCCCTCTACCACCCCCAGCACGGCTATTACACCGCCGGCGATCCGCCCATGGGCCGAGGCGGCGATTTCATCACCGCGCCAGAGATCAGCCCCTTTTTTGGCCGGGTCATCGGGCGGCAACTGACAGAGATGTGGGAACAGATGGACCGGCCCGATCGCTTCGATATCATTGAATTTGGACCCGGACGGGGACTCTTGGCGCGCGCCGTGCTGGACGCCTTGGCCGCCAGTCCCTTGGCTGGCTGTCTCATCTACCACCTCGTCGAGATCAGCTCCAACTTGCGCGCTCACCAGAGAGAAGCCCTCGCCGGACTGCCCTTGGCGGTCTACACCGATCCGTCGAAAGCCACACCCGGTTCTTACGGCTGGTCAGCCGCCGACACCCTCCCCACAGGTCTGACAGGTGTCGTTTTCTCCAATGAGTTTCTCGACGCCCTGCCGGTTCACCGCCTGGTCATCAAAGATGGCCGTCCCTGGGAACTCTATGTGGCGGAAAGTGAGAAACGGGACCGCCCCTTTTGTTGGCATTATGGACCCTTATCAGATCCCCGGCTCAACGACTGGATCGCCGGCCATATCAAAGGACAGGGCGTCCCCCTCGAAGAGGGGCAGGTCTTCGAAATCAATCTGGCCGCCGCCGACTGGTTGCAAACCATCGATCACCGGCTCGAACGGGCCTTTGTGCTCACCATCGATTACGGTCACCCTGTGGAACGGCTCTACAGCCCGGAACGCCAGGCAGGCACACTGATCTGCTACCGCCGTCACCAGGCGGACGCCGATCCCCTGGAAGACGCCGGCGAAAAGGATATGACCGCTCATGTAGACTTTACATCCTTGCAGACGATCGCCTCTGCGTTGGGATGGAACAACCTGGGGTTGACGAATCAGATGTGGTTTCTCATCCACTGGCTCCGGCCTGATGACATGCGGACAGGCCCTTCCATGACGGCAGAGGACTTCCGGCGCCACCAGGCCATGAAAAAGCTGCTCATGCCGGGGGGCATGGGTGAGATCTTCAAGGTTCTCATCCAGTCGAAGGGCCTGCCGCCGCTCCCGCTGACAGGCCTTAACGGGCCCAGCCGTTGACACCCCCACTCGCATACTCATAGAATTCTCCAGAAAAGGCAAAAATACCTGACGCACCTGTTTGGGGCCGTCCGGTATTTTTTTTATGGGGGGATTCAGGCGTGCTCAAACTGCAGCGGCTTCTGCCGCTTCGTATGGGCCTGTTACCGCGTGTCATTGTCCTGCTGTTGGCAACGCTGCCTCTGCTGGCGGGCCTTTATTACCTGCTGCCGAGCCCGCCGGAGGTGATCACCGTCACCGTCGATCAGGGAGCGGTGCAAAAAGACCTGTGGATCAGCGGCGAGGTGAAAGCCAAACGGCAAAACACCCTCTTCTCCAGCCTGCCCGGTCCCATCGAGTGGATTGTCGATGAAGGACAGCGTGTCAACGAGGGGGAACCGGTGGCGCGCATCGCCGGGCAGCCGCTCACCACGCCCATCGCCGGTCAGTTGATGGAAAAAAAAGTGCCCACCGGCAGTTGGGTGCCGCCGGGGACACCGCTGGCCGAGGTGGCCGACCCGACCGATCTGGTGATCCAGGCCATGGTCGATGAGACCGATGTGCTCAAACTGACACCGGATCAGCCCGTCCGGTGGACGCTGGCCGGTTATCCGGGCCAGTCCTTTTCGGGCAAGGTGCTCACCGTCTCCCGTGTCGTCAGCCGCGACCATGAGGGTAACAAGGGATTTCGCATCCTCCTGAGCGCTCCGCCGGGCATCACCCTTTACGCCGGCATGACGGCCGAAGGCCGGGTGATCCTGGAACAGCGCGACGAAGCCCTCCGGATCAGCGTCGACGCCCTGTGGGAACAGGACGGTAAACCGCAGGTCTATCTGCTTCGCAAGGGACGGGCCGTGACCGTATCCGTAGAAACAGGCTTGCGCGATGACAACTACGCGCAAATCCTTTCCGGTCTCCAGGCCGGCGACCGGGTGATCATCCCCGGCGGGGCCAAGTTCACATCCGGCCAGAGCGTCCGACTGAAGGAGCCGACGAAAGCAGAGGCGGGAGACAAGACATGAACCGACAACCGGCCCAGTCGAGAAGCGCCTTGATCGAAATGACCGCCGTGGGTAAGTCCTTCCCCTTCGGCGGCAGTCGCTTGCAGGTGCTCTCCGGCATTGACCTCCAGGTGGCGCCCGGCGAGTTCTTGGCCGTCATGGGTCCCTCGGGAAGCGGCAAATCGACACTGATGAACCTCATCGGATGCATGGACCGGCCCAGCGAGGGCGACTACCGGCTAGCCGACCAGGAAACAGCCCGTCTGGCCGAAAAAGAACTCTGCCGCCTGCGCAACCGGCTGGTGGGTTTTGTCTTTCAGTCCTTTCACCTGCTCCCGCGCCTGACGGCCTGGCGCAACGTAGAAACACCGCTCTTTTATGCCGGCGTCCCACCGGAGGACCGGCGCCGCCGGTCGAAGGATCTGCTGGAGCGGGTCGGCCTCGGCCACCGGCTGCACCATCGGCCGACAGAACTCTCCGGCGGCGAACGACAGCGGGTCGGCATCGCCCGGGCAATGGCCAACGACCCGGCGTTGATTCTGGCCGACGAACCGACGGGCAACCTGGACCAACAGACAGGCCGGGAGATCCTGGAACTATTCGCCGCCCTTCGCCGGGAAGGCAAGACCATCGTCATGGTCACCCATGACCCCGATGTGGCGAACTGGGCCGACCGGGTCGTCCGGATTAAGGATGGGAAGCTCTGTGCAACTGCATGAATACATGCGCCTCGCCGGCGAAGGCATCGCCGCCCACCGCCTCCGTTCCGGCTTGACCGTGCTCGGCGTCGTCATCGGCGTCTTCGCCGTCGTCACCCTCATGTCCCTGGGCGATACGGTCCGGCGGCAGGTATCGGGGCAGATCGCCGAACTGGGCGCAGGTCTGCTGATGGTCATGCCGGGACGGGAGGACGCCGGCCACGGTCCCGGTTTTATCACGATGAACCTGACCATCAATGACGCCGACCGGCTGCGGCAGATCGACGGCGTGGACAAGGTCAATCCCAACCTGACCGTTCCGGCGCGGGCCGATACAGCGAACGCCGGGTTGGGGGTGACCTGTTACGGCGATAATGCCGATTTTCTCACTGTCCAGGGCTATGAACTGGCCAGCGGCCGCATGTTCCAGGCCAGCGAGGTCATCGGTCACAGCCATGTGGTCCTCCTTGGCGCGAAGACGAAAGAGAAACTGTTCGGCGACAGCGCCGCCGAAGGCCGCATGATCCGGTTGAATGGCGCCACCTTTCGGGTCATCGGCACGTTGAAGGAAAAGGGACGGGCGATGATCCATGACCGCGATCGCATCGTCGTCGCTCCGGTGACCGCCGTCCAGGACTTCTCGGGCCTCAAAAACATCGGCGTCATCTTTGTCCGCGCCGAAGATCCCGCCCGGGTTCCTCTGGTGCGGGAGCGCATCCTCGCCGCGCTGGCCAAGACACACCATCAAAGAGATGTGCAGGTGTTTTCCCAGAACGACGCCCTTCACGTGAGCGATAAGATCCTGGGGACGCTGACCGCCTTTTTAACCTGCATCGCCGCCGTCTCTCTCGCTGTCGGCGGCATCGGCATCCTCAACATCATGCTCGTATCGGTGCGAGAACGGACCCGGGAGATCGGCATCCGGCGCGCCCTCGGGGCTACGCCCGGCCAGATCATGGTCCAGTTTCTCCTGGAGGCGCTCTTCTTGGGCGCCGCCGGCGGCGCGACCGGCTCTGTCCTATCGATCATCGCTGTCTTCGGTCTGGCTCGCTGGGCCGGTTGGGACACCGCCGGACTGACCCATATCCTCTCGGGAGAAGCCCTGTTGCTCGGCATCCTGGGCGCCTCCGGCATCGGCCTCCTCTTCGGCCTCTACCCGGCGCTGCAAGCGGCTCGCCTCGATCCGATCAACGCCCTGCGCTACGAGTAGTCGCTGAAGGAACATCTCAAAAGGGGACAGGTGTTGCAACATGGAATCGGTCTGCCCCGCCTGCAACGGCATCGCCCGCATCTCCATCCCCTGTCGCCGCTGCAGCGCTCTGATGGAGGACCGGGGACGGCTGGAGGATTATGCCCAGCCCTACAGCCCCTATGATATCGATGATGAACTGGGCGAAGCGTCCCGTGCAGGACAGTATGATGTCGCCAGTCCCAGCATGCTGCAAGGGGCGAGCGCGAACGAATCAGGTCGCCGCGCTCTGGACACATGCGCCCATCTCTTCGTCTGTCCCCAATGCGGCAGCGATCGGCGCCTGTCGATTCCTCGTCGTTTCATATGAAAAGGACACGCCGGCATACTAATGACGGAGGTGCTTTTGTCGATGGGTAAAATCCTGCGCATGGGTATGATGGGTTCCCTCGGGTTGGTCACGATCGGCTTTGCCCTAGGGCTGCTGGCCGGAAATGGCGCGATGGGGATGTCCGGTCTACAAGCAACCAAAGTAGGACGCTTTCGCACCGTCCGCTACCGCCGGAAGGCCGCCTCATGAGAGACGGACGAAAAAAGAGACAGCCTTTTGCGCTGTCTCTTCGTCTGTCTTTATATCCTCTGTGGTAATGGAACGATTATTTCCAGTTCATATCGGCCGGTTTCCTCGTTTCGCCTTTGTCCTTGGGCCAGCCCACGGTGTTCAGGCGTTCTTTAATGAAATCACTGTAGGGCGTGGCTTCGGGGATGTCATGGAAATTGCCGGCCTTGGCGGCAGCCATCGTCGATTTCTGGGCCAGGTCGATGGACTTGGCTAGGGTGTTCATCGTCAGCGGCGTGTTGTGGAAACCCATCGAGTTCTCGGCAGATACAAAGTCCCAGTACCACTGGGCTGAACGGAGCAGCTTGCGCGCTTCCGCCAGATCGGCGTCAGAGGCGCCAGCCTGCATCGCCTTGGTGATCGACTTGCCCGCCACTTCTGTCGATGCGCCGGCCTTGTTCAACATCTCAAAGGTGAGATCTTGTTTCTGAATCACATAGTCGCGCAGTTTGTCCACCGGTTCACGGTGGCAGACGACGCAGGACTGATCCATCTGCTTCAAGGGTGATGTCCACCAGTGGCTGCTGATCTTCTGGCCGCCCTCTTTCACATAGGGCATGTGACAGTCGGCGCAGCTGACACCGTTGACCTGGTGGATCGATCCCTGGTAGGTCTCAAATTCCGGGTGCTGGGCCTTCAGCATGGGAGCGCCTGTCGTCGGCTGGACCCAGTCGGCCTTGAAGTTGTTTTCTTTCGCGGCAACCTCATCATAATAGCTCTCGATCGCCGTGGGCGTGAAGCCCTTATCCCACGGGAAGGTCACTTCGCCCTTTTTGTTCGGGTTAAAGTAGTATTCCACATGGCACTGGGCGCAGACATAAGTGCGCAGTTGTTGTTGCGTCGCTTTGGTCACATCTTCGCCGCGCCGCTTCATGGCGTCAATGAACGCCGGTTGGACGACACGAAGCTTCATCGATTGGGGATCGTGGCAGTTGTAACAGGTCATGCCATGTTTGACATTCTTCAGGTGTTCCTCAACCGGTGTGGCGTAGTAGTCTTCCCCCATCTTGGCGATCATGCCGGGCACTTCCGCTGATTTACAGGTCAGACAAGAACCGACCTGTTTTTTTCCGTTCGGCAGGCTGGTGACCCGCTTGACCGTCGCCAGGTCCCGCATCGCATAGACATGGCCCCGGTCTTCATTGTATTCCAGGGAGAAGGCATAGCCGCCAAAGAGATTTTTCATGTAGGGATACCGCTCCAGGTGGCTGTCTTTCTCCAGGTTGCCGCCATACTTGGTGCCCACGGTGCTCATCTCGGCATTTTTCATGAAGGAGTCGTACTGGTGGGGATAGAGCTTGGCGAACTTCTCCAGATCCATCTCGTCGGGCGCCAAACCGGTGTCAAGGGTCGTTCCCGTCATCGAGGCCGGCTTGCTGCCACACCCGGCAATCACCACTGCCGCAAAGGCGATCAGCAGGACCGCCCAGATGGCGAGGACCCACTTCTTTCTGGTCATCGGCTCCTCTCCTTTCCCTTACCTATTTTCAAAAAACAATCACCGTCGCAACAGTTACGTACTCGGTCGCTCTCTCCCATGGGGTGTGGAACGGTGACAATCGAAACAGCTTTTACCGCCCGGTTCTGCTTTGTCCAGATTCGTCTGGGCCACCAGATCGTCATGGCAACGCAGACAGTTGCGTTGGATGATCGGCTTACTGGCTTCGTAGAGTTTTAGATGGTCTGGCGGTGTCAGCACGGTATTGACAAAAGCGTGCTGAGAACCGGCATACACCTTGGACCAGGTCTTGGCCGCATAGTTGCGCTGGTCTGTGTGGCAGTCGTTGCAGCCGGCCACCTCGCGATGGGAGGAATGCTCCCAGGAGGCCATATAGTTGTCCATGACGTGACAGGTCCCGCAAAAAGCGGTATTGCCTGTGATCTTGTGCATGGCCGCCGTGCCTGCTCCCGCCGCCATCAGAAAAATGCCGCCAGCGAGAATGATGATCTTGAGCTTCTTCGCCCTATCCACCCCGTTGTTCCCCCCTCTCTTGAGACAACTCCTGCCTTTGACAGGTTCTCATCCCCCTTTCGCCCTTATCTCTCAGTGTACGAAAGAATCCCTATGTTTTTTGTGATTTTAATCACGTATATCAAGAAAGTTACCTCTTGCACAATTAATAGAGTGGTATTTTCTCAAATAATCAGTCACTTTCCTGCTTGACAAAAAAAATCACCCCGGTTCATGGTCCGGAGTGATCTAACGATGGGAGGTTTAAATCGCATATTCAGGCGCTGTTTCATGAACGACGCGGAAAGCCTGAAAGACCTTCCGCCGGGAATGGAGAAAATCGGGCGATGTCCGTTCACAAGGGCGGGCGAGTTCCACATCGAGCACCGTCGTGATCCGTCCCGGATCGGGGGACATGATGGCGATGCGGCGACCGAGGTAGACGGCCTCATCAATATCGTGGGTGACGAAGATGATCGTGGGCCCCTTCTCCCGCCAGAGATGAAGGATCTCTTCCTGTAAGCGAAAACGTGTGAAGGCGTCCAGGGCGGCGAAGGGCTCGTCCATGAACAGGATGTCCGGTTCCACCGCCAGGGCGCGGGCGATGGAGACCCGCTGTTTCATGCCCCCTGACAACTGGTGAGGAAAACGGCCCGCCACATCACGCAACCCGACGAGTTCGAGTTGCTTCTCAGCCATCTCCCGCGCCTCCCTGGCCCCGACCCCCTTGGCTTCAAGGCCGAAGGTGACGTTATCCAAAACCGTGCGCCAGGGAAAAAGGCCATAGTCCTGAAAAATGGTGATATGCCGGGGATGGGGACCACTGACCAACTGACCGTCGATCCGCAGTTCCCCCTCTGTCGATCGTTCAAACCCGGCCATCAGGTTCAATAGGGTCGTCTTTCCGCACCCGCTGGGGCCGAGGAGGCACAAGAAGTCGCCGGCGGCGATCTCCAGGTTGACGCCGGTCAGCACCGTTCGCGTCTCTCCGTTGGGATCACGAAAGTGTTTTCCCACATGGCAAAGTTCGATTTTTGGCGATTTCATCAGACCTTCCACCCTCTTTCGATTCGGCGCTATCCTTCGTGACGCCCTTCGACGCCCCAGCGCCGGTTAATCCGGACTTCTGCCCAACGCATCAACCGGTTGATCAGCAGACCGAGGATGCCCACAATCAGCATGCCGGCGATGATCCAATCGGTGCGGAGGAAGTTGCGGGCGTCCACAATCAGGTATCCCAACCCCGACTGCGCGCCAAGCATCTCGCCGGCGACAAGATGAATCCAGGCGGTTCCGACGGCGATGTGCAAGCCCGTCATGATCTGGGGAAAGGCAGCTGGAAAGACGACCTTGCGAAAAAGCATGCTGCGGCTGGCGCCGAAGTTCTGGGCTACCTTCAGGTAGGTGAGGGGGACCTGTCGCACCGCCACCGTAGTGGTGAGAATGATGGGAAAGACAGCGGAAAGAAAGATGATAAAGATCGCCGGGGGGTTGCCGATCCCGAACCAGAGCACCGCCAGGGGAAACCAGGCGATGGGCGATATGGGCCGCAGCACCTGCACGATGGGATCGATCGCCTGAAACGCCCTTGTCGACCAACCGAGCAGCAACCCGGTCGGGATGCCGAGAAGAACCGCAAGCGTGTAGGAGAGGCCGAAACGCATCAGGCTGACCTGGATGTGCTCCGCAAGCGCGCCGGTCCCGGCCAGTTCGATCAGGCCTTCCAAGACGCTCAAGGGCGACGGAAGCTGTTCGGGCCGGTAGAAGCCCGAGGCCAGTTGCCATAGAAGAATGGCCAACGTCAGCGATGCCGTGGGAAGGAGATAGCGATGGAAGCCGGCGCCGTTCATACCGGTTCCCTACGCCTTCGCCTGGCGGGCGAAGCGGTCATCGACATACTGCTGCAGATCGATCTTCTCCTGAGTGACGCCGAACTGGATCATATAATCCTGGGTGGCCGCAAAGTCGGCAATATTCGGGACAAGGTTGGTGAAGGTGACGCGACCTTTCGGCTGAGTCAACACATATTCGACGATCTCCGCCTTCTGACCGAGATACTTGACGGAGAGGTTGGATGCTTCCTTCGGATTCCCCTCGATAAAGGCAGCCGCCTTTGTCAACGCGCCGACGACTTCCTCGACAGCCTCCGGGTGCTGGGCGATGACCTCCTCTTGCACATTGAGGGCGCAGCAGATGTGATCAGGCCAGATATCCTTGGACAGCTTGAGCACCTTGCCGACACCCTGCTTCTCCGCCTGGCCGCCGAAGGGCTCCGCCACGATAAACCCGCCCACGCGGCCTGTCGACAAGGCATTGACCATCTCCGGCGGCGCCATGTCAATCAGCTTTACGTCCCTATCCGCTTGGATGCCCTTTTCGGCGAGCAGCTTGCGGAGCAGGATGTTGTGGGTGGAAAACCGGCTGGGGATGGCGATCGTCTTGCCCTTCAGGTCTTCCACACTCGCGATGTCGGGGCTGTTTTGGGCTGTCAGCACCGAGCCGTTGCGGTGGCCGAGGAAGACGGCCTTGATGGGAACGCCTTTTTGGCGCAGGCTGATCCCGATGGGGGTGAGGGCAAAGGCCCCCTGGACGGCACCCGCTTTTAACGCCTCCGACAGTTCGGCCCAACTGGCGAACTTCACCGGCTCCACGCTGGCATGCTGAAACTGCGTCTGTCCATGTCCGATGATGGTCAGGTGGTCAGTGATGGGCAGATAACCAAGCTTAAAATTGACCTTGGCGCCGCTATGGCCGCCGGAAGTTCCCGCAACGCCCCCCGTCTCGGCGCCTCCTGCCGTGTTGGCGGCGCCACATCCGGCCAGGATGCCGCCACCGGCGAGGGCAGCGGCGGCAATGACGCCCTGTTTCAAAAAGGCTCGTCGTTTTATCGAAAGATCAAAGGCCAAGTTGATTTCTCCTCTCTTCCAAATCCGTTGCAATCCGTTCTCCCAGTTGGCCGGGGTCGGCGACGACCACCATGACCGATCCGAGCAGCGCCTCTGTCTCCTCCTCCAGAAAACGGCGAACCTTGTCCGAACCGAAGACAGGCGCAGGCACACAGTGGTACGAGTTCAATCCCATCAAACGGAAGCTGAGCGCGGCCCCCAAGCCTTTTTCGTTCGACCACTCGGGACTGGCGAAGGCGAAGGGCATCTGCGGCAGCGGCCGCCCCAAGGCATCGGCCAGCGCCCGGAACAGCCCGGAAGCTCGCGCGTTATCCAGGCATTCGCCCATGTGCCAGACCGGTGGCAGGCCCTTGCCGGCCAACGCCGCCTGCAGCCCCGGCCCCGCTTTTTCCAGCGCCTCGGGGAGACAGTAGCCCAGTTTCAGCAGCGGGAAGGAGGCGCAACCGTTGGTCAACACCAGAATGTCCTTGGACAGGAGCACATCGGCCACGTCCTTGATCGCCTTTTCATATACGACCTTCGGATTGTTGCAGCCGACCAGGTTGACGATCCCACGGATCCGGCCGGTTTGCAGGTGCTCAGCCAAAGCCGCCGCGCCGCCGAAATCGGCGAGTATGTTTTCGACGGAAAATCCGATCTCTGCATCGATGGATGTCTCGGGGATAAAGACGTTGGCCGCTTGGCGACGAGGGAAATTTTCCACAGCCATGGCGACGATCCGATGAGCCATCTCATCGGCCTGATCCAGGTTGCCATGATCGGCGGCAAAGGCGATATGGACAGCGCCGGGGAGACGGCAGGAGTCGCTGGTGGTGACGACAATCGTGTGAAAGCACTCGGCCACGTTCATGATCCCGGGCAAGACGTCCTGCATATCGGCCACCCAGAGATCCAGCGCGCCCGTGCCCAGGATCAGTTCGGCGCCGACGGCGTTGCTCAAGGGATGGACCGCGCCATAGCGATACATGGAGGATAAACCGGAACAACAGATGCCATAGAGGCGTATCCCGTCAGCGCCCAAAGCCCGCGCCCGCGCCACCAGTTCCGGCGATTCGGCGGCCTGCACGATGGCCGACGCCATGACCGGTGAATGGCCGTGAATGGCGATATTGACGCTTTCCGCCTTCAAGGCGCCGAAGTTGGCGGCGATCCGCTGCCGCACCGGCGGACCGTAAAGGCTGTCCATGGCGATGGCGGAGCCGACGACACTGCTCCAGGCAAAGGCGAGGCCGCAGCGCAACAGGTGGGTCATCAGGTTTCTCCAGTCGCCATCGGTCCCCGTTCCGGTGCGATGGAGCGCTTCAAAAACCTCGTGGTAGGCGCTGATCGGCAGGATCCCCAGCTCGCGCCAGCGTTCGATCCGCTCCGGCGGCGCCATGGCGGCCAAGGTGCCGTGCGGTCCAGGTACGGTCCGAGACAAATCCTCCAGGAGCCGGTCGGCGATGCGGCCGGCCAACTGTTCCAGGGTGACGTTCCCCTCTTCCCCTTTGTCATCGATGCCAAAGCTCCGGGCGACGGCGCGCACCTTCTCAACGCCGGCGATGGGCCGAGAAAAACGTCCCTCTGCCGCGGCTTTGAGGGCGAGCATCACCTCCCGTCCCCGAGCGCCGTGGGCCGACACGCCGGCGGCCATCCAGCGAAGCAGGTTGCGGGCCACGATCACATCGGCGTCGGCGCCGCAGACGCCGCGAGGCGACTTTTCCGTGATCCGGCAAGGCCCCATGTTGCAGTGGCGGCAGCAGGTCCCTGCCAGTCCATAACCGCACTGGGGCTTTTGGGCGTCAAAGCGGTCAAAGAGGGTTTCCACACCCTGCGCCTCCAGATGGGCCAGCATCGCCCTTACCGCCGGATCAGGGGTCTGCTCCATCACCTGCTGTTTCGTGGGAAAGCTCTTTCGATGGGTGTTGATCTCTTGCATCGTCATGGGTGAACCCCTTCCGCTGTGCTCCATGATGTTGGAACAAAATGGCAGTCTTCCATGAGCCTTTGGGCGAAGGACCGCAGGTTGCGCCCATAATCGCCGGTCAATGGCGGCAGCGTTCCTTCCAGATCGGCGCGGCGAATCGTCCCATCCTCCGGCAACACCGCAGCCAGTTTCCAGTCACCCAAACCGGCCTCCACCTGTCTCGTTTCCTGCCCATCACGTATTCCGTTCAATACCGGGTAAATCCGGGGGATTCTCAGCTCCCGCGCCAGTTGGCGGATGTCAAAGGCGCTCTGGATGCTGCGCCGTCCCGGCTCCAACACGGCCACGACCGCGTCGATCCCCTCGACCGTCCCCCGGCTCAGGTGCTCCAGTCCGGCCTCGCTGTCGATCAGGACGACCGCATGATCCTCCTGGGGAATCGCCTGCAACAAACGACGCAGGATGGCGTTCTCGGCACAGTAACAGCCCTCGCCGCCCCCCTTGTTCCAACCAAGGGACAACAAGCGGCGCCCACCGCCCCAAGTGGCGCTGAATCGCTCGATCAGATCGCTCACATCAGGATTCAGTTGAAAAAAGCCCTCGTTATGATTGGAAAGGCCCAGCCTGGCCCGAAGGAGTTCCTTCTGGCTGGCCAGCGGCGCGATCTCCCGTCCCTCTCGATCATCCAGAGGCAGGGCCGATGCCAGGTTGGCGTCCGGGTCGGCGTCGACGGCCAGCACCGGCAAACCCAAGGCAGCGAAATGGCGGCTCAGGGCAGCGCACAAGGTCGTCTTCCCGACACCGCCCTTTCCGGTGACGGCGATTTTCATTGCTTTGCCCCTCTCATCGCAGTTGATATCGAAGTGTTCACCTGTACATGGCCGTAAACCCAGCAACAATCGCTCCGTCATTCGCAGGATAAAACCTCACCGGCCATTCGCTAATTCCGTGTAATCAAATCGGAATATATTAAAAACATATCTCTATTATCGCGATATTTCCCTTTTTGTCAATCGGAATTTGTATAATTAAATCAGGCTTACCGGGCCAAGCGTCAGCCCATTGAGAAAAAGAAAAAACCTTCCATCTTCGGGAAGGTTTTTTCGCCCATCGTTTCGGTTGATGTGGGCCAGATCGTTCGCGATTTATTTTTTCAAAAACTTGCCGATCCCGTCGAGCACCAAGTTCTGCACCGTCGGTGATTTCATCAGGTTCATCACCGTGCCCATGATCCCTTTCGACGCCGGAGCGGCGGCGGCGGCCGCCCCGCCGCCGCTGCTCCCCAGGAACATGGAGGCCAGGTTCATCATGGCGCCCAGGTCAAGGCCACCGGCGCCGGTTCCGGCAGGCGCCGGCGCCGAGGCCGCCGCTGCGGCCGCCGCATCCTGATCCTCCAACCGGCGCATCCGGTTATGAACCCAGGTGCCTCGTTTCGGTTTGATGCCGAAATAGCCCATCGTTCGCACCAGAGAGTCAAGGGCGCCATCGGCCTCTTTGGCCATCGACTCCATCCGGTGGACATTGGATTTGAGACGGGCCACCTCTTTTTCGATCCGCTCCAGATCGAGTCCCTTGGCCATCAGCGATCGCAGCAGCGCCAAGGATTCGCCGCTGCCCTCATCGCTGCCGTCGCCCGCCCCGCTGATGTCACTTGAATCGCCCCCATTGTCTCCCCCCCTGTTGCCACCCATGGCCGGCAACGCCAGCAGGTTGGAGAGGAGCGAACCGACATCGGTTGACGAGGCTGCCTTGACATCGTCCCCGGCATCATTCTCGCCGGAACCGTTGTCGTCCCCTTGACGAGTTGATTGTTTTCCGTCCTTCTTTTTTTTGTTTATTTCCGTTCGGCTCCCCCTGCGTTTGCTCGGAAGAGCCTCCTCCTCCCAAGGAAGGAGAAGCGATGTTTTCTTCTTTGTCCTTTTCTTGCGCTTCTTCCGAGTTCCATTGGGAGATAATTGCCGCTCCTCTGCGTCCAACACACTCACAATATCGCCGGGCATATTCCCCCGGCGCCGACTGCCGATGCCGCTGGAGCGGCGCCGGGCGCCTGTGCTTCGCCTCATGGCCCCACCTCCGGATACAGTGGTGTCCAAGAATATCCACTATAGTGTACGGGAGGCGGAAAAATTTGGTGCAGCCTTTTTTCGCCTTATCGGCGAGACCATTGTGCGCAAGACAGCATCCCGATAACTGAAAATTTTACAGGCCCGACGAAGTCAAAAGGCCATTGAGCGCGTCGATCACGTCCGCATCAAGATGTTTGCGATGGGCCATCTCCTTCAGCATCTGCTGGATGGCCGCTCTCTCCATCCCTTTCCGATAGGGACGGTCAGCTGACAGCGCCTCATAGACATCGGCGACAGCAATGATGCGGGCTTCCAGCGGCAGCATCTCACCGGGAATTCCGAGAAAATAGCCGGAGCCGTCGAGCCGCTCATGATGGGCCGACGCCCAAAGGGAAATCGTCTCCAACTCCGGTATTTGATTCAATATGCAGGCGGTGTAGTAGGGGTGGTTCCGCACTGTATCGAATTCCTTCGCCGTCAAGGGCCCCGGTTTCTCCAAAATCGCTTTGGGGATGGCGATCTTGCCCAGATCATGGAGCAACCCGGCCAGGTAGATCTCATGGCTCCGCTTTTCCGGCAGCCCCATGGCGCTGGCGATCTGGCGGGACCAGCGAGCCACATTCCGGCTGTGGTCTGCTGTAAAGGGCGTCTTCACGTCGATAAAGCGCGCAAAGGTCTTGCCCAGCAGATGCATCGTCCCACCGGCCAGGGCGATCGACTCGTTGGGACAGAAGCGCTCGATAGGCCGCCCCTGAGTAAAAGCAAAGAGATCGAGACAAAAAGCGCGGTCGCGCAGCAACGATTTCAGGGCATCGATGACGGCCGGATCGTAAACGCCTATTTCTTGTTCGAAATAGTCCTCCACACGGGTCCGCCAGTTCCAAAAGTGCCGTCGTTTTCCGCCAACCCTTTCGGTGGCCACAGCAACCGCCAAGATCCGTGATACCAACGGGATCGCCTGACCATGCAACTCCAGGGGCCCGCTGCCGTCCCACTTTTCCCAGCGCCGGTGCAACGCCTGATCGGCGTCCATCAGGCTCGTCACCGAGTCTAACGTCCCTTCCTCCTCAAATACCTGACAAAGCGGGCAGAGTTGGTTTTGCGAAGAAACACCGATATCATGAAGCAGAGCGGCGTAGTAGAGGGCATCCCGTTCACTTTCGCCGATGCCAAGCCTCTGAGCCATATGGTCCGCTAAAAACGAAATCGACTGGGCGTGCCGCAAAGGTTTGCCTTCCGCCAAGTCAATCGCCAGTGAAAAACCGCCGATCAAGTCCGGCAATGCGATGTGGGACGGCGTGGCGTTATGTAATGCCTTTTGGGTAAACTTTTTGCTGACTGACATGTTTCTCCTCCTCGTCGAGCGCCTCTCCCTGATGCTCCTGTCCCCTTCGTCCCTCTGTTTCTAGATTCCTTTTATTCGCTGCTATTCTTCGTTGCTCAGGAGAGACGGCAGCATTTTCCTGTTGCGCCAGTCAATATCATTTTAATTGAAAACGATTTTCACCGTCAATCTGCTTCCCCTTTTTTTCGATAATAGAAAAAATAGATATTTCAGGAAAGGGGTCTGCCCATGCTCCGCCACAACGACCTGCGCATCCTCGCCGTGGAAGATGAAGCCAATCTGTTGCAGTTGGTGACGGCCTATCTGGAGCAGGAGGGTTTTTCCGTCAAAGGCGCGACCAACGGTCGCGAAGCATTGCAACATTTCCGCGACTGGCGCCCCCATCTGCTCATCCTCGATCGCATGCTCCCCGATATCAGCGGCGAAGAGGTTTGCCGCCAGATCCGCCGCGAGAGCGATATCCCCATCCTGATGTTGACGGCAAAGGCGGGAGAGGACCACCTCGTCGAAGGCCTCTCCCTCGGCGCCGACGACTATGTGACCAAGCCCTTCAGCCCCAAAGAGGTGATGGCTCGCGTGCGGGCGCTGCTGCGGCGAAGCCGCGCCGACCGCCTGCCCCAAGCGGAAGAATTCCGTTTTGACGAAGACCGCCTGATCATCCGTGTCGCCCGGCAGGAGGTTTTAAAGGACGGCGAGCCCGTCTCCCTCACGGCGGCCGAATTCCGCCTGCTCGTCACCCTGGCCCGGCGCCCCGGCATGGCCTACACGCGTGGCCAACTGATCGACAAGGCCATGGGCGATGATTTTGACGGCTATGACCGCACCATCGACACCCACATCAAAAACCTGCGCCAGAAATTGGAGGATCAGCCCAGGCAACCGCGCTACATCGTGACCGTCTTCGGGACGGGTTACAAGTTCGGGGTGGAAGCATGAGACTGCAAACCAAACTGGGGCTGGCTTTCGCCGCCGTCGCCACCGGGGCGATCTTCGCCGCCGTGCTCCTCGCCAACCTCTCGGTGCAACAGAATTTTGAACAGTATGTGCACCAGCGCCATTACGCCTATTACGAGCAGATCGCCAACAACCTCATCCGCGACTATGAACGGACGAAGGCCTTCTCACCGGCGTCGCTCGATTTTTTCGGCCGGCAGGCCTTGCAGGAGGGCTACCGGTTGCGGCTCGAATCGGAGACGGGAAGTGTGATCTGGGAAAGCCCCTCGCCGGCGACACACGGCCTCGCCGCCGATGAAAACCAGTGGGCCTTTCATCGAACCGAACTGTACACAGGAAACCGTTTTTTGGGCGCTCTCTACCTCCTTTATCCCAAGACAGAATTGACCTTTGCCGCAGCGGAACGTGCCTTTTTGGGCCAACTATACCGCGGTTTTGGCTTGGCCGCCCTCACAGCGGGACTGCTGGCCCTCCTGGTCAGCATGTTCGTCGGCCGCTATCTCCTGATCCCGATCACGCTGATGCGCGATGCAGCCGTCCGACTGCGCTCGGGCGATCTGACGCCAACGATCCCCGTGAACCGGCGCGACGAGATCGGCGATCTGGCCTTGGCCATGAACCATCTCGCCGAATCGCTGCGACAGCAGGAGGAACTGCGCAAGAGCCTGACTGCCGACGTGGCCCATGAACTGCGCACCCCCCTCTCGACCCTGCAGGGGTACCTGGAGGCCTTTCGCGACGGCGTCTGGTCGCCGACGCCGGAGCGGCTTGACGCCTGCCATCAACAGACGCTCCGGCTGAAAAACCTCGTCAGCGACCTGGAATCGCTGGCGTCGGCCGAAGCCGGTGTGGCCTACAACCTGGCGCCCCTCGATTTTTCCGAACTCGCCTCTGACGTCTGTGAAAGCATGCGTCCCCGCCTGGAAGCAAAGGGGCTCTCCCTTGATCTATCTATCCGGGAGGGCCTGACCGTGCACGGGGATGCGCGGCGGCTCACCCAGCTGATCGTCAACCTGGTGGAGAATGCCATCAAATTCAACCGGCCCGGCGGGACGGTTACCGTCAGCGTCCACAGTGAAGGCCCGACAAGGGCAGGATGCCCGGCGGACGAAGGAAGCCCTGGCAAGGCGCCGGAAAACCTACCGCCACCCGTAGACGCTATGGCCGTGCTCCATGTATCGGATACAGGGACCGGCATCGCGCCTGCCGATGCCCCCTATGTCTTTGAACGTTTTTTCCGAGGCGACAAATCGCGGACCAGGCTCACCGGCGGTTCGGGGATCGGCCTCGCCATCGTCAAAGCCGTCGCCGTTGCCCACGGCGGCAGCGCTTCCATCGCCACGACCTCCGAGCAAGGCACGACCGTAGAAGTGATGCTTCCGATGGTTAAACAAAAGGACGACGGCAATGGCTAGGGGAAAAAGCAGACCGCCCGGAAAGACTCTCCGGACGGCCACAACCGCATGCTTTAGGCATGCTTTAGACGACTTTGATCGTTGCGTCATGGTTGATCTCACAGGGCTTTTGGAAGTTCAAATTCAACTGCGGCGTGATCAAGAAGCCGCCGATGTTCTGGGCAGCGTCATAGGGATCGGTCCCTTCTTCCACAGTGTTCACATCCTGGGCCAGGACGAAGAGGTACCATGTGTCGGGCTCGTCCTCTCGAATCGGATAGCTCCCCGTATACCAGGCATCATTCGGTCGTTGATCATCGCCCATGCCGTCGTCATGCATCTCAAAGCGCCGAACCAAACCGTGCCTGGATACAAGAACGGCGGAGACGTACAGTTCATGTCCCCGGAAATAACTCCCGTCCGGCTTCGTAAAGCGGGCGCGGATGATCAGCGGTCCCTTGGCGCGGTCGAAAACAGCCGGGGCGTCCACCTCATAGGATTGGACATAGTGCAGGTTTTCGCGCTGATCTTGCGCCTGATAGCGGTAGTTGTTGCCGGTCGTCAGCCGCGTGTACTCCCATTTTCCTGCGATAGGATACTTCGTACCCGGACTGGGCGGCGCCGTGTAGTCGATCTTCAGCCGCACCGACTCACTCACCGTCAGCTCTCCCGGCGCCGGCGGCGTCGCTTGCTGACCGCGGTAGTGCAGATCGGGACCATCGGAGGCGATCGCCGCCGTGGCGACGGTCCCAGCCGCCGAGTACAAACCCTTGCCGAACCAGTCCGGCGTAGCTTGGGCCGATGTCTCCACCTTCGGACAGCACACCGAGGGCTTCGTTTCTTCAAAGGTCCCGCTCACTGACACATACCCGCCGTTCAACTCGCCGTCGCTGAAGTAGTCGTAGAGCACGGCGCCGAGGGCGATCAAACCGGCCAAAATCGCCAGGGCGATCTTATGCCAGGGATCCTCATAGGGCAAAGGGCCGCGCACACCGGCATAAGGCGGCGTGGGGATCCATTCATAGGTCACATCGTCGGGAAGCACAAAGAAGGACTCCCCCCCCTCGCAGCCGCCGACGTTCTGGGGCCCCATCATGGCGCTGTGAAAGACGATGCGCATCGTGCCCTGGGGCATGACGACGCTGTAGGTCTTGGAGGGCTTGTGGTAGTCCACCCGGGTCACAAAGATTTTTTTGATGATCCGGCGAAAGACGAAATCGTCACTTTCGACGATGAAACTGACATAAGCGATGCCTGGCGCCGCACCGTGAAAATTGGCCAAAAAGCGCACCGAAAAAGCGGCCCCGGCCGGCACATCGCCCACATATTCGATGCGAGGGACCCGCGTCACGCCGGGATCGGAAATGCCTTCGATATAAACGCGCACATTCTGGAGCGCCGCCCCGCTCGAATTGGTGATGTTCGCCTGGATGAACTGGTTTCCCATGTTGACGACAAAAAAACCGTCGGTATTCATCATATTTGTCGGTGGACAGATGGCAAAGGGCCGGTGCGGGATCGCGGCGGGAACAGCGGCAGCAGCCATGGTTATAGTCCCCCTTCTAGAAAATGAGGTGATCGGAAACTAATCATTGAGATGTTCCGGTGTGATCAGCGCAACGATGCCGCCCACCACCTGGTCATGAACGAATTGCTCGATGAGAAAGCAGGCGCCGGCGTCGCGCCTTTCAGGCAGTTTCAGCGTAAAGGCCATCGCCTGCTTTCGATCCGGCTCTAGTGGTATCGTCAACACCGGCTCACCGCTCTCTTCGACCGGCTCGCCGCAACGGAAGGGCCGGATCCCATACATTAAATCATCGGTCATCTCCTCCGGTAACCGGGTGAATCCGAACAGCGTCTTGCCTTCTTCCATGTTGCGAAGCGGCAGGCGCTTGACCCGGACGGTCACTTCTTTCACCCGCAACAGAGGCGAGTTGCCGATGGCGAAAGGCGCAACGACAAGTCGGGCAGAGGACGAAACCTTGAGCACCGCCAGGTTGCGCTGCGCCGTATGGCGATCCCGGACGGGATTGAAGGGGTCATCTTCACCGTGCGGAGAAAGGGGATCGCCGGAAGAAAAGGCCTCCACGATCAGACACTCATGCCCCCCGTTGACCCAGACGGGAATCCAGGGGGTGAGACAGAGCACCTCTTTGGCCTCCCCCGCCGCCAGGCTAACGTTACTGACGCCGATCAGTTTGGCGTCTGATTTTCTCCGGATGAGTGTCGATGGGTCGCCCCAGTAAAAGCGGACAGTCACATCAGGCACAGCGGCGCTCCCGCGATTGATCACCCGCGCCCAGACAAAGGCGGGACGATCGACGACAGGCAGGCCGGGCGCGCCAGCCGGGTCCGTTCCGGGAACCAACCAAATACTGTTGCTGAGGTACCACGGCTTTCCATCATCAATCCAAAGTTCGATAGGCATCGACAGGCCTCCTTACTCTTGAACCGTACGGACTCAGTATTTCTAAACCCTGCACAGCGCTATGCAACAAACAAGGCGAAAAGCTTGCATGCTTACGCCTTGTTCAAAAAACGTCTTTTTTGTTCAGAACTCATTCTTCATAAAATCTTCAAAAGTCAGATCTACAATCAAGCTATAAAGCCTCATCAGCGAGCCCAATCAACTGTAATCTCGCGGCCCTGCGACACAGGAGGACATCGTGGACAATCGTCAAGAAAAACGACAACAATTTCAGTCCGAAAAAAGCTCTGGCAAGTGGTACGCCGGCGCTGTTGCCGCAACCGTGGTGGCGGCCATCGCCGTATACGTTTTTTTGGGCAGCGCCCCGAAGGGAACTGAAGCCGTCCACTCCTATAACATCGGAACGAAAGTCAATTACAGCGGAAAAATCGTTTCCATGGCCCCCATCCCTACTCTGGAAGCCGAAAACGGCAAGGTCGAATTGCCGTTGGCGGTGATCAAAGAAAAAGGCCTGATCCGGGCCGAATTCAAAGACGGCAAAAAGACCGTCCCTGTCATGGCCTATGTGGCGCCAAGCGGCCGTGTCATCTCCGCCGTCAGCGTCTGCGAACCCTGCGACGGGACCCATTTCACCATAAAAAACACTCAAGTCGCCTGCGACACCTGCGACACCCGTTGGGACCTGGAGACGTTGAAAGGCATGGCCGGCGGCTGCCAATCCTACCCGCCTGACGCGCTGACCTACGAGGTGAGCGGCGACAAATTGTTGCTGAACGCACAGGACTTGTCCAACTGGAAGCCGCGGATCTAACATCCCCAAACCCACGTTCCGCGGCAAAATGAATCTTGCCTTCTTATCCCCTCTCTTTGGCAGGTTGACACCTGCCTTTTTTACACCCCGGGACTGTGGCAGTCCCTATTTCCTGCCGCCTTGCCGAAGCGTGGCGCTTGTCAGCAAGCGTTTCACAAGGCGCTCATAGGAGGAGGTTATCGCCCGGTGACGTTCTGGCACCTCATCAGCAGACAGCTCAAACGGCGTTGGGGACGGGCCGTCTTTCTCGCCCTCAGTCTCTTTCTGGTCGCTGCGGTGACAACAGCCCTCTTCACCGCCAGCCGGGCGATGCAGGTCGAAGTGGCGAACTCGTACGATCAGATCGGCGCCAACATCTCCATTGTCCCCGCCAATGACAACCTTTCGATCCGTTACGGCGGGGTCACCGTGACCCCGGATGAAGAAGACGCTCCCTCACTGACCGATGGGGCCCTTGACCGCATCCGCGGGATCCACAACGCCGAGAGCATCGCCCGCGTAGCGCCGAAGGTGATGGGCATCGTCCCCGTCACAGGTGAACCGACGACCATCGTCGGCGTCTCCTTCCGCGATGAACTGAAGATGAAAAAGTGGTGGACCATCGACGGCGATAGACCCAGCGAAGCCGCCGACATCATTGTTGGCAGTGCGCTGGCCCATGAAAAAGGATGGCAGAAGGGCCAGGTCATCGGCATTGACGACGATAACCACACCCCTGTCGACCAGAGCACCGTTGACCATCGGTACCGCATCACCGGCATCCTGACGCCTACCGGCGGCGAAGAGGATCACCTCCTCTTCATGGACTGGCGACAGGCCCAGCAGGTGTTGCAGATCGGAAACCGTTTGACCTTTATCGAAGTCAGCGCCCTCTGCAGTTCCTGTCCCATCGAAGAGATCACTCGCCAGATCGGTCATACGCTACCTGGGACGGAGGTAAAAGCCGTCAAGGAGGCCCTTGTCGCCCGCGAAGCCATCGTCGATCGCTTCACTGCCTTGAGCCTCCTTGTCGCTGCCATCACCCTGATCGGGGGCTCCCTGCTCGTCTTCTTGCTCGTCGCCGCCAGTGTCCGGGAGCGAACCCGCGAATTCGGACTCCTGCGCGCCCTCGGTTATCGGAAAAGCCACCTGTTGCGCGTCCTTCTGGCGGAAACAGCGCTCCTCGCCCTGCCTGCCGGCGTCGCCGGATATGGCGCCGGCCTCGCCTTCGCCCGCTGGACCACGCCACTGATCGTCCAGATGGACATCTCTATCGCCAGTCGAAGCTCCGATGCCTTCGTCGCCGCGACGCTGACCCTGCTGGTGGGCCTCGCCGCTTCGGCCCTTCCCGCCTGGCAAGGCGCGACAAAGGATCCCGTCGAGGCGCTGCGTTCTCTGTAAACACTGCGCAAGCACCCCCATAGAAGCCCCCATGAGCGACCCCCAGCTAGGAGGGATTCCCATGAACACCCTTGTAACCACAAAAAAACTTCGCAAAAGCTACGGCCATGGCGACAACAAGGTCGAGGTGCTTCACGACATCGACCTCACCATACAGGAAGGCGAATTCCTGGCCCTAGCCGGCCCTTCCGGCTCGGGAAAAAGCACCCTGCTCACCCTGATCGGCGGCCTCAACCGGCCTGACAGCGGCGACCTGATCATCGACGGGATCGACCTGTACCGCCTGCCGGGCGAGCAGAGGGCCGATTTTCGCCGCGAATACATCGGTTTTGTCTTTCAACAGTTTCATCTCATGCCCTATCTCACTGCATTGGAGAATGTCATGCTGCCGCTGGCAGTCACCGCCGTTCCCGCGCGGGAACAACGACGCCGCGCCCAAGAACTGCTGGAACAGATGGGCCTTTCCGGGCGAGAGCGTCATCTGCCAGGTCAGCTTTCCGGCGGTGAACAGGAACGAGTCGCCATCGCCCGGGCGCTCATCAACAAGCCGGCGCTGATCCTGGCCGATGAACCGACAGGCGCACTGGACAGCCAGACGGGCGAACAGATCATGGACTTGTTCGGCCAGTTGAACCGTTCTGGGATGACCATCGTCATGGTCACCCACAACCCCGACCACCTGAACCACGCCTCCCGGATCATCCACATGAAAGACGGGCGATTGCGATGACATGGCTGCAACTGATCATCGCTTCGTTAGTCCGGCGACCCGGCAAAAGCCTGCCCATCCTGCTGGGTTTTGCCGTCTGCTGGGCCACCCTCTTTTCCCTGGTCACCCTGTCCGACGGTGTGACCGAAGCGGCAAAAAAGGAGACGGCCAACGTCGGCACGTTGCTCCAGGTCATGCCGCCTGCCGCGTCGATCGCTTTTTCCTACGCCGGCATTCCCGTCGCCTCCGGTGTGGCTATCAGCGAAGGCGATTTGCCCCCTGATACGCTGGAACAACTCAACGGCGCCGGCAGGCTGTTGCCCAAACTGGTGACGCCATGCCGCGTCAACGGGCAAAAGGCGCTGATCGTCGGCGCAAACATCGACGATGAGGTAGACGTAAAAAAGAATTGGCGCTTCAGTGAAGAAGCGCCCCTTGCCGGAGACCTGTCGAAAAGCCGTTTTTTGGTGGGATCCACCGTCGCCGCAACGCTGCAACTGCATGCCGGTTCCCCCCTGCAGATCACCGGGGAAAACGGGGCCATCCTTAATGGAACCGTCGCCGCCGTGTTGCAGGAGATGGGCACTGAGGAAGACCGCCTCATTTTCACTGATCTCGCCCGGTTGCAGCAGTGGCCGGGGAAAGAAAACAAGCTCACCTTCGTCGAGGTCTTGACGGCGCAAGACGGTGTCAATGCAGCCCATCAACTCCAGGCACGCCTGGGATCTTCCGTTCGCGTACAAGGAGAGACCAACCCTGGCGCCGCCGCCTCCCGCCAGGAAATGGCGGACAGCCTGCAGCGTTTTGCATCCCTGGTGGCGGTCACCGTCCTGGCGATCTCCTCATTGCTGCTCTATGTGACCATGAACAGCGCCATCCATGAGCGACGGGGCGAACTGGGGCTCCTGGCCGCTCTGGGGTATCGTCCGGCTTTCGTCCGGCAGATCCTCATCAGCGAGGGCATGCTTTTGGCCGGAACGGGCGCCTTTGCCGGGGGCGTGAGCGGATACGGGCTTGCCTTTGCCCTCGCGCCCATGGTGATCGGAGCGGGCTTTCCCCTTGCCTTCCCAGCGCTGCCATGGGCTGGCGGCATCCTCCTGGCGTTGCTGCTGGGCGCGCTCGCCGCTCTCCAGCCGGCGGCGCAAGCGGCCGCCATGGATCCGGTGGAAGCACTTCGCTAGAGAAACATTGGGGCTCCCTTCCCGTTCGCCTCGCGTCAATCCCGCGCGATAGGACGCAGGCCCAGCAGATTCCGTTCAACCTTCCCTTCCGCCGCCAAGGCATTGACAGCCTGATCCAGTTCCGCCATCTGTCCAGCTGAAATCAGGCTGCCGCCGAACATTTGCACGATAAGGTTGTCCATCGTTGTCTCGCCCTGTTCCAGAATGATGCGAAAGACCTGATCTTTGATGGGGTTCATGTTCCTCGCTCCCTTTCAACGTTCTATCTCGAGTCGTGAGTGATCCCCTATAGGCATCTGATTTATCGAATTGTTTGCCCGTTGCCTGTCCCCTAAAAGCCTGAATATCATTATGATACCACAAGCGCAATCGCAAGGCCAAAATGCCTGGATCGCAAAACCCCCCGCCCTCGGCGGGGGGTTTCTCGTTGCGCATTCGATTGCGGTGAGGGCGCCCTATCGATCCTACAGCATTTTTCGAATCTGCTCCAAAGCGGCCTTGTCTTTGTCAGACACCTTCTGGGTCTTCATCAGTTGATCGAGGAGGCCTTTGATCTGGTTGCCCTGTTCCGGCGACAGGTAGCGCGTAAACTGCGACACCAGTTGAACGGCCTGGTTGCGCTCAGCATCAGACAAACCCTTCTTCTGTTTCACCTTGTCCATGAACCCTTTGACCTGCTTTTCCTGTTCCGCGCCAATGGGTAGATTTAGGTTCCCTTGATTCATCAACTGGGCCAGAACCTCTTTCAGGTTGTTCAAATCCATAACCCGCTGCCTCCCAAAAACAAAATCTCATCTGCAACCATGGTATTACGGCAGCAGGCGGCGGGTTCCTGAAGAAGGAAATTGCTGGGGGGCAAATTAACAAAAAAATTCCCGACCGTCGCCGGCCGGGATAGATCGCTGGTGTTAACCAAAGAGTCCCCCATGGGCTCTGAATCCCACATTAGAATATCCCGCCTTTTCAGGCTGAATCCGGCGTAGTGCATTTCTTCGCTGCCCCTTCACAGAGACAGCATAGCACTGCGGCGTTACGGAAGTGTGAGCGCTCCGTTAAAAATCAGCGACGCTTCGGCCAATAGCGGTGGCCGAGGTAAAAGAGTATCATGATCACCGGGATGTGCAGGCTCCACCAGGCCCAGCGCAAAAACTCAAAGGCCGTTCCGTCGAGGGGATTGCCCACCGTCCTCCCTCCTTCCCAAGGCCCGTCTATCCCACACCCTATGCGCCGTGGTTCTTCACTAGAACCAACGGTAGAACCAAGGCAATCAAGGCGCTGTCATGTTCTACCGCCGGAACTGGCATGCTATAGGGAGAAAAAGGATTCGCCCGCAAGGAGTGGTTAGGCATGGCTGCCCGCGCTGCAATGATCCTCTTTTTTTCAATCGCCCTATCGGCGATGACTCTTTTCCCGCCCGGCCCTCTCGCTCTCCCCTGGCTTCCGGCAGCCTCTGCCGAGAAACCACCGCTGCCGGCCTCAGCGCCGCCCCTCGATTACCGGATCCAGTGCCGATATTTCCCTGAAACGACATCCATCGTCGGACGAGTGGACCTGACTTGGCGTTTCCCCGGCGCCCAGCCCTTGGACCAGTTGGCGCTCCACCTCTACCCCAACGCCTTCCGGCCCGGCTCCACCTTCCAGAAGGAATCGTCAGGCAGACACCGGGGCTATGCGGCCGGTCAGGGCGACGACGGTGAAATGGAAATCACCCGGATCATCGCCAATGTGGACGGGCAAAGCGTCGACGTGACAGAAGCCTTCCGCTATATCCAACCGGATGACAACAACCTCGATGACAAAACCCTGGCCGCCATCGATCTCCCCCGCCCTCTCCGTCCCGGCCAGACAATGGCGTTGACGATGGAGTTTCGCACCCGGCTGCCCCGCGTCTACGCCCGTTCCGGCACGGCAGGCCCCTTTGTCATGGCCGGTCAGTGGTATCCCAAACTGGCCGCCTTTGAGCGGTACGGGCAGCGGGGCCGGACGAAAGAGGGGTTCAACCTGCGCCAATTCCATGCCAACAGCGAGTTTTACGCCAATTTCGCCAACTATGACGTGCAGATCACCCTGCCAAAAGAGTACACCCTCGGCGCCACCGGTCAGGAAACAGCGCCGCCGGTGGCGCAAGACAGCCTTAAAACGGTCCGCTTTGGTCAGGCCTGGGTTCACGACTTCGCCTGGTCCGCCGACCCGCGCTTTCACCTCTTCACCCGGACCGTCACACCCCAAGGAGGGCGGCCGGTGGAGATCCGCCTTTATTGCCAAGCCGACCATATCCATACGGCGGAACGGCAATTGAACGCCGTCGCCGCCGCCCTGGAAGGGCTTGCCACATACGGAGCCTACCCCTATGCCACCCTCACCGTGATCGACCCGCCCAACGACGCCCCCGGCGCCGGCGGGATGGAATATCCGACATTGATCACCGGCGGCACGCCCAACTTCCCCGGCGAAGGCTCTGCCGAGTTGGACCGCGTGCTCATCCACGAAGCCGCCCACCAGTACTGGTATGGCCTGGTGGCGAGCAATGAGTTTGAGGAAGCCTGGCTGGACGAAGGCATGACCAGCTATGCCGAGGGCAAAATCCTCGCAGGCTACAAACCGGACACGCGCGTCCCCTTTCGTCTCTTTGGCCTTCCGCTCCTAAACCAACCCTTGCGGGACGGTTGCCCGGGGCTCTTCCGCGCCGCCCTCGGCCCCTGGGTCCCTGATCCGATCCGGCTGGACTCCTGGAAGTTCGCCTCCGAACAGTCTTACGCCGTTTCTGTCTACAACCGGGCCGCCCTCGCCCTCTATTCGCTGGAACGGTTGATCGGCGAAGAAAAGATGCAGGCGCTCCTGTCATCCTATTTCAGCCGCTGGTCCTTCCGCCATCCCGGGACGAATGATTTTCTGCGCATCGTCGCCGAAAAGGCAGGCGATCGGGCGTCAATATTGTTCCAACAGTGGCTGTCCACCCCCGGCGCCCTTGACTACGCCATCGGCTCTGTCCGGACGGCGAATACCCCCGATGGCCCCGCCTGGACGATTCGCATCGATCGCCGGGGCGAACTGCAGGCGCCCGTTGAAATTGCCGTTATCGGAAAAGACGGGCACGTGCAATCCCTTTTCTGGGAGGACGGAGGCCGGTATAAGGAATTTACCCTGTCCGGCGCGGCGCCGGAGGCGGTCGTCGTCGACCCTGGGGAGAAACTGGCCCTGGACATCAATCGGTTGAACAATTACTGGGCGAAAGAACCGAATCGCGCGGCAGCCCTCCGGTGGTCGCTGTTTGTGGCAAGCCTATATCAGGGATTGATGGCCTTTGGGTTTTAGGATCATGCGAGGAAAATAGAAGACGCCACCCCACGAATTGTGTGGAATGGCGCCTTGACCGGAACAAGTCTGTACGACTCATCGGTTCAACAAGAGACCCGCTCATACTCGCTCCCTCAGGGTTCCCGCTGATACGTTAATTACAAGTGTGCGTACACATTTCTTTCATCATGGTTTCACACTTGACCATCATCCCAGCCGTGTCTGCCATGCCTTTCATGCTGTTCATGCACATCATCATGTCGTCACAAAACATTTTGCATTGGCCTTGGCTCATTTTTCCCATATTCATCATCATGTCGCAGAACATCTTGCATTGGTCCATGGTCATCATCATCATCGACATTTCAGTACACATCTTTTTCCAATAAGCATCACACATCATCATAAAACCGTTCCTCCTCTAGATCAGGTTTTACAATTTACAAGCATCCGGATCTCTTGCCCAGTAAAAATATAACATATTGGCGCTGGTTCGTCAACATGTTATTTAACAATAGTTCCATTTTTAATTTATTTTCCTTCTATTTGGATGCATTTGAGTCATATATTTCTCAGCAAAAACATCGGCTATGATTAAATTATAACGCATTAAGATAGTTTACTAATACCCTGCCCTCTTATAGGAATTTTGACAGCAGTGGTATCGATGCAAACGGTTCGCGGTAACCGTTACACGTCACCCTTGACCAAGAGTTGATTCCGAATAGACTTTTGGAACGAATGTGTATTCACTGCCGTAGGCTAATCATGAGCAAGTAATTACAAAGGAGGAAGTAAAATGTCAACGAGTTGTTCAACGAACCCATCACAACCCTGCCCTCAATTGCCCGGCACACTTGTTCGGCTCTTTCTCCCCGCAGGAACAGATATTAACTTGCTCAATCTTCTTGAAGTGCTTTCTCCCAGCGGTGTTTGCCTGATTGTGCGGTCACCGATATTGGGAGGAGTAACCCAGTCGTAACCCCATCATGACTTCTCCAGCGTGTGCCTTCATGCAGGCACGCGCTCTTTTTCTATAATGAGCCTTTGCCTACCGAAGAATGACCACAGGCGTTCCGACGGGAACGATTCTCGATAATTCAAGGACATCTTTGTTCACCATCCGAATGCAACCGTGAGAGACGGCGCGGCCGATGAAACCAGGGTCGTTCGTGCCGTGAATCCCGTAACTGGGCTTGCTCAATCCCATCCACATCGCGCCATAAGGGCCGCCTGGATTGAGTTGCTTATTGATGATCTTATAATTGCCGGTAGGTGTCGGTGTCACCATCTTTCCGACGGCGACAGGATAGGCCTTCTTCAACTGATTGTTTTGATAGAGATAAAGTCGTCGTTTGCTCACCGAAACGGTGATACGATACGGCATGGATGATCACCCCACCCCATCCTATTATGTAGAATGGTTGGAGGTGACGAGAAAGTGATGTGGCGCGAAGTCGCAACGCGCCTTACGAGACAATACGATTCATTCCTGACATTTTCGCTTTATGCAATTGAGCCTCTGCTTTGCGGATGACATCCAGCGAGGTTTCATCGCTCCGTTGGATCAGGCCTCCACTGAC
Source organism: Heliomicrobium gestii (assembly GCF_009877435.1). Lineage (NCBI taxonomy): Bacteria > Bacillati > Bacillota > Clostridia > Eubacteriales > Heliobacteriaceae > Heliomicrobium > Heliomicrobium gestii. Next base: position 147,809 of record NZ_WXEX01000001.1, on the reverse strand, counting down.
GGAAACGTGGACCTCGTATTCGGCAATTTGCTGGACTTTCCTCCATACGTTTTCAGCGATGCTGCGCGCAGATGCCAGATCGGTGTCTGGAAAAATAATTAATAGACGCTTTCCCCCGTATCTGCCGACGATATCCTCTTTCCGCACTGTTGAGTACACGACTTGAGACACGCTCATCAGGATGCTGTCCCCAACGATATGACCGTATTCTTCATTGATATTGATCAGATTGTCGACGTCTAACAGGAGGATGCATAACTCTTTCCGGCTTCCGCTCGATTGAATGACCTCGACTTCGAGCGCATTAAATATGGCCCCATGGTTCAACAGCCCCGTTAGACTATCTGTCACTGCCTGTCGTTGCAACAACCGATTATTTAGGAGCAGTTCCGCCTCATATTTTTTTCTGGCCGTGATATCGATCACAAAGGTGACATTTTTCGGTCTGCCGTCGTTTTCACATATGGACATGGTTTTCGCATAAACGATAATTTTTCTCCCGTCTTTTCGCACGACTTCCCACTCGTCTGACCGTTCACTCCGGTTCGAGATAATGCTGCCGTACGCGGCGAATACGCTTTCACGATTATCGTCGGTGCAAACGATCGCAAAGCTTCTTCCGATCAATTCCTCTTTCTCATACCCATAAATCGAACAGTAGGCAGGATTTACATCCTCGTAGACCCCCTGTTCATCTGTGATGCAGATGCCGACGGGCGCGCAATGGAGAATTTTCTTCAGTTTGCATTCGCTTTCATCCCTGAACCGCAATCGATTCAACGTTTCTTCGGCTTGTAGAAGACGTGTAACCAATTCTTCTTTTGTCAAAAGCGAGTAGTCCATCATGCGGCCCCCCGAAGAGCATATATTTATCCCATTGTAACATGGTTAAATCATTAATATACAGCCTTTTCCCTCTGCTGATTTTTGCCGCCGGCAAAAATCAAACCACCGATTTCGAACCAGACTCGATTCGTCCTGCTGGCTATCATTCAGAGACAATTCTCCGCTGAAGGAATCAAGCGCAGCGGTTTGCTCAACCCGGTTTTGCAACCGGCGACGAGGCCGGTGGGTCCACCTGAAGAGAGTGACCGATAAGGCGTAATCAAGAACACCTTCGAGATTTCCAAAAGCGATCCGCCGGCATATATTGCTGGCAAAGGACTTGCAGGAGGAATCTCAAACATGCCTTACAGTCATCGTTTTCTTCAGTACGGTTCCAGTGAAGCCTATTATAAACAAAAGTTTCTGGAACACGCTGCACTGTCGGAACACTATGCCCGACAAAAAATGGCTTACGCCGCTAACGCGCAAGCCTACTATCGATTCGCAGCATTGGAGTATTTTCACAAGTCAAGGGCGCTTTATTACAAAGGCTTTTTTATGGCCGATACGACAATAGAAACAACGTAACGATACGCGGACTGTCCCCAAACATTTATAAACATTTTATAGAAGTGAGACTACACCAAGTGTGAGGTCATGACGTGCGGGTCTACTTATCCGGCAGCATCGACCCCAGATAAATCCCAATCCCGATCGCAGCCGGTAACATCACCCCGTGGAAAACAAACCAGGCCCATCTCCCAAACCGAAATGCTTCTTCCGGGATCGGTCGACGCGATTCCGGCGGAATGATTTTGCCGCCGAGCCATTCGAACAGAAGGAGATAGATCCACCAAGCGGAATAGGAATCCCAAAAATCCCAGGCCCACTGGTACTTGATGATCTCTGTCTTGGCTTCCATCAGCGATTCAGCAAAGACGCCAAGGTTGATGACGGTCCAATAAAAAGGGATTTTGTAGGCCCACTGTTTCGGGCTGTAACAAACACCGAGAAGGACATAAAAAGAGAACGCCGTCAAGATCGATTCAAAGGGAAAAGGCAGGAAGCCAGGGAAAAGCAGATAGGAGAACTCGTAATACCCTAACACAAGGAAAAGATAGCACAGCAATGAACCGATTAGGGCGCTCAGAAAAAACAACAAGCCGTAACGTTTCCAATTGATGCGGGCAATGTAGACAGCGCCGACCAGATCGATCGCGAAGGCCACGAGAAAAATGACTGTTTCAATATTTTTCCCGATGTTCATCGACGAACTCACCTGTTCTTTTTAAACGTTTATCTTTTTATGTGGTTACCACCACCAAGATCGGAAAGGCCACAACTGCCAAGGCCAATATCCAGGTAAAGGCCCCGGCAGGCTTGTGTCCGCTTCGCCACAAGGTGGAACCGTAATTCAGGGTGTAGAGAGAAATCGCCAGCAAGGTGAACGCTGCTGCGAGATAGATGAGCATTGAAATGTTCCTTTTCCTCTATGGGTTACCTTTATCTTGCGTCTCTGAGAAGGGTTGTATCCGCAGGCCTGGGCGTCGGATTTCAAACTCGATGTGGAACTCATAGGTGGCTTGGGAAAACCGGTTTTTCCAATCAAGCCGGTCGAACTCCTGCATCGTCAGCGTGCGCATCTGAATAAACCGGGCGAAATAGAAGGGATCGGCCTTTTCTTTCTGCGCCTTCTTGATCAGTCTATCCGTTTCTTTCGTGATCACTTTCACCACTTGATCTTCAAATATGGAGATTCCTTCGGGACTCACTAACTGTTCCAGCGATGGAACCGCCATCAGTTCTCCTTCCAGAAACACGTGAATATTTAGATGGGGCTTCTCGCCCTCCCAGGTCACATCGAGCGCCGGCTCTTTTGCTCTTCGAATCTGGACGGCGAAGGTTCCTGGACGGGCGGGCGACTCAAAGACCCAGATACCGCTCCGGTAGGTGTCGCGAAGCAGGCCGTAGACGCGGGCCTCCCATCCAGACCACTTGTCGATCATTCTTCCCTCTTGCATGACGGCGACGCCGAGAAACTCCGAGGGGTTGCCGCCGGAACGGTGCAGCGGTTCGAGGGTTTTCCCGCCTGGTTCCTCCTTTCCCCCCATGAGCCCATGGTATTTCTCCGTCGGCATCACCTTCACCTGACCATCTTTTTTTTCTGAAGCGACGGTCGGGTTGATGCCGACAAGCGGGAGAACAGAATCGCTCTGTTCATTCTCCACTTCGCTTAAAAAATCATGGAGCGTCGGCATCCGGGAATAACCGAAGCGAATCACGCCACGGGCGATGCCATCGACATACCGGGATACGCTTTTTTCCAGCACCGGCGCCGCTGTCAGAAAGACATCTCTCGCCGGACCATCTTTGGCCACCCAGACGAAAACAGTGCGGCGAAACTGCCGGAATCGTTCCATCACATCCAGATGGGGCATGATTCCCTCCTTCGCCAGTTCTTCTCCGAAGATGATGACCCGGAGGTGCCGGAAATCGATTCTCCGTTCTACCGTCGCTTCCGCCAGGCTGATCGCCTCGGGAATCGACCGTGCCGTCACAGTGATCGGCTTCGATGTCTCCCCAATCGATTCGCCCTGGCTTTTTCCGGCCTCGGCGCCGATATTTCCAGGGACGCCGATCCGCATGATCACATCAATCTGGTTGTCTGCGCTGCGATCGACGCCCATCGTTAAGACAAAGGCCAAAGTCTCCAGTTCGTTCCGATCCCAACAACCCGTCTGCAAGACAAGCATTGCGCCAATCAACGTCATCCATCCCAGTTTCTGCAACCAGCACCTCACTCTTGATCCCCCTTTGCCCGATAGAAGAGCTTGCTCCAGAGCAGCAGCAGCGCCGGCAAACCGAAGAACGGCGCCTGGATCAGCAAGAACATCATCGAATAGGTTTGCACGGCGTCGACGGCGCGTGGCGGCACAAAGGCGACACAAAGGGAAAGCACCGCCAAGGGGAACAGGTAGGGTCGAAAATCGGGAGCGCGAATTCCCTGGGCCAGTGTTAAGGCCCCTCCGTACAGACAGACGGCCAGACCGACGGCCGATACGCTGGCCCAGACGAAGACAAACAGCGGATCGAGGCGTTGCAGAAACACTTCGATCCGGATCAGGCGAACGACCTGATAGAGCGGAAAGCCGATCTGTTGAGCCGTTGCAATCGGTAAGCACAGCTCATAGACAATCTGGGCAAAGACAAAGAGAAGCGCCGAAAAAGCCAGCGTAGTCAAGCCTGCCTGTTGATAGTATTTTTGTTTGCGAAACAAAGGGGCGATAAAACCGAACAAGGCGATCTCTACATACAAACCCGTGTAGAGAAGCCCTGTGCGGACCGTTTCCCACAGGCCGTAACCCAGCCAAGGGGTGATATTGTATATCTTTCCCATACTCCCCCCCATCGTCAGGGCAAGGATGAGCACTGTCAATCCGATAGGCACAATGACCATGATCGTGCGGGACAGACTTTCCAATCCGCCATAGGCCAAATAAATGTTTAACAACACCATGGAGATGAGCACCGCCGAGATCGGCGTTGATGGCAGGAGCGTCGATAGAACGAATTCAGCGAAAATCCGCAGTTGATACCCGTAATAGAGGATAAACAACCCAGAGAAAAGGACGCCTAAGCTAAACTGGACGGCGCGCCCCCAGAATAATCCGGCGATGCTGAGCAGGGATGCTCGGGAAAAGGCGGCGGACAGGTGTTGCAGCACAAAAAAGACGACCGTCGCACCCAATACGGCGATGACGGGGATCATCCAGGCGGCTGTTCCCCCGGCCTGACATAACACCCTCGGCATAATCAAGAACATTTTGAGATAGATCAAACTACTCACACAGAACGTTGTCTCCAACCAACCGGCAAACCCCTGCCTCTTTGTACGACTCATTTCAACCTCTCCGTCGAACCTCGCCGGCGGCTTCCTGCAAGGTGATCAGTTCCAACGGCGTCGCCGGGTCCCAAGGTCGGGTGACCTTTTTGGCTTTCACGATATCCTTCGGCCGGGCATAGCCGGGACGTTGCTCCTGGACGAAGGGAGAACGACGCACAAAAGGGAGCAGAAAGCGTTTTTTCGCCGGCGCCACAGGGACTAAAAAGGGCATGCCCAGCGATCGCAGGCCGACGGCGTGACAGATCAACGCCACAAGCCCCAGCAGGATACCGTAAAAACCAAAGACGGTTCCCAAGAGCAGGTTGATCAGCCGAACCAGGCGCAGGCTGAATGTGAGGGTATACTGGGGCATGGAAAAGCCGGCCAAGACCGTGATGGCCATGACGATGATCATGACGGGAGAAACGATGCCGGCCTGTACGACGGCCTGACCGATGATCACAGCGCCGACGATACCGATCGTGGTGCCGATGACCTTGGGCACCCGCAACGCCGCTTCCCGGATGAACTCGAAGGCCAGCTCCAGGAAGAGCACCGCCAAGAAGCTGGGAAAAGGCACCCGTTCCCGCGCCGCCGCGATGGAGAGCATCAGTTCAGTGGGAAGCATCTCGGGGTGGAAGGTAACCATCGCCACATATAAAGCGGGAAGGTATAAGGAAAAGAACAGCCCGATCAACCGGACGATGCGGGAGAATGTGCCGATGGGCCACCGGAAGTAGATGTCCTCGGGAGAATGAAGCTGCGCCCAAAAGGTCACAGGGGCGATCATTGCCAATGGGCTGCCTTCCAGAAGAACCGCCACAGATCCTTCCAACAGATGGGCGACGGTGCGATCAGGCCGTTCCGTGATCAGCACCTGTGAGAATAAGGAACGGGGTTGATCCTGGATATACTGCTCCACCATCCCCAGGTTGTAGATCATGTCGATGTCGATGGCCCTCAACCGTCGACGCATCTCTCGGACGATCTTGGGGTTCGTCAGTCCGTCGATGTAGAGGAGATACATGGGCCCCCGGTTTCTCCGGCCCGCCGGAAGCGCTTCAGCGACAAAGCCCGCTATGGCCAACCGCATGCGCAACAGGCTGAGGTTTTTTTGCGCCACCTCGACAAAGGCGTCATAGGGCCCGGGGATGACTGTTTCGATGCGGGGCGACTCGATGTTGCGGCTCTGTTGATCCCGTAAGTCCACCACCAGAGACCAGGGGAGGTTGTCCACATGAATGAAGGTCATGCCGTTGACGATCTTCTCGACGGCTTCTTCCACGGTGGCGACGGTATCTACGATATGACAGTAGGTGAGGCTACTGGCCAGTTTATCGGGCGTGATCTCTTCGATGTCGCCGCTGTACTCCACCAAGGGCCCAACGACGGCTGACTGCATCAGTTCCCGATCAGTGATGCTGTTGTAAAAGGCGATGGTGATTTCGCTCCAGGGCGCCGATAAGGTTCGGACGACAAAGTCGGGATTCCGCTTCGCATGAAATCGCCCCTTCAATACTTGCTGCAAGGTCTTCTGATCCAGTGGGAGGGGCGTCGTTTTTCGGGACTTTCCGTTTTTCTTTTCTTCCAGAAAGCGCCGAACGGGCGGACGGGAAGGGCTCAGGGAAAACTCTTTTTCTACAATCGGCTGGTTGACAGACACCAGGTTTTTCAGAAAGGAGTTGACCTTATCCAGTCTGTTGCTCGGCTTTTTCATGGCTGCAATCCTTTCTGCGATCGAGTTCCTATGAATTTTCCTCGCAGCCTGGACTCAATTTCTGATTGAATTGCTGCTCCCCTAATCCAAACTAGTTATTGCCTCCGATGCTGAATTTATGTGCTTTCTTCCCCCCGCTAAAGCGCTCTCTGAGATGTCCCTTGAAGGCCTCTTCGAAGAGCTTGTTCATTTCTACCGCATCGTTATAGGCATCCCAGATGCCGAACACGTAAATCGACGGAAAGAACATCAGCCAATGATAGTCCACCAGGTTGCGCGTTTCTTCAAAGCGACCGGTCAATGTATAGATCACACCTTGCGGGAAATGGGATAAGTGAATGATGACCACCAACCAACCTAAGAGGATAATGCCCTTCAAGGTCTTCATGTTGTAAATGTGTCCAAAACCGGCAAACAAGGCGGACCAACCCGCCGCTGCCCATGGATTTTTGTGGCTTAAATAATTGACACCCCAGATAGAGTATTTGGCAAACTGAAACTGCCGGTTTTTCTGTTTGCGTTCCAGATCGGCATAAGTATTTAACTCAATGGTCATGCGATACCCATCAAAGATGGCAAAACAAAAAATAGAAACATAAACGAGCGCCCACCCCTCATCGATAACATCGTGAGCGGCTTGGAAATCCCCGGTAAAGGTATACAATATGGCCATATTCACATGGGCCTTTGTATTGACATAGGCTTCCCAGGTTAAAAGAATGAAGCCCTTAAAATACTCGCCCAGGCAGATATGTCCCAGACCGGGGAGGGCTGCTGACCACCAGGCGGCCATCCAGGGGGTTTTTTTGTGAAAGATCCCGATCGATATGCCGGTCATTTGCATTCGCTTGATGCGGAACTGAGTCATGGCCCATCCCCCAAAGCGATTTTGTTTCTTAGAATAGCCCTGTTTTTTTCGTTTATACTAAATGCGGTGATCATATGCAGGTGATCTACGGGTTGTTCAAGACTTCTCTGAAGACCGAGTTGGGGATTTATGCGTTGCAGGAAAATGGCTTTCATGGCGACCAAGTGCGCGTCGTTCCCCTTGACGCCGCGGTGAAAGCAACCCCCCGTGTCATCGATACGATGTATAAGTCGGACGGACTTAGTTTGTTTGACGGTATGACCATGTCTGCCACGATCGGCATGTTGCTCGGCGTTATTTTCGGCTCTGTCGTGTATATCGGTCCCGTTGCCCTCGGGATCATCGGATTCTTGCTCGGCGCAGGCATCGGGTATTTGATCGACAAAAAGCTAGGCCAAAATGTGCGTCACAACGATTGCGGCCCTTCGGGGGAGATCATCATCTCTGTGGCATGCGCTTCGGAGATCGAACAGGAAAGGGCCGAGGCGATACTTCGAGAATATCAAGCGGTTGCTCTGGGCGCTTTTCCGCCGCAACGCTCCTAAGCCGGTTTGTCCATCCCCAACCCGCCCTGATATCCGGTATATTCCAACCATGGATTGACCAAATAAACGTACAATAAAAAACGTTTTGACAAGGAAAAGACCTATGGAAAAAATCCCATCGACGAAAAATGCCCGTCGACCTTTGGTTCATGTATCAACGTTAGCGACAAACCACCTGCATCTGCGGAACCCCTGGGTTACCCTGTGGCTTTCCGCTTTGTTTCCAGGGTTTGGTCAAATATTTTTGGGGAGTTACATCAAAGGCTTTTTGCTGATTATTTGGGAGATTGTCATCAATGTAGAAGCTAAGATAAATTTGGCGATTCTTTACTCTTTTACGGGACAACTGGATTTACTTGGCGGAACCGTTAATGCTCGCTGGTTGCTCCTTTATTCGTCAGTCTTCGTTTATGCCCTATGGGATAGTTATCGGTCTACAATCGATTTGAATAAATTTACTATTTTGGCCCAGAGAGCGCGCTCCGCTGTCGTTCCTTTTAAGATAGATTCTTTTGAAATCAATTATTTAGATAAAAGAAATCCCTGGATAGCAGCGGCCTGGTCAGTGTTTATGCCCGGTTTGGGACATCTCTACACCCACCGGCTGCCCACTGGCTTTTTCGTGTTGATCTGGTGGATCGCCATCACCTATTTTTCGCACCTGATGGAGGGGGTTCACTATTCGGCCATTGGCGCTTTCGACCAGGTCAAAACCATCGTTGATCCTCAATGGCTGCTGTTTATGCCATCGATCTATTGTTTTTCCATATACGATTCCTACGTGAACGCGGTCGAGTACAACAAGCTCTTTGAGTATGAACAGGCTCGATTTCTTTCTTCTCAATATCAAAGCCAGGCTTTCAAGAAGCCGGTATAGTCTGGAGTGACCAGGTTGTACGTCGTGGCCACCTTCGAACAAAGCTTATTCCTCGAGTTGGCCTTATCGGAGTTGGAGGAAAAGGGGATCTCCAAAGAGAACATCCTCGCGGTTCCACTAAAAATGAGTTCGAACAAGGGCAAGATCATGGATACCATTTACAGAGCCGATGGAATCAGCATTTTTGACGGCGCGACTGTGCTGGGGTCAGCGGCGATGGTTCTCGGTGTGATCTATGGGTATGTTTTGGCATGGGGGCCGATCATTTGGGGGCTGATCGGACTAACCGTAGGTTTTATTGTGGGACTCTTGCTTGACCTCGCCGTCGGGAATAAACGGAAGAAACAGGGAAATGCCAAAGCCGATGTCGTCGTCATGATCTCCTGTACAGAATCGCAAGTGGATTGGGTTTCGACTGTCCTTGAGAATCACCACCCGAATGGCATCGGATTCATCCCCGATTAGTCACTTTTCCGGTCTGACCAATCTGAAGCAGCCATAGGATGAACCAGGAGGTGATCTTCCTGGCGCACCTATGGTCCCTCAGCCAGACCGGTCTTCGACTGTCCTTCTCTCTCTGGCCTGTCGCCCTTATGACCTGGCTGTTTCAAGTGATTCTATTGCTTCCTTTGTTGATCCCCCTTTTTTCCTATCTGGCCACTGCCTTGCCTCCGCCTGCGGCGCTATCGTCACCGGCAACCCTATCGGCGCCTGTGGGCGATAGCGCTGCCGCTATTCCGACCGCCCTTTCACTCGTGGCAGGGAGCGCTCCTCACGACTGGGATGCCATGCAGATTTCCCTCTATCACGACCTGATGCTGCCCTTCTCGACGACGGTCGCCGGGAGCATCTGGCGAACCCTGCAATGGATGCCCCTCGTCCTGTACCTCCTGCTCAGCCCTTTCTGGCAGGCTGGCATCTGGTCGGCTCTCCGGCACCGTCTCGTCTTTCCACGACACCGTTCCGGCCTGATCAAGACGTTTTTTGAGGGCATCAGCCGCCGGGGTTTGGCCAGCTTCTCGCTCTCTCTCTGGCTGGCGCCCGCCTGGTTGTTCCTCTGGTGGCTCTGCCAAAAGACTGCCGGCTGGATCGACGCCGTTCCCTGGTCGCCACTCCCTGCCATTCTGATCGCCTTGCTTTTTGTCATCGTTCTGATGGCGCTGGTTGATCTCCTCACCCTCTTTGGCGATACCTCACGCTGGCGCCTAGTTGCCGCAACATCAGACCGGAAAGGTAGCGCACTGACGGTTCTCCTTTCCACCCTTTCCGGGCTGTCTCGCCACATGGCATTCCTGCTCCTGATCCGGTTCAGCCTGCAAGCCGCCTTCCTCATGGGATTTTGCCTTGTGCTGTGGGCGATCCAACACGGGCCTTCCAGGGGAATCACGGGAGTGTCCGGCGCCTTCCTGCTGCAACAGACAGCGGTCTTTCTCCTCATATTTGCCCGCCTTGCATCGATTGGCGCGACCGGTGGATACCTCCATGAAAGAAATCTGTAAGCGGCCCTTCGCGCCATTCGGCCCCACCCCGAACCCCTTGCAAGAATAAAGCCACGCACCGCCATAGCGCATGCGTGGCTTTTCATTCATTATTTCAGGCCTTCCACCGACTCGACATAACCGGCTCCAAGGTGTGCCGTCGTATCCTCCCAGGCCTGCTGGAGCATGGCCGCATCCTCTGCTGTGAGCAACGGATCGGCCTTTTCCCGCCAGTCCCGCAACGCGTCGGCGACAGGCAACGCCCGGTAATCCTGCCGGCCCCGCCGGTTGTACCGGTCTGTCCAGACCGGCGCGTAGCGGATCTCGCCGATGCGGGTATAGGCCTTGCCGGCGCCATCGGTTCCTTTTTCCAGAGGGATATAGAGGATCGCCCCGGCGTCGCGGTAACGCCCCTTCTGGGCTGAGATGAAGTTCCCCAGCGAGTAGATGACGAAAACGTCCTTGTCGCCGCCTTTCCGCTTTTCAAAAGGCTGGAGCACATGGGGATGGCTGCCGAGGATCACATCGACACCGGCTTTGACAGCCCGGCCGACCCACTCCTTCTGAAAGGCGTTCGGCGTCCGCTGGTACTCTTCCCCCATGTGCAGTGAGGCGACGACAAAATCGACGCCCAGCCTTCTCGCCTCGGCCACATCACGCTCCAGCGCATTGGCGTCGAGCAGGTTGACCAGCCAGGGCTTGTCCGGTGGGATGGGAATGCCATTTGTTCCGTAGGTGTAGGCCAAAAAGGCAAGTTTTACTCCTCGGATCTCGCGGGTGGTGATGCGGCTTTGCTCTTCGGCGCTGCGAAAAGCGCCGACTGGGACGATGCCGTTCTCCTCGATGCGGTTAACCGTCTGCATCGCGCCGGCGGCCCCTTTGTCGAGGATGTGATTCCCGGCGACAGTGATCACGTCAAATCCGGTGTCTGCCAGGGCGGTCGCCATCGCATCGGGACAACTGAAGAGCGGATAACCGGAAAAGCCCCGGTCGGCGCCGGCCATGGTGCCCTCAAAGTCGGCGACAGCCACATCGGCGGCCTGGATGTAAGGCTTGATCTTGGCGAAAAAGTGTTCAAACCGGTAGCTTCCGTCCGCCTCCTGACCTGCAGCGATCATCGAATCATGGATCAGCACATCGCCTGTCGCAGCCAAAAGGATAGTCGTCGACTGTGGTAGCGGTGTGACCACCGGGTTTCCCCTGTTTTCTGAAACGTCATGGGCGCCCCCTGATTCTGTTCCCGATCCAGATCCGGTTCCGTTCTTCCACCCGCAGCCTGTTGCCACAGCAGCAACGGCTATGACCATCGTTAGCAGGAGCAGTATGGCTTTACAGCGCAGTCCTTCCCGCAACACCCTTCCTCCCCTCGTCCAGCTAACCCTTGCCACTTCACGCCTTTTCCCGCAAAAGCGGATTTGCGGCATCTGCAACCCTTTGATTGTTGACCTGACTGGTCAGGGGAACCATGAAACCGAGCGATAAAAAAGAAAAGCCACGCCCTCTCAGCAGAGGTCCGTGACTTTCTTCATTCGCATCGATAAACTCTTGAGGTTACCGGTTGATAGCCATGACAGAGAGCGCCTCTGCAGACCGGGCCACCTCGTCAGAGGCTTCTTCGATCTGCCTGGAGGTCGTCGTCAAACTCTCAATCTCGGTGGCGATCGATTGCACCTTATCCTGGTTGTTGCCGATGGACTTGATGATCTCACCGAAGCTGCGAACAACATCGGACGCCTGCTGGGAGGCCGCGTCCATCGCCTTGCTCGTTTCGACCATCGCCTGGGAGACCTCCAGGGTGTGCTGGCGGGAGATCTGGATCATCTCGGCGATCTCCTGGACGGATTGCTCCGAGAAGCCCGCCAATTTCTTCACCTCGTTGGCGACAACGGTGAAGCCGCGCCCCGATTCACCGGCCCGCGCCGCCTCAATGGCGGCGTTCAGGGAGAGCAGGTTTGTCTGTGTGGCGATACCCTGGATCACGCCGGCGATCGATTCGATCTTCTCGGAGCTCTCGTCAAGGGCCTTGATCTTGTCTTGCATGCCTTGGATCAGGCCGTTGAGGTTTTCAATCGCCGTGCCGGTCTGTTGGATCCGTTTCTCGCCGCTTTCAGCCAACTGATTGACCTGGCTGGCAAATTGGGTGGCCTGAACGGCGTTTTGGGCGATCCGCTGCGCAGCCGAGGCCATCTCGGCTGCCGAGGCCGCCGTTTCTTCGGCGGTGGCCGCCAAGGTCTGGCTGGAGTCGTTGACCCGGTTCTGCAGGATTTGGATGTCGTTGAGCGCCAGTTCCAGGTCTTCCTTCTTGTCAATCTCTTTCATGTAGTCGGTGATGTAGGAGGACATGACCGTCTGCTGATCCAGATTGGTCAGGCGCTGCATGGCCGTATTGATTTCCATAGCCCTCGCCTTGTCTTTCACCTCGTCCAAAATGGGGAGGATGGCGTTGAAGAGCGCCTGGTAGGAGGCCGTATACCAATAAGCCGGCAGCTTGATCCGGTTGTGGACGTGACCGATCTTTTGGCGTTGTCCGATATACTGATCATCCACCTTGTCCGTGAACAGGCTCTTCAGATATCCCTTGAAGGTTACCCGCAGCTTATCCACTGTCGAGTGGGTTTCAATAAACGTTTTCAGTTCAGGGATCGCAAGGAGCTGCTTGTAAAAGTTGTTTGCCACTTCGTCCAGGCGAGGCTCGATCAACGGGCGCAGTTCCGCCAGCAACGCCAGATCGCGCGTGCTGAGGTTGAGCAACTGCTTCGCCACCCGGGCCTCATCGCCGGATACGTTGATGGACATGTTGGCTGGTATCGTTACCGGACCGCTCTGGTTTCGGCCGAAAAACATATCGTTCCCCCCATCTCCTTGTCTACCTGTCTACCTGTCTACCTGTCTACCTGATATTATACAACCTTCGATTCAACCTTGGAAAGGCGAAACTATGCGCTCTCAGTCACAGATGACCGCGCAAGGGCCGGCGCAAGCGCAAAAGCCACAGACATCGCTTAATGGCAGATCGGGATAGGCTTGATCGACTTCCAGCAAAAAGGCGTAACAGGCATGGCGATCAAAGGGGGTCGTCGACAGCGCGCCGGTGGGGCAAGCGCGCTCGCAAGCCCGGCAACCTGCCGCTTCCCGGCACAGTTGCGGCGCCGGCGGATCGAATCTGCCCGTCTCGGGGCGCCAGATCCCTGGTCTGTCTGTGACGATCTCGTCGATGACCAGTGAGGTGAAGCGGCCGGCCGTTCCCGCCGGTGTGATCAGCATCTGGTGCCGGCCAAACTCGCCGAGCCCGCAGGCCCAGGCCATGTGTTTATGGGACCAGGCCGCCGTTAGCCCTTCCTTGTCAAAATCGTAGGTTGGCATTGCCGTCACGGCGGCAATGCCGGCTTCCGCCAGCGCCTCGACCATCTCGGAAGCGATCGTCGCAAGCAGGCTGTTCGTGGTGACATAGCCGCGGGCCCATGATTCTGTCGGATAATCGGCGCGCCGGTTCGCTTGGACAAGTTCCTGCCGAAAGGGAAGAAAAACGGCGATAATGCTGCGCGCCTCGGCCAGACATGCCGCTGGATCAACCAGTTCGGGATGGGCGGCTCGCAGGCGTTCGACCCGGTGATCGGTCACCGGGGCAGCAGCCAGCAGCGGCGCCCGGTACCCGGCCTCTCCAGCAGCAGCCTGATTCGCACAGATCTGCCATAAGCGGTTCATCAGCTTTTGCGCGCCCTCCTGCGTCCCCTCTTGCGTGACCAGACAGGATTGCGGCTCCGTTGATTCCTTCATTGTTGTATCCATCACTTCTCTCATCGCGCAGCCTCTGGCGCGCGATCATTCTCCACTACTCCCACTTCTGCCGCCGACCCATTCTATGCTTTCAGCCCATCTGTCTCCGGGGCAGCAGGATTCTTTTCTCTTTTTGGCGAAAATATCGGTAAATTATCCAGTATCCCAAGGATCCCATCTCAACTCGGAAGGAGGCCCGGCTGTATGGACACCTTCATGAAACGCCTGCTCCGCTCCACCCTCCCGTTGACACTGATCGTTCTCCTCATCGTGATCGCCCTGTCCGGTTGCAGCATGTCTCAAGGGGCGCCTCAGAACGCCACGATAGAAAACGCGACATCTCCCGCGCCCGATGGCTCAGGTAAAACGGCTGCTGCAACGGAAACGACCGTTCGAATCTTTTTCCCCGATAAGGATTTGCAACGTCTGGTCAAAGAAGACCACCCACTCAGCGGCAGCGCCGAGGAAAAAGTTCGCCAGACTTTTGAATTCCTGAAAGAAGGCCCCAAAAACACCTCGTTGATGACGCTTATCCCGCCGCAAACGCGCCTGCTCGGCGTCGCTGTCAAGGACACCCAACTGGATGTGAACCTTTCACGGGAGATCCGCCAGGGCAATCTGGGCTCAACCGGTGAAGCCCTGCTGATCGGTTCCCTTGTCAACAGCTTCACTTCGCTCGGTTATGCACGCGTTCAACTCACTGTGGACGGTCAGAAAATTGAATCCCTGGCCGGTCACATGGAGATCGCTCTTCCTCTCCCCTTCTTTGACGAACTGACGATCCGCCAAGGACCGATTCCACCGCCGAATAATATCAACGATATCGAAAACGATGCGCAACAGGGACAACAGCAGTGGCGACTGGATCCACTGGAAGTGACTCGTGTCGATGGCATCGCTCTGGGTTTCGAACCGGAAAAAGACAGCTTTAGCCTCGTCAGCCAATCGGACGACAGCGGCAAATCCCTCGCCAAGGTAAGAGTTCGTCATGGCAAGTTGGATTTCCTTGTCGAACTGACCCAACCGGCAGGCAACGGCCATGGGCATATCTGGGTGATTCGTTCCGTCGCCACAGCGCCGCGCAATTCCTAACAGAGTCGAAAAGGTAAAAAAATAGACCGCAGTCCAGTCATCGCCCCTCCTGTTGCTGAATGCCCGCCCCTGCCCGCGGAAAAAATATGGACAGGAGGCGATATGGATGGCGGACAAACCCAAAGGCCTGCATACCTATCATCTTGATCCGGAATCGCTGGAAAAGCTTTATCAAAAGTACGGACGTCCGGGAGAAATCGCCCCCGGCGTAAAAGCCCCCCGCAAGCGCTCCATCGCGCCGGGACGGGAACCGGGCGCTGTCCCTCTGTTGGAAACGGAGTGACAGCATATCGGATAGGGATAAGGACACCTTCTCGCTCGGGAGGTGTCCTTTCTTTATCTTTATGCAGAGCTAGAATTGATCGAATTTTCAAATAACCGGTTGTCTTTTTCACCTTCAACCCTTTAAAATGGGGCCTATACAGCCGCGTACCCGCAGTCACAGGGAGGAGTGTGAACGATGACGGATCCCCTGGCCCAGATCGCCGCCATTGTCCCTTTCAATCAATTGCCGGAGGAGGCCCAACACCGCGTCGCGGAGAAAATGGCTTTCCTCCGCTTTACCAAAGGAGAGGTCATTTTTTCCCAAAAACAACCGGCCTATCACCACCTCTTCCTGGCCCTCGACGGTATGGCGGAGATCATCGTTCAAAATGACGCCGGCCTCTCCACTGTGATCGGTTTCCGCCAGGGCGGCGAGTTCTTCGGAGAAACCTGTATCGTCGAGAAAACCTATCCCGCCACCGTCAAGGTGATCGAGAACATGACCTGCCTGACCATCCCCTTTGACGAACTTCACCGGCTCTGGGAACAGCATGCCGCCTTTTCCGCTTATTTCTCCCGTCTTTTTGCCGCCCGCTTCCGGTCTATGATCGATGAGATCGTCGCCGAGCACTCCGGTGAGGCGCCCGGCATGGACGGGCGTCCCTTTCGCAAGCGCGCCGTCGATATGATGACATCGCCGGTGCTTACCATCGCCGCCGGCGAACCGGTGACAAAAGCGGCACAGTTGATGGCCGACAAGCGGGTCGGTTCCCTCGTCGTCACGGAGGGCGATCAGCCTGTGGGCATCATCACCGAGCGGGATCTGGTCTACCAGGTGTTGGCGGCGCCCTCGTCCCTGGAAGCTCCCCTCGCTTTCCCATCTTTAAAGGCGGTGATGAACAGCCAATTTATCACCCTGCCGCCCGAATCCTGTTATTATCAGGTTTTGCTGACCATGATCCGGGAGAGTGCCCGCTATGTAGGCGTTGTCGACAAGGGCCGTCTCCTCGGCATTGTCGCCCTGACCGATCTGGTTCGCAACCGCGACGCCGGCGCCCTGTCCATCGTAGACGGCATCGAACACTGCCGCACCATCGATGACCTGGCGGCGAGGGCCACCGTCATCGACCGGCTGCTCACGGCCATGGTGGCGGAGCAGGCTCAGCCGAACGAAATCGCCGAAGTCATCACCGTGCTCTATGACCGGCTGACAGCGCGGATTCTTGAACTGGCCCTCGACGGGCTCGCCAAAGGCCGGTTGAACCCGCCCGCCTCCTTCTGCTGGCTCACGATGGGATCGGCCGGACGGCGCGAGCAGACCCTGCGCACCGATCAGGATCATGCCATCGTCTTCGCCGATGTGCCGGAAGAACAGCTAGAAAGGGTGCGCGCTTTTTTTCTTGACCTGGGCGAACTGGTGGTCAAGGGCCTGGAGGCCTGCGGTTTTGCCCGTTGTCCCGGCCAGGTCATGGCCGGCAACCCTCGCTGGTGCCACTCCTCCAGCGAGTGGATGCACCGCCTCAGCGGCTGGGTGGAGGAATCGGTGCCCGAGCATGTGCGCCAGTTGACCATCTTTCTTGACTTTCGCGGCCTCTACGGCGATTTGACGCTGGCGTCCCGATTGCGCGACGCCGTCCACCAGACCTACCTGCGCTTCCCCGTCGGACTTCATCACTTGGCCAAAGACGACCTGCGCCACCATGTGAGCCTTGGGTTTTTTAAACCCTTTGTCACGGAAAAAAGCGGCGACCATAAAGACGAGATCGATCTGAAGCGCAGCCTCCTGGTGCACCTCATCGACTGTGTCCGCATCTTTGCCCTGCGCGAGGGCGTCGAGGAGACGAATACGCTCGCCCGGATTCGCCGTCTCTCCGAAAAGGGCGTCTTTCACGACAATGACGCGGAGCAGTTTTGCTTTAGCTATCAGACCCTGACGGCGATGCGCATCCAGGAAAATCTGCGCAAGGCTCATGAGGGAAGTAAGCCCGACAACTACATCCACCCCTACCGGCTGTCCAAACGGGAACAGGCGGCGCTGAAAGAGGCGATTCAAGGCATCATCCGCCTGCAGAGCCTGACCGGCTCCGCCTTCCGCGTCGAAGGTTTTTTATAGCCGCTCTTTATCGTCGAAGGTTTTTTCAGAGAAATTTCCGCGGCGGCACCTTTTTCGTCTCGATCCAGTGGAGGTGGTTGTCCTTGCTTGAAACCTTTCGCAGTCTCTTCGGTCTGGAACGAAGCGGATTTCCCGGCAGGATGCCCGAATCGGAGCTGTCGGCCCGTCTGCTGGAAAAGTGCCGGCGCAACCGGGGGCGGCACGGTCCTTTTCACCTGCTCCGGGAGATCCCCTTTGTCGTCTTTGACACGGAGACGACTGGACTGAGTGTCCCTGATGATGATGTGATCGCCCTCGGCGCCGTCGCCCTGGGACTCGACGCCGGAGGTGATCGCTGCCCCAGCTTCGACCGGCTCGTTAACCCCCATCGTCCCATCCCCGCGCTGGCGCGGGAGATCACCGGCATCGACGACGAGATGGTCTGCGCCCAGCCGACCATCTACCCGGTGCTCGACGACTTTTTGGATTTTATCGACGGCGCCGTCCTCGTGGCCCATGGGATCGCCTTTGATGTGGGCTTTCTGGATAAGTACCTAAAACCGCTTCGGACGAGGTTGTATCATCCCGTCATCGATACGATCACCCTGTCGCGCGTCATTGAACCTTTTCGGACCGACCACAGCCTCGATGCCCTCGTGCCTGACTGGAGGATCGCGCCGCGCCGTCGTCACAGCGCCCTTGGCGACGCGCAGATGACCGCCGATCTGTTTGCCGCGATGTTGGCGCGGTTGCAGACACTCCGGCCGGTGAGCACCCTTGGCGAATTGCAGCGGATTTTAGCGCAGCAGCACCTCTAGGCGCGCCTTGTCCCTTTCTTATCTCGTGGATGTCATTCATGGGCCAAAGCGGAATTTGTATTCCAGGGACGCAAGCGGTATTATAGAAGAATCGCACCACCGTTCCAATCTATCAAATGCTTACTCCAGCGGAAGGAGGATCCCTGTTGCCATCATCTCCGCTGTTTTCCATCATGCGCCTCATGCCGATCGTCTTTTTTCTCCTGATCAACTACCTCTCCTATATGGCCCTCGTCCGCTGGATGCCCTTTTTCCGGCCGGGACGCCGGCGAACCGCCTTTGTGACCATCGCCATCCTGTCGGCCCTGCCGCCCCTCTACAGCGTGGTGACGGGCTATCAGACCCAGGAAGCGTGGCTGCGCATCGCCTATTACCCCGCCCTCGCCTGGAACATCGGCCAGATCATCTTCCTTCTGGCGGTTCCGATCGTTTTCTTGCTTCACCGTGTCCAGCGTTCCTTGGATGCCGAGGGACAACGAGCGCCGCAAACAAAGGAGATGCCCTTTGCGCCGGGGCCTGACCCTTCCGAAAAAACTCGTCAGGGGGGAGACAAGGAAGCCGCCTCACATATCCATCTGCCGGAAAAAGTCACACGACGGCATCTGTTGCAAGGGGCCATCACCGCCGTCCCTTTTGTCGCCCTCACCGTCGCCGCTGACGGTGTGCTCGTCGGCGACAATCGCGTGATCACCCGGACCTACCCGGTTGCTATCCCAGGTCTTCCCAAACACCTGGACGGACTCCGACTCGTGCAGGTCTCCGACGTCCACCTGGGCACCTTCTTCCCCATCAGCCGCCTCGATGACGCCCTCGAACTCATTCAGAAACAAAAACCGGACATTTTCGCCATCACCGGCGATTATGTCGATGATGTCACCATGCTCGACGACGCGATCAGGCGGACAGAACAGGTCTCCACCACCTTCGGCAGTTACTACAGCCTGGGCAACCACGAACACTACCGGGACCTCGACAAAGTGGTCAGCGCCTTCCGGAAAAGCACGATCCATCACCTGGACAACAGCTTTCAAACAGTGGAGAAGTCCCTCTGCTTGCTCGGCATCGATTATCCCTTCACACGCCGCGACGATGAAAACCGGGCGATGGTGACAGAGCGCCTGCTCGACAAGGCGCTGGCAGGAGCGCCGGCAGACCTGCCGAAGATCCTGCTCACCCACCACCCTGACGGGTTCAACGCAGCCCGGCAGAGGGGGATCGCCCTCTCACTGGCCGGCCACACCCATGGCGGACAAGTCGGCATCGGCGATCGCTCCCTCTTCCCCTTCGCCATGGAGTACATGCGCGGCTGGTATGGCGACGAGGAACAGAAGCTCTTCGTCAACAGCGGCCTCGGCCATTGGTTGCCCTTCCGGTTGGGTTGTCCATCGGAAATCGTCACCTTTGTGCTGCGGAGCGCCTAGAGCCGATCGACTGGAGCCGATCGACTCAACCATACCATTGAACCGTTCGAGTGAACCCAATCGCCAAAACCTCATAAATAGATCCAGCGTCCCCGATTCCAATTATCCCCTCTTGTCTTTTCAGGCGGGATCGCCTATACTAGTCAAGCGTCCTCAAGAGACGCCAACAAAAGAGCGAAAAAGAGTATGGTGGATAGTTGCGGTTTCTGCTTTGCAGGGATCGAGGAAATTCGAGACACGCCCACGGCCGCTTCGGCGGTCGCGGAGTATGGTGCCTGGCGCAAGCCAGGGCAGGGCGACCTGACGACGGCAAAAGCATCTCTCCGGAGAGGCGAGTCGCTGTAAAGTGCCACAGAAACGATGTTCCCCGGCGACGGGGAAGTGCAAGGGTAAACTCCACCAGCGTGCAACCCAAATAGGCGGCGCAAGCCGCGGGTAGGGGCACCCGCTGCGGCGGGAAGGAAGCCAGGCCGTCAGGAGCAACTTCCTTAGACAAATGACTATCCATCGGCGCAAGCCGGGGACAGAATCTCGATTACAGCCATACTCTTTTTTCTAAAACGACCAGAGGTCTACACCTCCGGTCGTTTATTTTTTTGCCCTGAATGCGACTTTTCCGGCGACAGCGCGGCAACACTAGCATCGCCTTTTTCAAGGAGGGATCGCCCCATGCCGAGAATCGCCGCCGTCGCTTCCGCTGTTCCCGATCATATTTTTCGCCAAAAAGACATCCGGCAAGTCGTGGAGCAGATGTTCGCCGGATCCTTCCGCGATCTCGAGCGCCTGTTGCCGATCTTTGAGAACGCCCAGATCGACAAGCGCCACTTCTGCGTCCCCATGGAGTGGTTTCGAGAAGACCACAGCTTCGCCGAAAAAAATCGCCTCTACGTGGAAAACGCCGTCGACTTGGGCGTCCGCGCCGTCACGGGCTGCCTGGAAAAAGCGGGGCTATCACCGGATGAAGTGGACGGCTTTCTCTTCGTTTCCTCCACGGGCATCGCCACCCCGACCATCGATGTGCGGATCGCCAACCGCTTAGGAATGAAGCCCTCCCTGCGCCGGCTCCCCCTATGGGGCTTAGGCTGCGCCGGCGGGGCCGCAGGGGTCGCTCGGGCAGTTGAAATGGCCGCAGCCCGCCCTGACCGCCCGGTATTGCTGCTTGCCTTGGAGTTGTGCGGCCTCACCTTCCTCTGGGGCGATCGGTCGAAAGGCAACCTGATCGCCACCTCTCTCTTC
Source organism: Heliomicrobium gestii (assembly GCF_009877435.1). NCBI lineage: Bacteria > Bacillati > Bacillota > Clostridia > Eubacteriales > Heliobacteriaceae > Heliomicrobium > Heliomicrobium gestii. Next base: position 126,916 of record NZ_WXEX01000001.1, on the reverse strand, counting down.
GCCGATGGAGCGGCGGCGGCCCTGGTGATTGAGGATGAGGCTGGAACGAATCAGCGAGCGCCCGCTCTTTCCCCCGAGGTCATCGCCGCCCAAACCACCCGCTGGCCCGAGACACTCGACATCATGGGCTGGGAGGTGCAGGACGAGGGGCTGAAGGTCATCTTCTCGCGCGACATCCCGGCCTTTGTGCAGCGGCATATTCCGCCCGCAGTCGATGCCTTTTTACGCGAACAGGGGCTGGAGCGCGTCCACATCGACGGCCTGATCGCCCACCCCGGCGGGGCCAAAGTGATCAGCGCTTATGAAGAGTGCCTGGGCCTCTCGCCCGAGCAGACGCGCCTGAGCCGCCAGGTGTTGCGCGAGTACGGCAATATGTCGTCAGCGACGATCCTCTTTGTGTTAGAAAAGGCGATGGACGAGGCGACCCGCGCCAATGGTGATCGGGACGGCCACAACCACTATGCGCTGATGACCGCGCTGGGTCCCGGATTCTGTTCGGAGTTGGTGTTGCTGCAATGGCAGTAGCGAATCTCCTTACCGGAGATGGACAGGCGCTCACCCTGCCCATGCCCTAAATTGCTTCCGTAGGAGGCCATGGGAGTGCTCATCTTCTTTGCCTTCTTATCCTTTGTGCTCACGCAACGGGTCGTTGAACTCGCCATCGCCCGGCGCAACGCCCGCCAGATGACTGCCATGGGCGCCGTAGAAGCCGGGCAAGACCACTACAAATACCTGGTGGCCCTGCACATCTGCTTCTTTGCCTCCCTCATGGCGGAAGTTTTCTGGCTGGAACGAAAGCCGCCCCAGTGGTGGATGGCGCCGGCGGCAGCCTTCATACTCGCCCAGGGGCTTCGCTACTGGTGTATGACCAGTCTCGGCCCCTTCTGGAACACACGCATCATCGTTCTTCCCGGCGCCAAGGCCGTCCGGCGCGGCCCCTACCGCTTTTTGCGCCACCCCAACTACCTGGCCGTCGTTGCAGAACTGCTCTGCATTCCGCTCCTGTTCGGCGCTTGGGTGACTGCGGCGATCCTTTCGGTCGCCAATCTCTATCTGCTGTCGGTGCGCATCCGTGTCGAAGAGGCGGCCCTTGATGAGGCCCATTCGTCATCTTCAACGCTCACCCGATCGAAACGGCTGTAAGGAAATACGATGCTTTTGCATCCGCGCCGACAAGGCGGGACGGTTCAAACCTAAAACACGAGCCGTCTCGGCCAGATCGCCGCCCGTTTCCTTCAACACAGACTCAATGATTTTCTTTTCTAAAAGATCGAGGGAGAAGGGGGCGGCGATCGTCACGGTGACGCCATCGTTTTGCACAGATAGGCTTCCTGACGATGGAAGCCCTTCCCGAGGTCGCGCCCGTCCCCTCTCCGGTGTTTCTCTTTCCTCTTCCCTATCGGCTTGTTTGCGGCGACGGGGAGACCTGTAGAGAAACAGTTCTTTACCCTGGTTTAGCACCATGACGGTCTCGCCAGTCTTTTCGCCAGCATCATCTCCAAACTTTTCGCGAGATTTGTCACGCATCTTCCCACGCGCCTTTTCGCCGGACTCCTCGCGAGGTTTTCCGGCACCTTTTTCAGTCGCTGGCGACATAACGGGCAAAAGGTTCAACGGTCCTATGGCCTGTGTCATCGACCTCTGTTCGCTGGCATGATCGGCCGCCGCCACGGTGGCAGAGGGATCACCGTCATCAATCTCGGCGGCAGTGATCCACTCCCCACGGGCGATGATGACCGCCCGCTCGATCCGGTTGGCCAGTTCCCGCACATTCCCCGGCCAGGCATAGGCGGTAAGACGTTGGACGGCCTCCGCCGTAAACCCCCGGATCCGTCCGTGCGGGTCATAGCGGCACAAAAAATGCCGGGCCAGGTCGGCGATATCCTCTTTGCGCGCCGACAAGGGCGGCAAGTGGATCGGAATCACACTGAGACGGTAATAGAGATCCTCCCGCAACCGGCCGTCACCGACGGCGGCAGCCAAGTCGCCCGTCGTGGCGACAATGATCCGCACGTCGACGGCCAGCGGTTTGGTCCCGCCGGCGCGGGTGAAAGCGCCGTCTTCCAACGTGCGGCAGAGCCTCACCTGCAAATCGGGAGGAAGCAATTCCACATGGCGGATCAAAAGAGTCCCCCGGTGGGCCAACTCCAGCCGGCCGGCCTGGGTCTTTCCTTCGCCCCCCCCTTTTGAGGACCCGGTGGGTTCCCAGCCAAAAAGCTCCTTTTCGATCAGGTTTGGCGGGATGGCCGCACAGGGCACGACGACGAAGGGGTATTCGCGGCGTCGGCTCTGGTGATGGAGCGCCCGCGCAACGACCTCCTTCCCTGTTCCCGTCTCGCCTGCCACCAGAACCGGGGTCCGGGCGTCGGCCACTTGGGCGATCAACTCCCGAATGGCGCCCATGGCCGGGCTGGCGCCGATCAACTCGACGTTCTCCCGCCGCCCGGCCGCTTCAAGGCGCAAAAACCGCACCTCTTGCCGCAAAGATTCCACTTCGAGGGCTTTTTCCAGGGTGACGCGCAATTCGTCCATACTGAAGGGCTTATGCAGATAATCGCGAGCCCCCAGGCGCTGCGCCTCTAAGGCCGTCTCGGCCGAAGCCTGTCCGGTGAGAACGATGACGGGCACATTCGCTCGGACGCCAAGCAAGCGGTGGAGGACCGGCAAGCCTTCCGCGCCGGGTCCGTCCAGGTCGACAATGACGAGGATCACCGGCTCTCGCTCCAACTGCTGCACCGCTTCGTTCTCGTTCTCCACCGGGATCACCCTGTAACCGGTCCGGCTCAACCCTCGCGCCAGAACCCAGCGCAGGTGCTCTTCCGGGCTGAGCAGCAACAAAAGGCCTTGCATCGACGTCCTCCTTTCCCCATTCCGCCTCCCCATTCCGCCGGCGAAGTAGGACAGCCGGCCCCTGGAGCAACCTCCTGATCATTCCGACAGGCTGGCAGAAGCCTGATATCTCTTGACGGAATCACCTTGTACCGATTCGGCCTTGGTCCCGCGAAGAGGTCGTCCCTGTTCATGCCCATCCTTTCGGTCCTTATCCCGGTTAGGCGCTGAGCGAAGGACGAATCCCTTCTCTTGCCAGAGCCGTTCCGGCTCCATCGCCGTGAGCGCCGGGGGCATGCGCAGGATCAATCTCCCCTCCCCGGCTGGGCCGGGAAGCCTCAAAATCGTGCCTCCTTGGGCCTCGACAGCAAGCTGCGCCAACTGCCCTTCCACCTGCTGCCCTTCTTCTTTGATCCCGTCTATGTGAAATTCGATCGTCAATCCGGGACCTTCCCAGGTCCCTTCCGTCACTGCCGGCTGATTGGCCCCTTCAGCCCCTTCAGCCCCTCCAGCTCCTCCAGTTCCTCCGGCGCTGCCGGTTCCGTCGTCTCCACAGTCAACGCGCACATGGACCCGCCCCGTCGAAGTGGTCCTGCTGCGTCGGGCCAACAGCCGGTACAGGGCTTCCACCAGGCGGTCTCCATCGGCCCAAACCTTGAGGGATGCCTGTTGTTCCCATGCTTCCTGCCGGGGAGACTCCTGGATGACGGTGTAACCGGGAAAATGCTTGCGGAACCGCTCCAGCACCCCGTCCAGTAACAGGGACACCTCCAGCCAGTCGGGCCTTCTCCCCTCGCTCCGCAACAACCGAACCGCCTCCCGGAGGTACTGCTGCTGGCGCTCCGCCTCGACGGCAATCACCCGCGTATGCTGGATGAGATCAGAGCGGTAGCCAAACTCCTCTTCCAGCACCTGAACGGCGCATCGGATGACGCCCAGGGAGTGGTTGAGCGGCGGAACCAGTTCGTCAAGCAGACACTCCGGCGATGGCCATTGATTCATCTGCTCCTTCTGACCCTGTTCGTTGTGGTGAACCGCCTGATCGCCATAACCGTTCTCCCGTTGCCGCTCGCGCTGTCGATCGGCCAAGTCCTCCTCAGCCACCAACGCTTCCCGCTCTGCCAGTTCCGCCTCTGCCACCAGCGCCTTTGGGTCCGCCTCGACGTCTCCCCCGTCCCAGCCATCGTCATCTCCGTCGACGCCCTGCCGCTTTTTCCGCGCCAACCAAAGGCCCAGCGGCAGGAGAAGAGAAAACAAGGCCACCGCCGCAACCGCTCCGTCGTGGCCGCCGGACAACTCATTGAAAGCGCCCCAAAGGGGAAAAAGAAACACCCCAACCAGGACCGCTGTCACAACCACAGCGGTCGTCAGGGTGATGGTCCAAGGGGATTTGCATTGAGGGATCACAGCACCACCTCGCTTACTCGAATCGTAACGCCACGATTGACTTGAGGGCCAAGGCTCTGTTGGCAAGCGGCGCCAAGCACAGTGAAGCAGGATGTTGTCCATGTCATCATTACAAGAGGTTGACTGGGCGCGATAAACCTTCTGTACAGCACTGTATTCGGGAGTCGTCCCCATTATGTTCGTCGTCATGAAAAGCTCGGAAATCACCTTTACCGGTACTTAACATAAAACAATGGAACCACGGTGTATAATCAACCGTGGAAAGAATGATTAATCTTTGAGGAAGTGTATTGGCCGTGAACCATACGGTACATTATTGGCTCTTGTTGCGCTCATCGACCGGGCCAGGCATGTATTCGTATTCGATTCTCGACTTTGGGCCGTCGGAGTTCGAGATCCGGCGAACTCGCCGCGACTACCTGCGGTTGAGCGTTTACCCTAAAAATGCGCTGGTCCTTGTTCAGTCGAGAAACTCCGCCGAGGCCCTCAAAAAAGCCCAGGCGACGGAGCGCTCCAGAAAGCAGCTTGGCGCAGGGAGTGGAAACACAAGCGCGACCGTGGGCGTGAGCGCTAAGGAACCAGAACCGGTCCAAAACCAGCAGCGTAACGCCTATTTGAAAAGCGACTCAGCACACATGTGAGACGGAGAAAGTCCCGCCGACTTTGATCTGCCCTACTGACACCAACTATTTGCTATGGTTGGTGTCTTTTTTATGCTGCCACGGCAGGAAGGCATGGCCAACGCTGGTTGATTCATAGGGACAACCGCGCCGATGACACAATCTTCTATCACAGATAGGAGGCATTCATCTGTAGGATGACGGGCGAATTTGGACGATAATCGTTCCGCACTGAGCCCCGAAGGTATATTTGTTAAGAAAGTCACCATAATAACGAACACAAGCATTCAAGTCATTTTTCAGATAGCAAAACATCAAAAACACTGAATATATAGGAGAGAATTATGACAAACTTGTTCTGGTATCACAGTTTGACATTCATCGGTATAGGCTTAATAATCTTTACAATGTACAAGAGAAAAAGCATAGTTAACTTATTTTCGTTTTATTTATTCATTTCAGCACTTGCTTATCTGTGTGAGATTGTAATACTATTTGTATTTAACAGTTATGCATACAAACCGGGATTATTTACTGACCCTATTCAAGAAAGTATTTATGGGCATTTAGTGTGTAATGGATTCTTTTGGGGTGGATTTACGCTCCTGGTCGCTGCATTTCAATTAAAATATTATTGGATTTTTTTGATATCTGTTGTATTTATGCTTGTAGAAGTTTTGTTCCTTGCATTAGGTATATATACTCATCACTGGTGGAGAACTTACATGACAGGAATAGCGGTTGTTGTATTTCTTTTTTTTGCAAGAAAGTGTTTTGGTATATTAATGGAAAAGAAGCATATGCTTCTGAGATACACTGCATTTTATTTAATCGCATGGTTGTTGTTATTAGGTTCCTCTATTGTACTTTTAATATCAGACAAACAGCATTTTGGAATCGGATTGGTTGATAATTACTTTCTTAATGATATTTTTTTCGATGTACCCTACCAATTGATTATGTCATTAACTTTTATATTTTTCGTTAATTTCCTTCATAAGCCATATTGGAAAACAGCCCCTCTATTTGTGGTTTTATTAAGTGACTATATGATGATAAAAATGAATATTTTAACCTTCCAAAATGGTTGGAATCTATTTTACTTAACACAACTTCACTATTTATGTTTAGGACTGTATATCGTCCTGGAAAAGTATTCATTGAAGGGATGGAAGACCCCATTTAAAAAGGAATGCCCGAATTCTTGAAGCAACCCATTGGCTACACTCGCATGTGCGGTGCGAAAAAGCTGTTACCGTGGATTCAGGTCGATTATATCTCGTGTCTTTTTACCGGAATATACTTTATCTTCTCCTACTATAGCCAGTGACAACCATACAAACATTGAAAGCGCTGCTATGCTATATATATAGCTAAATATCATATCAAAGCTTCCATACCTGAAAGCTCCCCTTTGGATAAAAACGTACTGTAGAATAGAGAACGCTGAGGCAACTGAGGTAACAGAAATTATTTTTGATATTGAACTACGTGTTAACCAATTAATCATGAGTATTCCGATACCTGAATACGCAAGCAGTTGAAATAATGATGCTCTACCGATGGGGATTAAAACGTGTTCAAAGCTGTAAAACCCTAAGTAGGACGATAAATTATCTAAAAATATCATCCAGACCACGGACACAAAAACAGCATACCGCAACTCGATAATTCGTTTCATGGGAATAAGCACTACAACTAATATCCAAATCATCATACTAAGCACCAATTGTTCCATGATTCACCTCTACGCCTTGAATTTTCCTCCGTCTATCATAACCACTAAATCGATAGATTATTTAGGATTTTTAAGCAAACCTATTTTTTCAAAAGAAGATTACAAACCGCCGATTTCTATGCTTTTAATCCTGATTTTAGCTTTCCGGCCCCAAAAAAAGCGCCCCTGTAGGCAGACAGTTTTGTTTTTCAGACTGTCTACCTCAAAGGGCGCATATCACTCACCAGATCGGCGGATCTTTTTTTATTCCCATGTCGACCACACCTCGGGACGGTAGCCCACTGTCGCTTGCCTCCCGTTTCGGACGACGGGCGTCTTGAACAACAGGGGATTCTCCATCAGCACTTCTTCCACGTCATGGACGAGGTACTTGAGGTTTCGCTTTCCATACTCCTTGCCCTCTTTGTCGATCAGGTTGTCCAGGCCGACGGCGGACTTCACGCTGGCAAACTCGCCTCTGCTTAGACCCTTGACAGCCAGGTCGATGAACTGGAACTTGATACGGCGCTCCTTGAAGTAGCGCTCGGCTTTGCGCGTGTCTTGGCATTTTTTTGTGCCCCAGATTTGAACGTTCATGCGTCACACCCCGATTGTATTATTCTCGAAAAATAAACTGCCCTTATAGAAAAAAGACCGCTGACATCGCCAGCAGCCTGAAGCAGGGTACACCGCCTGCATTTGCCTTTATACAAAATTTCATGGTCATCTCGTCGCGCTTTCAGCGCGGCAGTCACGGCCCCCAAAGCAATATGCCAAGCACCCAATAGAGTTGTGAGAATAGAAATAGCGCTGCGTTAGAAACCATGCCCCATCTCGCATAGGCGTCCTTGTTCTTCCGGAAGCCCCAGTAACCTGCAGCGAATCCGATGGGACTGACAATGGTGGGAAAGAAAACGGCCAGACGGAGCACTGAGGTCAGGCTTAACGGCAGGGGCTGAACGAAGAAATTCAGTATGAGCAGCCCAAGCGTTCCAGCGATGCCAAGAGATGTATATCCCCAAAACCCATGTCGCATCATCGTCACCATGATCGATTATAGCAATATTGGGCTTATGTGTACATTGCACTCAAGAAAATCCTTATTAATACTGCTCCGGTATCCGGGAAAACCTCGCTACTGGCGCCGGATCACAGGTCAGGTGAGCCAGGTGTCGCGCCAGGATTTCCAACTGCTTCTCCAGGCTGACGACACGGGCTTCCAGTTCGCCCACCCGCCCTTTCAGCCCGGCCAACTCCACAGCCAGGACGCGTGGCTCAAGGGGGTCCGCGCTCCCCCTGTATTCCTCCATCTGTGAAAGGCCTAGGCCTGCCGGTCGTTCCATCGATCCTTTCTCCCCCCGTCGCGCTTGTTATCGGGAAGCCCGCCTACAGGAATATATGCGATATCCCGCCCGCTATGCCCGTGCTTCCCCCAATTCCCAAAGAATCCCCTATTGACGAGAAGCGACTTCCCGGTTATACTAACATTTGTCTTCGGGGCGTAGCTCAGTTTGGTAGAGCGCTACCTTGGGGTGGTAGAGGCCGCACGTTCAAATCGTGTCGCTCCGACCATGTGTCTGGAGGGGTTCCCGAGTGGCTAAAGGGAGCAGACTGTAAATCTGCCGTCTGACGACTTCGTAGGTTCGAATCCTACCCCCTCCACCACTTTGCGTACAGACCCGTGCCGTTCGCGGCGCGGGTTTTTGCATTTTAAACACTGCTTGTCCTGCTTCTTGTCCTACTCTTTGCCTGCTTATGGCAGGCTTACGAAAAAAACAAAGACCGGAGCATGCCTTGCCTCCGGTCCTGACCCTTTCACCTGTATTTCACGCTGGCTACCGACCGCGTGGATTCAGTTGTCACGATTCACCGGCCTCCCCCCTCTGGGGCGTCGTCTCCGTGGTGTCCTTTCACCAGGAAACGCGATTGCCGGGTAATCGTCATGGGGCAAAAATCGGGTCATCCGTCATTGTTCAAATGCGCCACCTCGTTTGACCCGGCCCAACTGCCTTGTCTTCATTCCTCGGTCCACATTCCTTCGCCCCGCCATCCATGGCCAACCGAGGCTACGTTTCCGCCGTCTCCCACTCCCGCTGGCGCGGGGTCCCGCCCTGAAGCGGTCCGGAAACGCCGATGGGACCGCCGGAACGGCGCCGGCCGGTTAGTAGGGGTCTTGGGCGTTGCCGCAGCTTCCCGCTATCCCCGCCATTGAAGCGGCCGAACTTAAACGCAATCCCGGGTCATGCGTGATGGCCGTCATGCAAGTGGGGCGCTACACTCATTTTCACCGGTTCCGCCGTTGTCATCTGTCATTCCCCTCCGTTGCAGCAGAGCCAATGTCCACCAAGGCGCAGGCAAGCGGGCACACGCCAAGTTTCCTAGCCCAATGGAATCTCCTCCCTCCCTTTGAACCTACCAACCTATTCGCCACTTGGTATTATTTTCCTTCTTTTTCCTTTTCATGTTTATTGCTTTTTTCTCTCTGGTTGTACTCATGTGGCATTACTGCGGAGCAACGACGAGTTCTGTGAACAGCAGCGCATCGCCCATCTGTTCCGCGAGATCCCATGGCCGGTATCGCAGTTCGAGGATCTTCGGCATTTCCGGAGCGATTTTAATTGAAAATTCCGCCTTTTCAAAAACCTGATGACTTGTAAAGGTATGTGTTCCGACAAGGTTGCCATCTAAAAATAGATCCGCTGTTTGTTCATCCTTCGTGCTGCGCGCCGTCATACGCAATCGATAGCTTTTTTCTTCCATACATTCTGTTGTGATTTGCAGAAAAGAACTGGGACCATAACTCCAAAGGACCGTAGGCAAATCCCATTGCGGATAGGGACCTTCCATCGGTCTAAACCCGCCAAGGGGAATCCAGCCGTAAAAAGGCATATCGATGAATTCCTCAGGCAACCCTTGATATCCGAATTGACGGCAATCGCGATAGGGCAGGAAACGATCCGTTGCATGTCTCATGATGTATTGATAAATCACTTCACCGAAATGATAAATGTTGTCCTCATTCTCTAGCGGCGGTTGCTCCACATGCTTGAGGATAATGTCCTTAAAGTAATACCAGTTCTCTACATTCCATCTCTGGGGATGATACACATGATAGCCGAAGGGCGTGCCGATGTATTTTAACGGTATCTGGTGGTAAATCGGGATTAACAGAATCCAATAATCCCACCAGGGCAAGCCCAGGCAGAATCCTTCGTCAGGATACAGTGAAGCGATTTTCTTATCGAAGAAAAAATAGTCTAATCCCCGTTTCTCAATGCTCCCGATCGGGTTGTCAATCCGCTCGATATCAACGCGCGATCCAAAGACCATTGAGCCAGGCGCCTCTTTCTCGATAAACCAACGAATGTCCTGAAAAAAGTGAATATCTGAATTGACGATACCGCATAAGTCATGATCACTCCTGTGATAGTAGGCAAGAATGTCATGCAAGTAGACATAGGGTTTGCCGAACGGCTGACTGGCGTCCCGAGATACGGCGACAAACTCAACAAAGGGGAAATGATCTTTGAGGCTTTCGATTTCACTCGGGATATTGAAGGATATGATGTGAAATCCTTGTAGCACCCAGCTCCAGATCGCCCGTTGTTGCGTAGTGATATCCCGTGGAGCAATGGAAGTGGCGATCGGCAGCGTTCGCCCGATTGCAGTGGTTGGACCTGAGGTGGGCGGCAGCGCATCCGCCCGTGTCTTCTGAAGTAAAAAACAGCCGTATCCATAGACTGCCTCATCGGTGTCTCGAACCAACGTATAATCGATTAATTCGAATTCAGGAAAATAACGTAGAAAGTGAGGATAAGAGTAAACGCGACGGTCATTGAACTGTATGTGTTGCTTCCCAAGCGGCACAGAAAGGCACAGATAACCGCCTTCTTGGATGACTCGCTTCAATTGAAAGATGGCCTTGCGATCGCCGTCAGGATCGAGCGGTTCGCCATGGTGACCGAGACCGATCCGTTCGATCAACCGCAAACAAGAAAGGGAGGGGATGCTGTTGTCGGCGAAAGGCAACCGGTTTAAATCCACTTTGCCGATGGTCAGTTCTTTTGTCGGATGGCCTTGCCACTTGCTGTCATAACCATACAGGCAGGCCGGGGAATACTCATAGAAACTGACAGGAATATTGGTGGAGAGGATCGAGCTCAATGTGATGACAGGGGAAATGTCCACGTGCTGAATGGGGTTTATCTTTTGGATCGACAACATCATCCAAGCGAGGATTTCAAAGATGTTGTGTGAGTAGCCCTCTTTTATATTTGCGATATTGTCCACCACTTCTTGTGGAGATGGGAGGGGGAACCGTCGTTCTTCGTTGCTTAGTCCTTCCTGCAAGGCAGTAAATTTTACGAGATCGCGGGAACGCTTTTCTTCCGGCGATATCTCATGGATTTTGCTAAAAAACTCATAAAAGTCATCGTCGAGGTTGATCCTATACTCCATGTTCGGATCTTTCCTAATGTCCTTTTGTCCAGCATTGTTCCTTCGTTTTCTCTTCGCAGATGGACTGCCCATTCCACAAACCCCTTTACCAACCGAGATATGCCCGCTTGTTTTCCGCCAATTACCGGGACGCCGCTGTATTTTCACGTCTTCTTGACGGCTTGCCTGTACCATTCGTAGGTTTGTTGTATTCCTTGTTCCAAGGGGATCCGAGCCTTCCAACCGAGGCCGTTGATTTTCGACACATCCAAAAGTTTTTGAGGGGTTCCGTCGGGCATGCGACTATCGAAGACAACCTTCCCTCTAAACCCGCATGTTGCGGCAATCATCTCAGCCAACTCCGCAATCGTCACATCAGTGCCGGTGCCCACATTGATGATGGCGCTGTGCGGCTGCGCGTCAAAATGATGCAATAAAAAGACGCAGGCCTCTCCCAGGTCATCGACATGGAGAAACTCTCTTCGAACCCGCCCCGTTCCCCAAACCGGCACCTCAGAGGCGTTCTGCTGCTTCCCCTCATGGAACTTGCGGATCAATGCCGGCAACACGTGGGCCGATTGCAGATCGAAACAATCATTGGGACCATAGAGGTTTGTCGGCATGGCGACGATGAAATTCGTTCCATACTGCCGGTTATAGGATTCACACAGCTTAATTCCCGCGATTTTTGCCACCGCGTAGGGCTCATTTGTCGGTTCAAGGGCGCCCGTCAACAGGCATGATTCTGCCATCGGTTGTGGCGCATATTTTGGGTAGATGCAGGAACTGCCCAGAAACAGCAGTTTATTTACCCCTGATTCGTAGGCATGGTGAATCACATTGGTCTGAATCATCAGGTTGTCATAGATGAATTCGGCAGGAAAGCTGTTGTTCGCATAAATCCCGCCTACTTTCGCAGCGGCGACGATCACATAGTCGGGCCGTTCTTGGGCGAAGAACTGTTTGACGGCTTTTTGGTCCCGCAGGTCCAGATCGGAACGGTTCTGCAGGATTAACCGCTCATAGCCCAGGGAGCGCAACTTGCGCACGATGGCCGAACCGACGAGTCCGCGATGGCCCGCGACGAAAATCCGATCGTTCCTGTCCATCTTTGCCTACACCTCAAATCCTCTCTTTACAGGAAAGCCCTTTTGTTCACATAAGAGTTCCCGTTGCGCGCTGCGCAGGTCTTCTCGAACCATCTCGGCAACCAACTCTCGGAAAGAGATCTTCGGTGACCACCCGAGCTTGTTTTTTGCTTTAGCGGGGTCGCCCAATAGCGTTTCTACCTCCGTGGGACGGTAATGGATCGGATCAACCGCCACGAGACAACGACCGGTGTTTGCGTCAAATCCCTCTTCCTCCATCCCCTGACCGCGCCATTCGATCCCGATGCCGACTTCCGCAAAGGCCCTTTCGACGAACTCGCGCACACTGTGTTGCTCACCCGTCGCGATCACATAGTCATCGGGGCGGTCCTGTTGAAGGATCAGCCATTGGGCTTCCACATAGTCCTTGGCATGTCCCCAATCACGCAGCGCGTCGATGTTTCCAAGACGCACCTGTTTTTGCAACCCCAGCTTCACTCGCGCGACAGCCCGGGTGATCTTGCGGGTGACAAAGGTTTCTCCCCGGATGGGGGACTCATGGTTAAACAGGATGCCATTGCAGGCGAAGAGGTTGTACGCTTCACGGTAATTGACGGTGATCCAATAGGCATACAATTTGGATACGGCATAGGGCGAACGGGGGTAAAAGGGGGTTGTTTCCTTTTGAGGTATTTCTTGAACCAGGCCATACAGTTCACTGGTGGAGGCCTGATACATCCTCGTCTTTTGTTCAAGATGCAGGATGCGAATGGCTTCGAGCAATCGCAGAGGGCCGAGCGCGTTGGCATTGGCCGTGTATTCCGGGGAATCGAAAGATACTTTCACATGGCTTTGGGCTGCCAAGTTGTATAACTCGTCAGGCTGGATTTCCTTGATCAACCGGATAAGGTTCGCCGTATCTGTCAAGTCCCCATAATGTAGGATAAAATGATCCTTGTGCTGGGACGCTTCATACAGATGATCAATCCGATCGGTGTTACACAGAGATGACCGCCGCTTGACTCCGTGAACCCTGTACCCTTTGTTCAGCAAAAACTCAGCGAGATAGGCTCCATCCTGTCCTGTAATCCCTGTGATCAGCGCCGTTTTACTCATCTCGCACCCCCGACAGTGTTGACTACGCCTTCCATGAAGCCATGGTTCGCTCGATTGCGACACACAGTACACGATACGGGGCGCTCTGGAAAATCGTTACAGCCCTGTGTTTACGCCATTCTGCGCAACTACTGACTGGAAGCCATGGACTGGCAATGAAGATAGTAACCGGTGATCAGGGGATTCTGCGGGTATTTTCGGTACAGATCGGCGAAATAAAAATACGCCTCTTTGATCGCCCTGGGTTCGCCTTCACATGCGCGCGCAAACAATGCCAGAATCTCTGCGTCCACTTCTCTCGCTGCGCTCCCATCGCTCGTTTCTTCTACCTCATTCTTGCACTCTTCATTCCCCCCCCTATATGGACGATAACCGTTCAAATCATCACGCAAACCAGCCACTGGATAATAGGGAGAGGCGTATTTTTTCTTTCTCTTTCTTGTTTGACGTTCCATCAGATAAAATATGGGGTAATATAACTCTTTGTTCATTTGCCTTTGACCTGTCCGATAATCGCCAAACATAAGGAACCTCCTTGCAGACGTAAGCCTCCCAATGGTTGCTCGATGGTTACCTTTACAGCTTATGGCGTCAGACAAAGGCATGGTTCCTTTTGTTTCGCCCCGCTCAACTCAGCCGATGCTTTTTGAGCGATGCCGTGATAAAATGATAAGATAAGCACAAAACCATCGTGAACGAGGGAAGACCATGCACGTATACGCCCTGGTGGGTTCCAGCGGCACCGGCAAAAGCCACCGGGCCATCCGCCTTGCCGCCGAACTTCACTGCCAGGTGATCATCGATGACGGCTTGATTATTGAAGAAAACCGCATCCTGGCCGGCACGACGGCCAAACGGTCAACGACCCGCCTGGGGGCGATCAAGACGGCCCTGTTTCAGGAGGAAGAACACCGGGATCAGGCGCGCGAGGCTCTGTTGCGCTGTTCGCCGAAGGGCATTTTGATCCTGGGCACCTCTGAGGGGATGGTTGAAAAAATCGCCGCGCGCCTTGAGCTGCCGGCGCCGGAAAAAATCGTCTACATCGAGGACATCGCTTCCTCCAATGAGATTCGGAAAGCCCGTTACAACCGCGCTCACCATGGCCGCCATGTCGTGCCCGCGCCTGCCCTGGAAGTCACCCGGAACTGGACAGACGCCCTGATCAACCCTGTCAAAGTCTTTTTTCAAAAAAAGGGGTCTGAGCGCAAAACATGGGCGGAGCAGTCGGTCGTCCGTCCCACCTTCACCTCACTGGGCAACCTGTCCATCTCCAGCCCAGCCATCATCGCCGGGATCTCTCACCAGGTCCAGGATATCCCCGGTGTAGCCGATGTGGGCAGCATCAGCATCACCCATGGCGATGACGGCGTCACCGTTCGCCTCCCCATCACCGCCCTCTACCGGCAACCCCTTCATATCCTGGGGCGCAAGGTGCAGCGCCTGGCTTTTGACATTCTGGAAACGATGGGCATCTCTGTGTTGGCCGTTGATGTGACCATCGAGAAGCTGCTGATCAAATAATGGCGCAGCCCCAGCGGTAGGTCCCAGAAAAACAGGCAACCCCTTCCCACAGTTCTATCTGGGAAGGGGTTTTTTTGACTCATTTTTCCACAAAATCTCTCATCATCCTCTGTTGGGCCTGTCCCTGTCACGCTATAATGAAGTTGCGCGCAAAGGCGGTATGTTTCGCACAAATGGGTTGCGCAGCAGCGATACCATATCGAGATGTAAGGAGGGTTTCATGGCGTTGCGCAGTTCTGCCTTCTCCCGGATGCTGTCTCCGGTCTCCATTCTGTTGCTGATATCTCTTCTTTTTCAGGTTACAACCGCGTCCGCTGGACCCGTCAGCCCCCCCACATTGACCTATTCTCCAGGCATCCAGGCCTATTTGGCCACATACAAAGGCGAATATACCGTCAATAACACGGTCTACCAACTCGTCTACGGCGCCTATTACGCCCCTGACGGGACAAGCGCTGTCAACGATTTTGTCATCTCTGATCACGGAGCCGGCGCCGATGCATCGGCAAGCTACGGCCGTTACGGTCAGTTCGAAAAAATGTTGACCCTTTGGACCGATCCCTTCCAGGCGGTTCCTGATCAGGTCTATGGGCGTGTCATCGGCTGTGACACCCATTACACGCAGACGCCGGCGCCAATCAATCAAGGCTATCCGATCTCGGCAGGCCCTGGCTATCTCCCCCGGAGCGCCTACTGTTCCGAACCGGGAAAGGAAAGATTTCTGGCTGTTTGGCAGCAAGGCGGCAACGACTCGAAGATTCTCGGCCGGTTTGTCGGTCTCAGCGGAGAGCCCTTCGGCAATGTGATCACCATCGGTGACGGATTAAATCCGGCGATTACTTACAACCCGTTGCTGAAAAAATTCGTAGTCTTCCGTGACGGCGGTTACGGTTGGCTCCTATCGCCAAATGGCGCCGTCGAACTGGCTTTTGAAACGACCGCTTCCCATGTGTACAGCAGTTCGACGCCAGTCACGGCCTGGGACGCAGATGACAAAGCTTGCCTGATCGCCACTCGATTCCGGGACAATGCAAACAACAACTACACGATCCTGGGTCAAGTCGTTGACGTCTCTTCCGGGACGCCTTCACGGCAGGGAGAAGCCTTTACGATCACGACCGGTTATCCCTCTCTCCCCTCGCTCGCCTACGATGGGCTGAACAAACGCTTCCTCGTAAGTTGGCGCGAAAACAGTTCCCTCTATGTGCGCTTCGTGCACGCCGACGGCACAACGGAGGGCGGTCCCATCGTCCTGGCCCTTGATCTGAATCCCCTCATGGAACCGGCGCTGGCGAGCGATGAAAGCCTCTCCACATTCTTATTCGCTTATGTGAATACGTCGGGAGAACTATCACGCAAGCGCTTTAGCGCGACTCCTTATGGAGACGGCTGGACACCAGATAGCCGCATCCATGTCTCAAATGTGACCGACAATGGCATCAACTTTACCTGGGACGGCATGATAAATACCGATGATCAACAGTTCCGCTTCTATCTCGATAATGTCTATCAAGGCACCGTGGTCAACGATGTTTACTACAGTTACCCCGGTTCCATCAGCGGACTGTCGCCCGAACAGGAGTACCTCCTCCGCGTCGAATCCATCGACGAAAACGGCGTTGAAAGCGCCAACGGCCCCGCCATCCGTTTCATGAGCAAGAGCTTGGGACCTTCCTACCGCCATCCCTATCTGGTGGCTTCGCCAACGGCCGGGCTGAATGGAACAAAGACATCTCTGGAATTCGCCGTCCATGTCACCGAGAATGCCGGTTCCGGCTCTTCCACGGCCATCTTTCAGTTGTCAAAAGGGAACATTCCCATTCAGACGCAAACCTACCCGCTTTCACAGATCGCCAACGGGCAACGAATCTCCTGGTCTCTTCCGTATCCGCTGGATGCGGGCGATTACACGGTGAAGGTGTTTTTATGGGACAGCCTCGATGGCATGTCCGCGAAAGCAAAACGGGCCGAACGAACCTGGGACTGGACGAACATCGCCACCAGTCCCCCCAAGGTCGATTAGCCCTCAAGACGAACCCTCGCCGTTGGCTCACCTGTGCCGTGGCCTGATAAAAAGCGAACACCCTCTTCAGTTGTCACTGCAAGAGGGTGTTCGCTTTTCTGTCATGTTCGCGGATGGGGCGGCGCGAATCTATCGAAAACGGTCCAACATTTTATCCTGGTAGAACTGATAGGGGCCGCTATGGGTCTGTTTGCGCTTTTCCATGAGCAGACTGAACCGCAATGTCTTCTCGTTATACTCTTTTTTGAGCGCTTGTCGTTGTTCCTCATCGTGGCAACATTCGATCAGGCTTTTTAAGGTGACCATGTCCTTTTGCGCCTGCAACTCCTCGGGAAGGATCCCGGCGTTTTTCAGGATCATATATCCGGCGCGGAGATCCTCCGGTATGCCCGAGAGGTCTTCCATGACCAGCGGTTTGCCTTTGCCTGGCAGATCATCCAGTTCCCCCCGCTGGATCGCTTCCCGGATCTTCTCTTCGGCCATCATGGTGACAAAGTCCATTCATGCGCTCCCCCTTGCATGATCGTAAAGATAGTTCAATAGCGCTCTGATTTGCCTCCGTCCAAAATAAGCGATGGCAATAGCAATTGTAAAGGCCAGCGCGTCAAAGATCGTTGCAAGATGAAAATTAAAGTTTTCATCAGATGACAGGTCATAGGTAAACAAAATCACATTCGGCGTATATTCAAGAAACGATGCCGAATGGGCCAAGCGACAGATCGCGCAATAGCCCCATTTGGCGAGGAGGAAGCCCATCCACAGCCCCCAGATCAGGAGCGTTCTCCGCGCCGATCGAGCCCAAAGCAGGGCACCCCTCCCTACCGTTACCATATACGCAAGGATAGACAAATACCCAAACAAGCGCGTTTCCGTCATCAGAAAGAGCGCTGTCGTAAAGATTCCGAGAAAGAGAAATATTATGTAAAGGCCAAGGAAACGGGCGAAGACCCATAATAGATCGAGTTGGGGCGCTTTGTGAACTGTTTCGTCGTGTTCCATATCATTCCCTCCATTGATAGGCATGCCCGATTCGGCGCCACCGCTGCGGACCACCGTGAATGCCTCTCGGATATTGCCGATTTTTCTCTAATATTAATTTTACTGTAAAAACTTTTCAATAGACAAGCTTCTTTATGCAAAAAAAGAACTAAGGGATGCTTCGTTAGTTCCCATCCACTATTAGCAATCATGCATAAAAGTGCGGCCTGACTATGACAGCCTTAGTTTATCAGACTCTTTTGACGGAAACGCCACAGGCAAATCCTCATGCAACGGAGAGGCAAAGAGAAACACCGCTTCCAGGTCGTACGACCGAAAGCGGTGTTTGTTTTCTGCTCGCCCTATGCTTCATCCAACGGAAAAAAGGCGTCGATCACCTGTTGGCGCCAATGCTCTTTCACATGAAAGATCCAACGGTCGATCACGCCGCGCAGACGGCGACGCAACTCCAGGCGCACCCGTTCCAACTCTTTCTCCGGCGAGGCGCCCGCACGCTCTAAAAAGAATGTACCGGTGTTCAGGGAGGAAAAGAGCTTGGCGCAGGCGCTCTTCACCAAGGCGCCTCCGACCTTGGGCGCAACCCCTTCGAATAAGCGTTCACAAGCCATGTTACAGGTCTTGTCGGCGAAGCGGCTGAGGAGCAATGTGGTCTTCATTTCCCGAACGAAACGGCTCAGGTGCTGTGGGATCTCCAAGGGAGGCGGCGGGCTCAACAAGTCGCCAAAGATGACGGGGCTATGCAAGCGGTTTAAAGCCTGCTGGACGCTGCGGGTCATCTCCTCCTGTTCCGCCTCGGTTACGATACAGTGCTGGAGGTTGTCGAGGGAAAAAAACGTTTTTTCATCAAAGTTATCGTCAAACAATCGTTCTGTCTTTTCATGAAGCTGCTTTTGGATCGCCCCACAATGCTGATCAATCGCCTCGATCGCCCGTTTCAACTGGGCGAAGTCATTCCCCTCTTGCCGACTTGTGCTCGACGCTTTCACGGCAGACCGGCGATTGGCCATGGAACGGGACACTAGGGGTAGAGAAAAGGCCATCACACATCACCCCTGTTCGAAAATGAAACTCATTCTCATAATACGACAATGGAGTAATATGATCAAGTACTTTTTTTGTACAAATTTCGATTGACAGGAAAAGCAAACCAATTTTATAATCGAAAATGAAATTCATTTTCAACCCCGTTTTTTGTTTATTGAAAGGAGAATTACACATGGAACAAACTGGACGTAACGGCTGGGGCATCACGAGCAAAGCGGGGCATCTGCTGCGAGACAGAGGCACGAAAGGGTTCCTGCTGGGCCTGGGGGCTGCGGCGCTTTCCGCCTATGCCCTGCCCAGAGTGAGCAAAGCATTGCGGCCGATCGCGGTCAAGGCGACACAGGAGGCCATCCACCTCTACGATAGCGCCGTCACCAAGTTGTCCGAGTGGAAAGAAGATGTAGAGGACATTGTCGCCGAAGCACAAGTGCTGCATGTAGCGGAAACGCTGGAAGAAGGGAACGTACATAATCAACGGGACGCCGTTGAGAACGCTCCTGCCGTTCAACCGGCCAAAGCGCCAAAGAACCCCGAAAGCGGCGAGTAGTCTATGGCGCGCTTGATCCATCGCTTACAGGGAAGGGTGCGCCTCCATGTCGACGGGGTCAAACGAAATGAAAGGCTCGCCGCCGTGCTGGAACACCAACTGGCCTTGCTTGAGGGCATTCGAAAAGTAGAAGTCGGTCGAAATACGGGAAATATCCTCGTCCTTTTTGATGAGCGGCGCTTGCCTTTCGCCACCCTGGAAAAGGCGATCTCGGCGCTTCAACAAAAATCGCCCGAAGCGTTGAAGGCGCTTCTCCCCACTGAGAGTCAATCGTCCCCTTGCGCCACAGGCGTTTGTCGCCGGAAGGAGCCCGAGGAACTGCCGCTGCGGCCGCAGCTTTACAAGTCTCTTGCCACAGGCGCCGTGCTGGCCTGGGTTGGCTTGAAGCGGCTTTTCTGGGGTCCCTCGGCGTTGTCGACGAACAAAACCGTGCTGAATGTGGCGGCGGCCACGACGATCGTCGCCGGCTACCCCATCTTGCGCCATGGCTTGCAGGGCTTGATGGGCAAGAAGATCAACAACGACTTGCTCATCGGCATGGCCACGCTCGTATCCCTGCTGTTTCGGGAAAGCGTGACCGGACTGGTCGTGGTGTTTCTGGTCAACCTCTCGGAACTGTTTCAGACATTCACCTTGGAACGCTCCCGCAAGGCGATCTCGGAACTCTTAAGCAACAAAGACGAGAAAGCCTGGGTGCTCCGCGACGGCCAGGAAGTGGAGGTTCCCGTTGAGAGCCTCCTTGCCGGCGATGTCGTCGTCGTGCAAACAGGCGCCAAGATCCCTGTCGATGGCCATGTCCTCTTCGGACAAGCCGCTGTCAACCAGGCCGCCATCACCGGCGAGTCCCTTCCGGAATACAAAAACCTCGGCGATGAGGTCTTCGCCGGTACGGTGGTGGAATCAGGCCTTCTGCGGATCGAAGCGAAAAAAGTCGGCGATGAGACGGCCCTGGCGCGGATCATTCATCTAGTCGAGAACGCCGAAAGCCACCGGGCGCCGATTCAAAACTTTGCCGACCGCTTTTCGGAGCGCTTTGTCCCCTTCTCTTTCCTGCTCGCCCTGACGGTGTTTGCGCTGACCCGCGATATCCGCCGGGCCATGTCCATGCTGATCATCGCCTGTCCCTGCGCCGTCGGGTTGGCGACGCCGACCGCCGTGAGCGCCGCCATGGGCAATGGCGCGCGCAGAGGCATCCTGATCAAGGGCGGCTCATACCTGGAAGAGGCGGGCCAGGTCGATGTGGTGCTCTTCGACAAGACGGGAACCTTGACCGAAGGTCGCCCCCGCGTCAGCCGCATCATTTCGCTCCATGAGGACTACGGCCCAGAAGAAGTGCTCGCCCTGGCTGCATCGGGAGAATTGCACACCAACCACCCCCTGGCCAGCGCTGTAGTCGAGAAAGCCCGGGAAATGGAACTGGTGGTGCCAGAACACTCCGATGACGAGGTGGTGATCGGTCACGGTGTTCGGGTGCTGATCGACGGGATTCCCCTGTTGGTGGGCAGCGGTCACTGGATGGATGACGAAGGCATCGAGCGCGACCATGCCGCCCTGGAAGCGGAGCGCATGCAGTACCTCGGGGAAACGGTGTTGTATGTGGCGCGCGATCACACCCTCATCGGGCTGATCGGCGTCGTGGACAAGCTGCGCAAACATGCCCTGGAAGCGATCGATATGCTCCAGACAGAGGGGATCGAACAGGTGGCCTTGTTGAGCGGCGACCACCCTGACGCCGTTACCGCCGTCGCGCGCCGCCTGGGCATCGAGAACATCCATGGCAGCTTGATGCCGGAAGACAAGGTGACCATCCTCCGGCAGTATCAAGAGCAGGGATACCGCGTCGCCATGGTGGGAGAAGGGGTCAACGACTCGCCCGCCTTGGCCGCCGCCGATGTAGGGATCGCCATGGGAACGGCCGGCGCCGATGCCGCCATCGAAACAGCGTCTGTGGTCATCTCCGGCGATGATCCCCTGAAAGTGGCCCACCTGGTCCATCTGAGCCAGCGCACCATGGAGGTGATCCGGCAGAACTTTGCCTTTGCCGTCGGTGTCAATTCCTTGGGCATCCTTCTCGGGGCGTTGAACTGGATCTCCCCCTTGACGGGCGCCTTGCTGCACAATCTCAGCACCCTGGGCGTTGTCCTCAATTCCGGACGATTGCTGGTGTATCCGCTGGACGAGAAGGAGCCAAAATCGAAGCGGAAAAAGGCGGGATGACCATGTGTGCATGGACCATTGTCCACCAACTGCCTGGACGATTGCGCCTGCGATCCGCGACGGCTCGCTCCGGCGCGACCCTTCCATGGGCTGTCGAAACACTGCTTGCCCAGCCAGGTGTTCAGGCGGTGACTCCCAACGCCAAAACGGGGAGTTTGCTTGTACTATTTGATGGAAAACAGACAAAAGCGACAGATGTGATGGACTGCTTGCAAAGCAGTCCATCCACACTGTCGCCAACACAGAAGCGCCCTGTTCTTCCTTCTACAAAACGGAAGCAGCCAGATCCCCTCGAAGGGACGTTGCAGGTTTTCGGGTTGATCGCCCTCATCTTTGCCCATCACAAGCTCTTCCGCCTCCGGCCGATGAACCTCCTGTGGTGGGCCATGATCGCCTATCTATGGAAAAAACATCTGCCCATCATGCGGGCCAAGTGGCGGCGAATCAGCGCCCGTCAGCCCCAATGACGCCGGTAACAGATCATGTTCGAGCGGCCATAGCCGAGGCGTTGATAAAAAGGATGGGCTCCTTCGTTATCGCCATCAACTAAGACGGTGATGCGCAAAAACCCCTCCGCCTGGGCCATGTGGAAGATCTGCTCCATCAGATAACGGCCATATCCCTTCCCCCGCGCTGCGCCGGCGATGATGAAGTCCTCCAGCAGGATCACCGGGCCGCCTTCGGCGGTGCTGACGGAAAAGAGCAGATTGGCCATGCCGGTGACGATTCCCGCCTCTTTCAGCACCAACAGACGGCCCCGGTCAGGGTGGGCCAGGATCATCGCCAACCCTCGCACCTGTTTGTCCCGATCAGGGACGAAGTCCTTTTCCAGGCGGAACAGTTCGTCGAGCAACGATGCCATGGCCGGAATGTCGGCCCCTGTGGCGGTCTCCACGGAAACCTGCGGCAGGTTTCTCCCGATGGACGGGATTGACGAGTTTGACGGGTTTGGCAAGATTGGCGGGATGGTCGAACTCCGTTGAACCATTGTAACGTCACCTCAAAAAATTTTTTTTTGCGAAATCGCTGTCACACTCCTTCACTAAACTAGAAAAATCCTTACCCACTCGAAAATGCCGATAACCTCACTCAGGCTCCGCATTTTCTCACATACCTGCTTGCGGTACGCCCCGCATGGTCAGTCCGACCCGCTCCCGCTGACGATCCACCGAGAGAACGGCCACGGTGACGATGTCTCCGACAGCGACGACCTCCATGGGATGGCGGACAAACTTGTCGGCCAGTTGGGACACATGGACAAGGCCATCGTGCTTGACGCCGATGTCGACGAAAGCGCCGAAATCGACGACATTGCGAACGGTTCCCTGCAAGACCATTCCTTCCTTCAGGTTGTCGATGGAGAGCACCTCTGAAGAAAAGCGCGGCTTGGGCAGATCCTCCCGCGGGTCGCGACCAGGCTTCATCAGGGCGTCGATGATGTCCTTCAAGGTGGGCACGCCGAGGCCGATCGCTTCGGCCATCTTCGCCACCTCCACCTTCGCCAGCGCCGCCTTCAACTCGCCGTGGCGAGGTCCTCCCATATCGGCGGGAGCGAAGCCGAGGGCTTTCAAAAGGCTCAACGCGCCGTCATAGGACTCAGGGTGGACAGGCGTGTTGTCGAGGGGGTTGTCCCCATCAGGGATGCGCACGAATCCGGCGCACTGGACGAAAGCCTGCGGGCCGAGGCGGCTCACCTTTTTCAGTTCCGCCCGTTTGCGAAAAGGACCCTTTTCCTCGCGGTAGGCGACGATGTTCTTGGCCACCTGGGGCGAAACGCCGGCCACATAGCGGAGCAGCGACGTTGACGCCCTATTCAGGTCGACGCCGACGGTGTTGACGCAGGACTCAACGACGCCGCCCAGCGTCTCTTCGAGGCGCTTTTGGTTCATGTCATGCTGGTACTGGCCGACGCCAAGGGCTTTCGGCTCGATCTTGACTAACTCCGCCAGGGGATCCTGGAGACGACGACCGATGGAGACGGCGCTGCGCAAGGACAGATCGAACTGGGGAAACTCCTCGCCGGCCAAGGGAGACGCCGAATAAACGGAAGCGCCGGCTTCGCTGACGATGATGAACTGGACGGCTCGCTCCATCTCGCCGATCGCCTCGGCCACCAGCGCCTCCGTCTCACGGCTGGCTGTGCCGTTGCCGATGGCGATCAGATCTATGCTGTCTTTCTCCACGAGCTGGCGGAGGCGCCTCTTGGCCTCCTCCCATCGCTTCTGCGGTTCATGGGGGTAGATGACGCCGACCTCCAGCAGGCTGCCCGTCTCGGTGAGGGTCGCCCACTTGCAGCCGGTGCGAAAGCCGGGATCCAATCCGAGCACGCGACGTCGGCCGATGGGCGGCTGCATAAGCAGGTTTTTCAGGTTGGCCTGGAAGACCTTCATGGCCTGCTCTTCCGCTTTTTCCGTCAGTTCGTTGCGCAGTTCCCGCTCCATGGCCGGCGCGAGGAGGCGCTTATAGCTGTCTTGCAGGGTCTCCTTGAGCCGTTCCGTGAAAATCGAAGGACGGGTGATAAGGCGACTCTCCAGGTGTTGACCGATCGGCTCCCACTCCACGTCGATCTTGACCTTGAGGAGCTTTTCCCGCTCACCGCGGTTGATGGCCAGGACACGGTGAGGCGGGATCTTGGCGACAGGCTCCTTGTAGTCGTAATACATCTGGTAGGGCGATGTGGCTTCCGGGTCGACGGCTTTGGCGACCAGGGCGCCCCGCCGGGCGGTGAAGGCGCGCACCCAGCGGCGCACCTCGGCGTCTTCGGCGGTTTCCTCGGCGATGATGTCGAGAGCGCCCTGCAATGCCGCTGCCGCATCAGGAACATCCTTTTCCGGGTTGACGAAGGGCGCTGCCGCCGCTTCCGCCGTTCCTGTCCGCAGCTCCTGCGCCAGGATCAGGCGGGCCAACGGTTCGAGGCCCCGCTCCCGCGCCTGGCTGGCCCGGGTCTTCCGTTTGGGCCGGAACGGCAGGTAGATGTCCTCCACCTCGGCCAGGGTTTTGGAGCGCTCCAGCGCTTTGGCCAGTTCCTCCGTCCACTTCCCCTGTTCCTCGATGCTCTTCTTGACCTCTTCCTTGCGCTGGGCCAGCGATCGCAAGTAGTTGAGCCGTTCGGCCAGTTCACGGAGCTTGTTTTCATCCATCTCGCCGGTGGCTTCCTTGCGGTAGCGGGCGATAAAGGGGATCGTGTTCCCCTCGTCCAACAGTTCAATCGCTTTGGTCACAAACGCAGTCTTTAACGCCAACTCTTTGGCGATGATATCGGCAACCAACGAATCGTCTCCCTCTTCTCTTTGAC
Organism: Heliomicrobium gestii; assembly: GCF_009877435.1. NCBI lineage: Bacteria > Bacillati > Bacillota > Clostridia > Eubacteriales > Heliobacteriaceae > Heliomicrobium > Heliomicrobium gestii. The sequence goes on along the minus strand of NZ_WXEX01000001.1, from coordinate 102,056 downwards.
TGTTCAACTATCCATACTCGTCTTTCTCGAAAGCGAATTCGCCACAATATGCGCGCCTGTGCTTCAATCGGACGATTTCATGTTTCAGACAGCGAAAGACCGTTCGCTTTCGTGGCAATTATATCTATTTGGTAATGTGGAATTGTGGTAATGTGGTAATATGGTATTGCGACTTTCGCAGCTTTCACCGGCACATCTTTCCCACACTACTTATCGAAGAGACCGCCCTTTTTGTATTTCTTGATGCCCGGCCGGGCCGACACGGGACCGCCCTCTTGCTTGCCCTTTTTCCTGTGACCTTGGCTGGCGCTCTTTTGCTTCTTTTCTTCGATGATCTTTCGCATGAGATCCACCGTCAAGCCGGCTTTTTGGGTTTCAATCGACGTTTCTGTTGATGCTTCTGTTGTTTCTTTGGCTTCATCTGCTGCTTCTGCGGATATCCCTTTCGCTGTTTTTCCTGCTTGTTCTTTCGTTGTTTCTTCCATACGAATAACCCTTCCTTATCTCATCATATCGATACTTTCATCAAAAACACACTTGATGCAGGCTTATGTTCCGGTAAAACCGCCTTTTCCCCCGCCTGAGGGCAAATTTAGCGATAGGATGCTCTGCCCCCCATTCGCCTCAACGCAGCCCCGCTTTTCTCCTTGGCAGCCCCTTTCCTCCCTGTAATTCCCTGTTTACGGATTCCCTCATTTCAGGTTAAAATGATATGTCCGAAGGATTACAGAGGATGAAAGGCGGTTCGTCGATGAACGGAAATGAAGTGCGTTCCTACCTGTTGTCTCCCGAGGAATTAGAAGAGCTGTGGGCCCGCCTGGGGAAACCGGGGGAAGTGGCGCCCGGCATCAAGGCTCCGAAGAAGCGCAACAAGTCATTAGCGCACCGCCCCGAAAATCCGAAGGAATGAAGTGAGTCACGTTTCCGTGCAGTCCTGGCGCAGCCGGGGCTTTTCTTTTTTAAATCAAGTGTACGTCAAAAGAGGCGACCGCCTCTTATCGATGTTACCGTCATTTTCGGCAGGAACGCTCCAACCGCTCCGCCTCTCTTTTGATGGCCGGCAAATCAGCATGGAGTCGGCTCAATGCTTCGGCAACGACCGGCCATAGGGGCTGACAACGATCGGCCGATACATTCACTTCAAAGGAGACCGTATCAGCCCTATGACGGGGGATGATGCGAATGTCCGCGTCGCCTCCCTGCGCTTTGGCGATCTCGCCGTTGGCCCCATCCACCGCGTCAGCCAGCACACGGGCGCTGAGCACGGCGAAGGCAAAGGGCGCCGGAACGGTGCCGATGACGACCTGCCCTTCCCCAGAGGGAAGGATCGACTGGAGGACCGGGTATGCCAGCAACGGCGCGATCGCATCGATCGAGCCGGCGATCTGATCGGCGCCGGCCGCCTCCAACTCCTCCAGGGAGCCATAGCCGTAGGCAACGGCCAGCGAAGCGATCCCGTTCGCCTTCGCGCCGATGATGTCATGCTCTCTGTCGCCCACCATAATGACACACCGGCGGTCAACTTCCGGGAACAGTTCCAAGGCCGCCGCGACCACCTCGCCTTTGACACAACGGGTACCGTCCAGGTTGCTGCCAACGATGTGGGTGAAATAACCGTCAAGACCGAAATGGCTCAGGATTTGTTTGGCAAAGACGGTCGGCTTTGACGTGGCGACAGCGAGTTGCTTTCCCGCAGCGGTCAGATCTTCGAAGAGAGCCGGGATGCCTGGAAAAACAGCGTTTTCATACATCCCTGTCACCGCGAAGTACTCCCGGTAGTCAGCCACCGCCTGACGCGCTTGCCCTTCGTCAAACCCATAGAAGTGCCGGAAGGAGTCCAGGAGCGGCGGCCCGATGAAGGGAATCAGGCTGCCCCGATCCTCTACATGGATGCCGTGCTTCGCCAATGCATATTGGACCGATTTGGTGATGCCTTCCTTGGGGTCGGTCAAGGTGCCGTCCAGGTCGAATAAAATCAAATCATAGGCCGCCATATTACGCTCCGCTTCTGCTTTTCATTTATTCGTTGAATCCCTTCGAGGTTTGTTGGTGGATTCTGTCCATCTTCTCCGTCTGCAGCCGGACGCTCGGGAACCTCCTAGGATTGAGCTGACGCTGACGCCTACGCCTCGTCGCCTGCTCCTTCCGCCCGTTCATCGCGACGGGGCGGCTTGGGACCGTAAAACTGGTAGTAGTTGCACTGGATGCGTCCGTTGTAGAGCTTTCGCTTCTTGTTGGCCTTGCGTCCGAAGAGCGCTTCAAAGCCCGGATGGGAGGTGAGCACATAGAAGGACCATGTGTCCAAGCCGGAAAAGACCTTGCCCATCTCCCGGTAGAGGCGCTCCACCTCCTGCTGCTCTCCCAGTCGCTCGCCATAGGGCGGGTTGCAGATCAAGTGGCCGTATTTGTAGCGGGAGCGAGTCTCCGACATGGGCTGGCGCTGCAGGTGGACGGCGGCGTCCACACCGGCCTTGCGGGCATGGTGGCGAGCCAGGCTGAGGGCCTCTTCGTCGATGTCCGTTCCGGTGATGCGCAGTTCCCGGTCGGTTGCAGCCACGCTGTCAGCCTCCTCGCGGGCCTGTTGCCAGAGAGACGCCGGGAGTTGTCCCCACTGCTCGGCGGCAAAGGCGCGGTGCCGCCCCGGCGCCAGGTTGAGGCCGATCATGGCCGCCTCAATGGGGATCGTGCCGGTGCCGCAGAAGGGATCGTGCAGCACCCGGTCATGGCGCCAGTAACTGAGTTGGATCATCGCCGCCGCCAGCGTCTCTTTCAAGGGGGCCTGTCCCACCAGATCGCGGTATCCCCGCTTGTGCAGTCCGGCGCCGCTGGTGTCAAGGGTCAGGGTGGCCACATCCTTCAAGAGGGCCACCTCAATGGTGTAGCGAGGCCCGTTTTCGTCAAACCAGGAGCGCTTATACTTTTCCTTCATTTTTTCGACGATGGCCTTTTTGGCGATGGCCTGGCAGTCGGAGATGCTGAACAGTTTGGAACGGACCGATTTTCCCTCGACGGGAAACTCGGCGTTCTCCGGCAGCCAATCGTGCCAGGGCAAGGCCTTCGTCCCTTGAAACAGTTCTTCGAAGGTGGTCGCCGGAAAGGAGCCGACCTTCACCAGCACCCGGTCGGCCGAGCGCAGCCAGAGGTTCGCCCGGCAGATGGCGCTCTCGTCGCCGCGAAAGATCACCCGTCCGTCTTCGACCATCTGGTCGTCATATCCCAAGTCCCGCAGTTCCCGGGCGACGACCGCCTCTAGACCGAAGGCGGCAGTCGCGATGAGTTCCATTTTTGCCATGTTTTCACCTACATCGAAGCGCCGGAAGGCCGGCGCCTCATTCTTTCCTGTCACGACTGTTGCAATATGCCAATCGGTGACTATAGTATACGGTCCTGCTGCGCATAACCGCCAGACAAAATCCGTAAAAAGACGAATATAATGGCGCTTGCCTCTCGTTTCCAACCACCGCATTGCGCTCTCTTTTACATCGTTTCCCCTTTGGTCAAAGAAAAAACAACAGGTCTATCGGCAGATGCCGCTCCCCTGTTGTTGATGGCGGTGCATTTACTTTTAGGCAACCAGCAACCTCTTTGCCGTCACTTTGACGTCATCAGTAATCGTTCTTACAGTGGTGATGATGATGGGGCGGCGGCGCCAGGGAGATGACGCGCTGTTGCTTTTGCAGCACCTTCAGCGTCAAGATGATGACCATCTTTTCAGTAAACTTCTTAAACAGCTCTTCCCCGCTGTCACAGCCGCACTCTTTGTGCTTGATGATGTCTTCCTCATAAATGACTGAGGACAGGAGTTCACAGAAGGGCTTTTCGTTCTTCACATCGACACAGATGGACTCTTCGGCGATAAACTTGTGGCCTTCGAACTCGATATTGGTGCAGGGCTTTGCCGCATGGAACTGGGGCGGGTTGGCGAAGGTGATCGGCGTGACACACTCGAAAGGCACATGTACGGTGCAGTGACGGATATCGCCGCATTTGGTCGCGCATTTTTCACAATCCACTGTGGCGTATTCGATATTCTTGCGCACATAGCCGCCGATAAACAGTTTATTTGATCCGAGCACCAGTTCGCATTGCGTCAACACGACTTCTTTCTTGATTCGCTTGATCTCCAGGGCGTACTGATCCAACTCTAGGTCGGCTTCCACTTCGATCTGGATCGTCGGCTCGGCCAGCACGACAGGGACCTTCACCTGACCGCAGGCCACATTGCCGGGCGTGTTCGGGCAGAGCGGCAGGGTCCGCACGCTCACCACCTGCCCGCAGACATCCTTCCGGGGCGACACTTTTCCACCGTCCACGCAGTAGTCCACCTCGCAACTTGATTCTCCGCAATCATACTCTGCCGGCTCGACGAAGCAGTCTTTCTCATGGCACTTCTCGGCATGCCACACCCGCTGCCAGGAATAGGCTTTGGGGGCCGGGTAGGGCGTCTTTCCTTTTTTCACTCCTTATTTCCACTCCTTTCCATTCGCACTACATATATATACCAGTCATTGCCAATCGGTTCCCGGGAACCCCTCGGCAAAAACAAAAATCCCCCGGCGAACCGGGGGATTGACACCGATTTATTGCTCCTGATACCACACATCAGCCGCCCCTGAAGGGTTTTCTTCGGCGGTAAACAGGCGGGCCAGGAGTTCTTTTTCGTAGACGAGGGGATACGAGCGGATGCTGGCCAGCAGACCGGAAGCAGGCGCCCGCACCTCCTCTTCCACCTGTCCGGAAAGGACGTTGACGATCTGGCCGAGCAGTTCGCCCTTGCGCAACATCGTGCCGGCGGTGACGGTGGGGCGGAAAATCCCGGCCGTTCGCGACAAGACCAGGTGGGTATGGTTGCGTCCAAAGGTTGGCGGCTGCAACGGCGGCGCCGGGGGCGGGCCCGCCAGGACCGCTGTGGCCAACATGAAATCGATCAGGCCCTGATAGAGTGTTTCCACCAGATCATCGTCGATACGGCGGGCCACGCCGAGCATGAGGATGTAAGGGGAAATGCCCGACTCCTTCCATTGATAGGAGAGTTGGGTCTTGTACAAGGGCGTCAACTCCCGGCGCAAGAGGTAGTGGCAGCGCAGGTAGGGCGCCAGCCGCAGATCCTCCTCTGTCGGAGAAAACATGCGCAGGTGGGGGATCTCAAAAAACTGTTCATTCGAGCCATGGACATCGAAGGCGTAGTGGGAATCAACGGTGGCTTGGAGGATGCCGTCGGCGATGCGCTGGGTCGTCTCGCCCTGATCGTAGCCAGGAAACATGCGGTTGATATCGGTGCCGTCAAAGGGCCAGTTGCGGGTGGCGAAGTTGACGCCGGGCACGTTGACGACCGGGATCAGCCGCACCGTCCCTTCCAAGGTGTAATAGGGCTCCAGGCCCCGCTCCACACGGTCCAAAAAGGCCGCCAGCCGGCTTAACAGGTACATACCGCTGATCTCGTCGCCGTGCATGCCCGAGACGAGGGAGATCAACGGTCCGTTGCCGCTGCCCTGAAACTCGTTTTTATAGATGACCATCGGTTCCCGAAAGGGGATGTTCAACTCCAGAATCGCCTCATGCATCGTCTCTCGCCACCTCTCCCTCATCCATATCCGCCGGCTGCAGCACCAACCGGGCGAGCAGCGACCCCTCATAGACGACGGGATGCTCCCGCAGGGTGAAGAGCCGACCGTCGCGGGGACTGGCGATGACCTGAAGGTCGCTCCCCTTCAGCGGGTCGACGATCTTGCCGATGACATCGCCCTCCCGGATCCACTCGCCGAAGACGTTCGGTTCCGGCACGAAGAGACCCGACGCCTCGGCGTTAAAATACCAGACCTCATGGTCGCGAATGATCCTCGGCGGCCGGAGAACGGGCAGTTCTTCCTCGGGAAGGTCGATGATCTCGAGATGGCAGAGCAGGCGCAAGAGACCTTGCAGGAGTTGATCCGAGTAGGCGGGGGTGAGGCGCTGGCCGATGCCCATCTCCACCACCAGGGTGGGGATCCCGGTCTCATTCAGATTGGTGGCCAAGGTTGTCTCCAGGACAGAGGACGAACCATGGACCCAGACAAAGTCCACATTCGATTTTTCCGCCAGGGGCAGGAGTTTGGGCGCATAGACCTCCTGCATCCGGATCTGGGGCATTTCCAACAGGAATTTGTTGCTGGCATGGATGTCCACCACCAGGTCGGCATCCTGTAAGTCCTCCAGCAGGGCATGGGCTGCCTGGAGCGGCACATGCCCTTCCCGGTTGCCTGGGAACTGGCGATTTAAGTCCACATTGAAGAAAGGCCAGGATCGGTTGAGGCTTCCCAGGCCGAGGGAGTTGACGGTGGGGTAAAAATCGACCTGTCCCCGGAAAATCTCGGGCCGCTTCTCCCGCATTTCCTGAAGATACCGGTTCAACAGGTAGATGGTGTACAGCCCTTCCAATTCATCGCCGTGAATGCCGGATACGACGGCCGCCCGGGCCGTCGGTTTCCCGTGACTGGCGCGCAGCACATTCTTGCGGATGCTGAATTGGTCCTGGGCCGGCATCCGTATGGTGAGGATTTTTTGTTCCAAAGCCCGAGCCTCCTCCACTGTTTCTCTAGCGTCTTTTGCAACCGACAGCGGATTGATGACCAGAAGGCTCGACGACCCTGCCGCCGACCCTTACTTTACTCGCTCACGCGCCGGCTCGTCCACTATTGAATCACCTGTGCGTCCACCGACACCTGCAACATTTGCGTCGCCTGGCCCCGGTAGACGCCCTTTACCGGAACGATGTCCCCATAGTCGCGGCCATGGGCGATCTTCACATGAAGGGCGCCAACAGGGCAGTTGTTGGTGGGATCGATGCCCACCCACCCCCGCTCCGGCAACCACGCCTCCACCCAGGCATGGGAGGCGCTCTCCCCGCGCAGATGACCGCCACAGGGGATGTAGCCGCTTACATAGCGGGCCGGGACACCGCCCACCCGCAGCGCCGCCGCCATCAGGTGGCTGAAGTCCTGACAGACGCCGGCGCCTTGATGCAGGATCTCCCGGATTGACGAGTCCACCTGGGTCGCTTCTTGTCGATAGGCATAGCGCTCATAAAGCCGCTCGGCGAGACGGAGAATCTCCGGCCAGCCGCCTTCTCGCAGGCGAAAATCGTCCGCCAGTTCCCTCACCTCGGGGAGAAAAGGGCAGTAGGACGTCTCCATCAACCATTCCGCGTGGCTTTGGGTGACGTCGTCAGAACCGGCCTCCCTTACTCCAGAAGGGGCGTCGCTTCGATCGTTTACCGCCGCCTGGCCCCCTCCCTTTCCCAACCCCTCCGCTTCGGAAAACGCGCCTGTCTCCACGAGCGAACAGGCTTCGATGATCAACTCCCTGTGGGATTCGGGAAACCACAGGGTCTGATAGATGTTGCCAAAGGCGTCTCGATCCTCCTGGACCGCCCCCAAAGGGGATGTGTGCAGTTCGAAGGAAAGCAACCGCTGGCGATGGTCAGTAAACGGTGTCAACCGCGTCTCACTGACCCCTTCGGTCACCGGGTGGGAGTAGTGGTAGTGGGTGCGGTGGAAGATGCGAAATCGCGTCAAGCAGAAGCCTCCTCAGCGAAAAGATCTCGCTGGATGGCCTCTCCGATGCGGTTGTTCTCCTGCAAGATCGCTTGCAGGAAAGCATGCAGCCCCTGGGCCTCGATCTCCTCCATGGTCGAATAGCGGAGGCGCCGGTCCAGTTGCTCCAGGAGTCGCACCGACTGGGGGATCTCGCCGACACCGGCAAAAGCCCGCTGGGCCGCCCGCAGCGCCTGATCGGCGCAAAAGGCCAGGGAACGCGGAAAATCGCCATCCTGGACCAGGTAAGTCGTCACATCCCGCGACGTCACCCGGCCGCCTCCGGTTCGCCGGTAGGCTTCATAAGCGCTGACCGAAGCGAGCACCCGCAGCCAGAGTTCCTCGTCGGCGCCGTCGGCGTGGTAATGAACCACATCCAAGATGCGCGCCGTCTTGTCGAGTCGCTCCAGATAGCGACCGATGCGGAGAAAGGCGCCATCCTCTCCGTGGGGAAGAATGGCCTCGACCAACCCCTGAAAGATCATCGACTGCCGCTTCACCAAATCGAGGAAGGGGTAGACAACAGGCTCACCGACGCGATGGGCGCAGGCGCGGAGGGTGAGATGGAGACGGTTGACCACTTCAAACAGCTCATTGGGCAACCGTTCTCGCACGGCCAAAGCGTTCTCCCGCGCCAGGTCGGCGCAGGCGACGATGGAATTGGGATTGGCCTCACTAAAGGCGAGAAAATCAAAGACAGAAGCGGCATCCGCCTCATCATAGAAGCGACGGAAGTCGACGATATTTCCCGTTATGGCCACCAATGGCTCCCAAGAGGCTGTTTCTCCGTAAAAGGGCCGGATAAAATTCACTTCCAGGATACGGGCATTGTTCTCTGCGCGCTCAATCAACCGGCTCAACCAGATCAGGCTGTCGGCATGGCGACAACTCAACATACGATCCGGCACTCCCTTTCCTCTACTTGCTTCTGTCCATCTGACGGGACCACCCAGGTGTCCTTGCTTCCGCCGCCCTGGGACGAGTTGACGACGAGGGATCCCTTGCGCAGGGCCACCCGTGTCAGGCCGCCGGGGATGACCCGCTCCCCGCCGATGACAAAGGGACGCAGGTCGATGTGCCGGCCTTCAAAACATCCGTTCACCAGGGACGGGTGCTGCGATATGCTGATCGTCGGCTGGGCGATGTAGGCCTTCGGGTCCTTGCGGATGGCCTGGGCAAAGTCCTCAATCTCCGCCGCCGACGCCTTCGGTCCGATCAACATCCCATAACCGCCGGCGCCGGTCGTCTTTTTGACCACCATTTGATCCAAGCGGGCCAAGACATGCTCCCGCTGCTCCCGATCGCGCAACAGATAAGTGGGTACGTTCTGCAGGATCGGTTCCTCATTCAGGTAGTAGCGGATCATCTGCGGCACGTAGGCGTAGATGGCCTTGTCATCGGCCACTCCCGTGCCGGGCGCGTTGACGAGGGCCACGTTTCCGGCGCGATAGGCGCTGATCAGGCCGGGCACGCCCAAGACCGAGTCAGACCGGAAGACCAGCGGGTCAAGGAAGGCGTCATCGATGCGCCTGTAGATCACATCGACCGGCTGAAGCCCTTCCACGGTCCGCATGAAAACGCGGTTGTTCAGCGTCAGCAGATCCTCCCCTTCGACCAGGTGGATCCCCAACTGTTGAGAGAGAAAGACATGGTCGTAATAGGCCGCATTGTACTTGCCCGGCGTCAGGAGCACCACCGTTGGGTTGGACGTGGGCCGTGGCGCCAGGGACCGCAGGTAGCGGGCAAAAAAGCTGAGCGCCGGCAAGATCGGCTGGATGCGGTACCTGCGGCACATGTCGGGGAAGAGCCGCTGCATCATCTGCCGGTTCTCGAAGATATAACTGATCCCGGAGGGAACGCGCAGGTTGTCTTCCAGCACCAGATAACGCCCCCCCGGATCACGGATGATGTCAATGCCGGCCAGCGTCACATACTGGCCAAAGGGAACCTTCGTGCCGACCATGGCCCAGCAGTAGTCCGGATGGGTTACCACCAGTTCCCGCGGGACGATCCCTTCATGGAGGCTCGCCTGCTCATGGTAGATGTCGCGCAGAAACAGATTCAGCGCCCGCACGCGCTGGCGGACGCCCTGTTCCAGCAAGGACCACTCGTCACTGGGGATCAGCCGGGGCAGGATGTCAAACGGCAGTGTCCGTTCGAGGTTGGCTGACTCCTGGTAGACCGTAAAGGTCACGCCAAGTCGATTGAACATCCGCCGGGCCTTCCGGCTCTGCTCCTCCAGCGCCGCCGGCCGCAAGGCGGAAAAGTGAGCGAAAACCCCATCGTAACAGGGTCGAATTCGCTGATCCTCAAAGAACATCTCGTTAAAGCAACCCTTGACGATACCGCTTTGGAACACGAGCGCACCTCCTAACTTGGACACAAAAAAAAAGAAGCCGCCTCTACCTTGCTGCAGAAGAGCTTCTTTGCTCGACGAACACGTCATTTATATTATATCGGAATCCCCAAAGGGATAATAGTAGATTCCTGGGGAAACATTACAGAACTCTTTGTTAAATTCATGTTAAGATATGGATTGCTACAGCGGTTTCGTCCGCTTTGGTTTCGTCCGCTTTGATGAGGGTTCGTCCGAACGACCGTTGTCGTTGCCACCGCCTCTCCACCCACCGTATCCATAAAACGTTTTCCTCCTTTTGCATTTTAAGTATAAGTACGGCAGGGTTTTCCCGTCTTTGATCGAATAGCTACTATTACGCAGAGTGGCGTCCTAGGCTTTTGACAATGTGAAGGGCCACGAAGTGCTTATGGAAAAAGCGATGAGGAGGTCGCCTCATGTCGCTGTATCACCCCTATCGTCAGGTATCACGAGCATCAAAAACCACGATCGCCAGTCTCTCTCTGGCTCTGCTCCTGGGACATGCCGTCTTTCCCACCGCTCCCGCATCGGCTGCCCCTCTGGCATCTGGGGCTGTTTTCGCTTCGACAGATGGATCGACTTCCTCTAGTGAATCACTCTCTAACAACAATGGTTCCATGCAGCCCACTCCGGCGGTCCTGTTGCGCAGCGAGCAGATCCTCAAAGCATTGACGGAGTTCAATCCCGAACTTGCCCAGTTGAAAGTGAGCAGCAAAGAACTCAAAATCCACAGTGAAGAAAAGCGACATGGGGGTCCCTACGGGCGGAAGACGACCTGGAACATTTATCTTGATGGACCGAGCAGGAGCGCCCGTACCTCACTCACCTTCGATGGCGAGACAGGCGATCTGATCAGCTTCGACGGTGAAACTGGCAACCTGCACAATGTCGATAACGGAAAGGGCGACACAGGTTTCCTCTCAGAGAAGGTCGCAATCGGGCGAGCCACCGATTTTCTGAAACAAGTGACAGGGGATCAATTTCGTCAATATCGATGGATGGAAACGACGCCCGATTATACGATCATTGGTCACGGGGGAGATGATCTAGTGATTCGCTACAGAGTGGTCCACTTTAAGCGTATCATCAACGATATCCCCGTAGCCAATAGCGGTTGGTCTGTCTGCCTCAACCATAAAGGAGAGATCGTCCGAGCCAATAATTGGGATCTGGCGACCTATCCCCAGGAGGTCTTCCCACTCCCCACTGAGATCAAGTCCAAAGATGAACTACAGCCGGAATTTGCACGGTTGATCGATGCCACCCTCGTCTATGCGCCTGTTCCCCCTGGTACTGACCCCTCCTTAAAAAGGGCGCCCCTCGTCTACTGGGTTAATATGCAGCCGGTCAATGCGCTCACAGGAACGGCCGAACCGGAATCGGAAGAAACGCCGGAACGGGTACAACTAAAGGGGAAAAATGTAATCATCATCAAAGATGTACACGATGCCGCTGCATGGTTAAAAAACCTTACCGGCGCTGACACCGCTGCGCTGGAAATGGAGAATCCAAACCGGTATCTGAAATACGAAAAAGGTCGGACCATGAACTTCCATTGGCTCAAACTCCGGGAACCGAAAAAGGGTGAATCAAAGAACGGTTTAAGAGGGATCCCCCTATCCTGCGACCTACAGGTGAACGCAAAAACAGGAGTGGTCACAAACCTGTTCATTAATGATGAAGTCAATAAAAACGATAGCGCGGCGACAGTGACGGAAGCCCAGGCAAAAGCGACGGCGCTTCAGTTTTTAGCGTCCGCTTTGCCGCAAGGCGACTATGACCTGGAGATCAGTCGCTCGGTACACCGGCCCATACCGGAGTGGGTAAACCGCAGCAAACTTCCTCCCGAAATACTAACCGAACACCGACCCTATGACTTTTCTTGCACCGTCCTTCGGCAGGGCATACCGGATTTTTCAACCCATATCTTCGTTTCGGTCGACACGTCCACAGGCAAGATAATCCAATTTAATTACATGGAGTCGCCTTTTACAGAATACCCTGATCCCGCCAAAGCCCTGACAGAAGATAAGATTAAAGAACTCGTGTCAAAACAATTCACCCCGGCGCTGATCTATGACTGGCCAGAATTCTATCATCAGCGTCCGAAGCAAGCCAATCTGGAGTACCGATTGTGCCCTGAGTTTCGACCGATTACGGTCGATGCGTTCACCGGCGCCGTGATCGAACAAGAATAAACCGGAAGAGGAAGTGAGGAACGGGAGAAATCACCTGTCAACGGTGGGTTTCCCGTTCCTCGCATTTCATTATGAATCGTGTGGCTTATATCCGTTGATCCTTTGCAAAAAATCCACAAAAAATTGCCATTATCCCTTGCACATGTTCGAATATTACTGTATACTGTGGTCATGTCCTGATATGGTGAAACGCTACTCTTCTCGATTGCCTGTGGCTAGGGAGGTTTGACGGTTATCCCTAGACAGGGCAAAATATGAGGAGGTTTTTTTTATGTTTCAAGACAAAGTGTTAACCTGCAAAGAGTGCGGCTGCGAGTTTGAATTCACCGCTTCCGAACAAGAATTCTACGCCGAAAAAGGCTTCACCAACGAACCCGGTCGTTGCCCCCAATGCCGGGCTGCTCGTAAAGCCCAAAACAACAACCGTGGTGGCTATCGCCAAGAGCGCGAAATGTTCCCCGTCGTCTGCTCTTCCTGCGGCAAAGAAACCACTGTTCCCTTCCAACCCCGTGGCGATAAGCCCGTCTACTGCCGCGACTGCTTCCAGCCCCAACCCCGCAATCGCTGGTAGAATCCTAACTCGTAAAAAAGAGCTCACCCGATAGGGTGGGCTTTTTTGTTTTTTATTTCCTCTGCAACTTTGCCTAATTGCGGAATACACAGTGTGAATTTTACCTACACGAGAGTTCAGTCGTTAGGATTTATTTCCTGTAATTGCATTCTATTCGCCTGATGGAAATCCTTCAATATAGAAAAGTCGTCACTTCTCTTCGAGTGAAAGCATCTCTACATCGAAACGAACTTGAGCGTATTGGCTTTTTTTAGAACATACTGTGAGCCTTTCCTGGAAAAACTATCGTCGTGTTCAACATAATATAAAGGCGTTGGAACTTTGATAAGTAAAACACGCTTGATTTCGCTTTTCCTTATCTCTGCGATCATGCTGACAGCCTGCGCAAAAAATCCTTTCAAGCGACTGACAGACGCCGAGCCAGACGCGACGATACCTGTGAGGGAACTCCAGGATTACAATCTCAACCCCGAACAGGCGAAAGCACTGCAGGAGCGATACCAGGGCACCTTGTACTATAAAGGAGATCCCGAGAAAAAATATGTCGCCCTCACCTTTGACGACGGTCCGGATGGTGTGTACACCCCGCAAATCCTCAGCATTCTCCACGATAAAGGAGTACCTGCGACATTCTTTGTGGTGGGCAAGCAGGCCAACGCATACCCAGAGGTGCTGCAACGCATCGCCCAGGAGGGGCATGCCATCGGCAATCACAGTTGGGACCATCGGAAGCTCACCCGCTTATCGTCCGATGAGCTCACCGACCAAGTGCGGTCGACAGAAGATGAGATCCGCCGAATCACGGGGTTCAAAACGACTTTGTTTCGGACGCCCTATGGCTCTTTCGACAGCAACGTCATCAATGAACTAAAAAGCTTAGGCTATAAGGTCGTCGAATGGTCCATCTACACCCGCGATCTAAAAGGAAAAAACAAGAACCAAATCCTGAGCGTCGTCAATAAGGAGGTTTCGCCGGGAAGCATTATCCTCCAACACTGCCGGGCAACCGTTCCGGGACAGTTGAACGCTTCGGTTCAAGCGCTTCCGGAAATCATTGATCAACTGCGTGCCCAAGGGTATGAGTTCGTCACCGTAGAGAGGATCATTCAATAGCTTTTACGGAAACAGTCATAGAGCAAAATTTTGATACAAAATAAAAGGTGTGCGCGAAGGAACTTGATTTGAGTCATCGAATTCATAGCAAGGTATTTTATTCGCAGTCTCACTGAGCTCTTTCGGCCCGTTGAGATGAGCAGGTTGCTATCAGATGAGGAGGGTGTCTCATGAAAGTGATCGCGATCAACGGCAGTCCGCGGAAAAACTGGAATACGGCGATGCTTCTGCAAAATGCCCTGGAAGGCGCGGCAGCCCAGGGCGCAGAAACCGAGTTGATCCATCTGTATGACTATAGCTATAAGGGTTGCATAAGCTGCTTCGCTTGTAAATTAAAAGGCGGCAAAAGCTACGGTCAGTGCGCTGTCAACGATGATCTAAAACCCATCCTGGGGAAAACTGATGGGGCCGACGCGTTGATCATCGGTTCGCCTATCTATTTTGGAAATATCACCGGTGAGGCCCGCTCTTTCCTGGAGCGGCTGTTATTTCAGCACCTCGTCTATGACGGGAACTATTCCGTTCTTACCGAAAAGAAAATCCCCACGGCCATGATCTATACGATGAACGTTCCTGAGGTCCTGATGAAACAAATCGGGTACGAACAGAACTTGAAAGGCTTCGAAATGGTGTTGACGCGGACCTTCGGTTCCTGTGAGTCGTTGTTCGTGACAGATACCTACCAGTTTGAAGACTACTCCCGATATGAAGCATCCGGTTTTAACGCCGAGGCAAAAGCAAAGAGACGGGCAGAGGTGTTCCCGGAGGACTGCAAAAAAGCCTTCGATCTGGGAAACCGATTCGCCCAGCAAAATAATACGACTGCACAATAAACCGTAGCAAAACTGGGACTGGAAAAATCGCCATCGCAAAGTACGCGACTGTTTCAAAAAAGCGACCTCGCCGGTATAGGCGAGGTCGTTCAGTTAGCGCTTATTTTTGATACTTCTCCAACAGGTACCGTAATCTCTCTCCATGTACAGCTTCATCTTTTGCAACCGCTTCCACGGCGCTTGTCACTTCAGCGCCGATCACCCCGAGTTTTTGAGCAAATTCCTTCAGCCTTGATTCAGCTGCCACCTCAATGGGTTGAATTTTCCCCATCGTTTCGAAGATATCCATATTGACTTTTCCGTTCAACACAGCATATAAACCGGCGTGTCTCAGCTCATCGACTGCGATTTTCAATAACAACTCGGCCGCCTCATGCAATCCCTTTTCCCCTGCAATATAAGCGGCGGCAGCATACATGACCGCTCCCTGTGTCTCCCCGTTTTGATTTTTCTCAATCTCATTTTCAAAATCAGTGCCCTTTGTCAACCCAAAAATGCTCATTTTACCTTACCCCCATTAATGTAGGTTCTGCTTTCATTTTTCCTCGCCTATCGGAAGATTAACCAGCGCAGCCGCCGAGGCCAACAGGATATCGGCGTACCACATCCAGAGGTAGTTTCCATCATGGTTGATGGCCAGGCCGCCAAGCCATGCGCCTAAAAAACCCCCGATCTGGTGGGTGAGCAAAGTCAACCCAAAGAGTGTCGCCAAGTATTTTGTGCCAAAGAGTTTCCCTACCAGCCCCGCCGTTGGCGGCACGGTGGCCAGCCACGTAAACCCCAGAGAGGCGGCAAAGATATAAAAGGTCAACGGTGTTTTGGGCGCCAGCAGATACAGCCCGATCATCACGGCACGGCTGCCATACATGGCCGCGAGGATGTATTTCATCCGGTAACGCGCGCCGAGCATTCCGGCAAATAGGCTGCCTGCGATGTTGAATAAACCGATGATCGATAAGGAGGCGGCAGACACGCTGGCAGAGTGCCCCGACAGCGCCACTTCTCCCGGCAGATGGGTGACCAGAAAGGCGATATGAAAGCCACATGTAAAAAATCCCGCGTGCAAACATATGTAGCTCGGGTTCGCCATGGCTTGACGGATCTGCCGCGCCAGCCCTCCTGCATCTCGCCCAGCCTTGTCGGCGCTTCCGGCTGGCGGAGCGCCGCGCAGCAGCGACGCTAGGGGAATGGTCAGCAGTGTTGCAGCCGCCATGGTGAACATGGCCGCGACCCAGCCGAATCCACTGATGATGGCTTGCAAAAGCGGCGCGAAGAGAAACTGCCCGAAGGAACCGCCCGCATTGATAAAGCCGCCTGCAAAGGAACGACGCTCCGGCGGCAACTGCTGGGCGGTGGCGCCGATCAAAATCGAGAAACTACCTGCACCTGCGCCTGCTGCCGTCAATATGCCCATGGTCAGTAGGAGCGACCATTCCGATTGCACAAAAGGCGTCAAAAGGAATCCCCCTGACAGGAGAAAGGCCCCGATAATGAGAACGCCGTAGGAACCCCTCTTGTCAGCAATCGCGCCAAAAATGGGTTGCGCCAACCCCCAAAAGAACTGCCCCACAGCAAGAGCAAAACTGATGGAGACGATACCCAATCCAGTGGCGCTATGGAGGGGTGAAACAAAAAGCCCGACAGACTGCCTTGCGCCCATCGTGATTGCCAAAATGGTCGCCGAACAGATCATTAACAGCCAAACCGATCGAACTGCTTTTTCTGGCATCATCGTCTCCTTGTTTGTTTTAATTACCGCAATCTCAAGTATGGGTGGCATGTTATTTTTTAATTTGATTTGTTAATCGCACTCCCCCCCTTCCAAATACACTGCTTTCCTGAGCCTCCACCCAATACGGCGCGGCAGTTCCATATCCCTCGTCTCTCTTGACTGGAATTCAACTGCCTGGTTCGCAAGTGTTACCCCGCAGTGACCTCAGCACTTTTGCGTTTCGGGAAATTATCGCCCAGTCTAATCGTATTACAATACCCCCAACAATGCTTCCTGTCAATGTCCCATCCCGCAGAATCCATTCACACTCCCGGCAACCAACCATCCATAGGAATGGAAGAATTTTTTAAAATTCGAAATGTATTTATGAATTGGAATATATATTTTAGCAATTCAAACATCCAAAAGCAGGATTGTCGTGGGTTAGACGAGAATAAACCATGAGAATGTGGGCACTATCGCATTAATCGATTTATTTGAGGTGAAGTCATGCTACAAAACCTGAGCTTTTCTAAGAAACTGTTTTTACTTCTCGGCATCCCTGTACTCGGCTTGATCATCAGTGTATCCATCGCCGCAAAGACCCAGTATGAAAACACGGAAGGACTCATCTCATCTTTGTTCGACACAGGTTACGTCGGATTGAGCTATGTTCTGAATGCGGATAGGGATATGTACCAGGCGCTAGTCGCTCAACATGATCTGATTCAAGGGAGTGTCCAAAACACTGATAGAGAAAAGCTCCTAAAAGACTATAAGGACAATATCCAACAAGCAACGGAACGCGTCGAAAAGACGCGTGTTTTAGTAAAAGCAAACGAAAATTATTTTTTACAAGTCAAACATAGCCTTTCAGGCAAGAACGCCTTTGATAACTTTGATGAATATCGCATTTCTTTTGCAGCATGGCAAAAAGCTGCTGATTCGCTGATTGAACAAAGTAAAGATCCATCTGTCAGCCGGGACGCATTGATGGGAGAACTAGCCAAATCAGATAAATTATTTGAAAAATCACGCGGCTCTATCAATGAACTGGGGGAAATCCTCGACCAGTTTGGGAAGCTCATCGCAAACGAACGGCGGGACAACATCTTACGCTCGACCATCACGATCGTTGTTACCTCTGTTCTATTTATTGCTCTGGCAGTCTTGTTAAGCTTCCTTGTATATCGTCGCATGAACCAAACGATTCAAGAGATTAACGGTGTAACAGACCGCATGTCGAAAGGTGATTTTTCCGTTTCCTTATCTTCTTCATTAAAAACACAACAGGATGAACTGGGCCAGATCGCCCTATCGCTGGATCAGTTTCAAGCGAATATTCGCAATATGCTCGCAGAGATGCTGGAAACGGCTCAAGGATTAGCCGCGTCCAGCGAGCAATTGGCAGCGACTACCCAATCCGTATCTTACAGTATGGACAGTGTCTTTACATCGACCAACGAAATATCTGCCGGCACCGAGTCAGTTTCCGCATCGGTAGAGGAAATAACGGCATCCAGCCAGGAGATGCATGCAGGTTTGCAAATGCTTACCCAACGTGTGGGAGATGGCCAAGAACAGACGCAAAAGGTCGAATCACGGGCAATCGGTCTGAAAGACGATGTGACACATTCTAGTCGATACGCCAGTCAAATCTATGAAGAGATTCACCATTCTGTTCTGTCCGCGATCGATGATGCAAAAGTAGTGGAACAAATCTCGAAACTTGCTGATTCAATCTCCGGCATCGCTTCACAGACCAACCTGCTCGCATTAAACGCAGCCATTGAGGCCGCACGTGCCGGCGAGCAGGGCCGAGGGTTTGCGGTTGTGGCCGACGAAGTAAGAAAATTAGCGGAAGAATCATCGAAAACGGTGGAAGGCATCCAAAGCGTGACGAATCAAGTCCGGCAAGCCATCGATGTGCTTGTTGAAAAAACCAATGCGTTGCTTCACTTTATTGATACAACCGTCAAAAAAGACTATTCCCGCTTCGAAACCGTTGGAAATCAGTATTTATCTGATGCGGACACGTTCTCTTCTTTGTTCGATAGCACCCAAAGCATGAGCAAACACACACTCTCATCCGTATCAGAGGTAACCAAAGCGATCGCTGCAGTCGCCGATTTAATTTTCAAAATATCTTCGGAAACGGCTGATATTGCAAAACGTACCGAGGGACTGAATGTGTCGATGGCCGAAATCAGCGCCGCCATGATGACACAAGCAAAAACGGCTGAACAAATCAATGGATTGGTTGGCAGGTTCAAGATTTAACAAGTGATATATACAAAAAATTAATGCCTGCTCACGCCGCTTCATACCGAGAAAAAACGGTAGGAACGGCGTAATGCAGGCATTTTTCTAATCTCCGATTATCGGGGCAACAGTTCGCTCACCATCGATTTCACGTGATCGGTGCACTTTTTGCAACCTGTGCTGACCTTTGTGGCAGACTGTACTTCCTCAAAGGATTTGGCGCCTTTGGCGACCGCTTCTTGCAAATCACCGTACGTAACCTTTTTGCACCCACAGACAAGTTTACCTGCATCCATATAAGTTCCTCCTCATCAGATCAAGTGTCTTTAAATTGTGTCTTCCCAAGCTAATATTACCATATGTGAGCAGAGATATGCTCCTGTCATTCGTAGGACCCTATTCCTAATTTCAGCTTATCTGAATTATCGCCCCCGCATAGGCTTCCCGGTTCGCTCGTATTTGTCGCAGCGCATCCTGGACCAGCGTAATACCTTCCCGATACTGGTTGATTCCTTGGTTTGCATGTAGTAGTGTATAGGCGATGAAATAAACGGGAGGGTAACACATGGATAAGTTTATCAGTGTCACAGTCGTAAAAAAAGCAAATATCTACTTCAACGGAAAAGTGAGCAGCCGGACGATCATTTTCCCCGATGGAGAACGGAAAACTCTCGGCATCATCATGCCGGGAGAATATGAATTCGGAACGGCAGATAAAGAGATCATGGAGGTCCTGGGCGGCAAACTGGCGGCGCTCCTCCCCGACCAGGAAGATTGGCTTGTCTTCGAAGCCGGGCAAAGCTTTGAGGTTCCCGCCAACTCCAGGTTCAAAGTCTCTGCCACAGAAGTGTCCGATTACTGCTGCTCTTACATCAAAGGATAAGAAGGAAACCCACAAACCAAAGTTCACAAAGCCTACACAAAGATTTTCACTCCGTTTTAAGATTCATCGGTTAAACTCCTTCCTGAATGAATCTTGAAGGAGTGGATCATCTTGTCAGAGACCCGTTCAGTCCCCTTAAAGGCGAGAATCAAAGGTATTGTTTCTGTGATACTTACCGTAGCGGCCATCACCCTCGCCGGCACAGGCATCAGTTTAATGGGCGATCATGATGAACATCGTGATCCTTCCCGTCGTCCCTCCATCGATAGCGCGGCAACTCGTGAAACCGGCGAAGCAAACCGGCTCCCGCCTGATGCTGCGCGAAAGGGGCTTCCAGTGAAGGGGATTCATGAAGCTGCAGGGTTAGCGCTGATCCCGCTTGCTTTGATCCACTTTGCCTTGAACGCCAAGACCCTGGTTGCCGAGTTGGGATTCAAAAACAAACGGCAAGACGGAGTATAGCAATCTCCTCCGTAAGCAGGATTTGTTCGTTCAATGGTTTCCTGCGCATGGGCACAGAAAAAGCCGCCGGCACATCACCGGCGGCTTTTCATCTGTTTGCCTTTTGCGTTAGCAAAAGTTTTTTCTAGCGCTTACTTAGGCAGGGTAGGTGACAACCTTGCCTTCGTCATTGGCGCCTTCCTTGGCGAGCTTGAAGTCCACTTTGGTTTGCTGGGCCAAGCGCTCTTCCAGGAATGGCAGGGCCACGTTCGGGAAGATGGCGTAGGTGACGACATCCTGCTCCTTCTGCATGACCGAGGCGACGCCTTTCTTGGCTTCTTCCATCCCGGGGGGGATGAGGTCGGCCGGGCGGCAATGGATGACTTCGTCATTGCCGACGATCTTCTTGCGCACTTCTTCATTGACCGGCGCAGGAGGCTGGCCGTAGAAGCCGCGCATGTACTGCTTGACTTCGTTGGTCGCCATCTTGTACCGCTCACCGAGCAGGACGTTGAGGGCCGCCTGAGCGCCGACGATCTGGCTGGAAGGGGTGACGAGCGGCGGGTAACCGAAGTCTTCCCGGACGCGGGGCACTTCCGCCAGCACATCGGGCAGCTTGTGCAACGCGTTCTGCTGGGCGAGCTGGGAGAGGAAGTTGGAGATCATGCCACCTGGTACCTGATAGACGAGCACGTTCGTGTCAGGCGTGCCGTCGGTGAGGTCGAACTGGCGATACTTCTTGCGCACATCCTTGAAGTAGTCGGCAATCTCTTTCAGCTTCAGCAGATCCAGATTGGTCTCGTAACCAAGGCTCTCCAGGGTGGCCACCATCGTTTCGCAGGCAGGCTGAGAGGTGGACAGGGCCAACGAGGAGATCGCCGTGTCGATGACATCGCATCCGGCTTCGATCGCTTTCAGGTACATCATGCCACCCATGCCGGAAGTATAGTGGGTGTGCAACTGGACCGGCAGACCGACGGCGGCTTTGACCTCTTTGACGATCTCGTAAGCGGCGCCAGGGGTGAGGATGCCGGCCATATCCTTGACACAGATCGAGTCTGCGCCGCGCTCGGCCAGTTTCTTCGCCATATCGACGTAGTACTTGGTGGTGTGGAATTCACTGATGGTATAGCAGAGCACGCCTTGCACGTGCCCGCCATACTTCTTGGTGTACTCCATCGCCTTTTCCATGTTCCGTACGTCGTTCAAGGCGTCAAAAATCCGGAAGATGTCCATGCCGCCTTCACAGGCGTATTTAATGAAGGCTTCCAACACGTCGTCGGCATAGTGCTTGTAACCGACGCAGTTCTGGCCCCGCAGCAACATCTGTGTAGGGGTCTTGCAGTGTTTCTTGATGGTCCAAAGGCGTTCCCAGGGGTCTTCATTCAGGAAGCGCATGGTCGTATCGAAGGTGGCGCCACCCCAGCATTCGATGGAATGGTATCCGATCGCGTCGATTTTTTCGAGAATCGGAAGCATGTCTTCGATTTTCATCCGGGTAGCCAGCAGCGATTGGTGGCTGTCGCGAAGCGTGGTGTCGGTAAACTTGATAACCCGTTTTTCCATGTTAGACTCCTTCCTGCCCTTCGTCTGGGTCGACGTTCCTCGTTTACGGTTAGCCAATGACGACCAGAACCTCACCGGCGTTGACCGCTTGGCCCTTCTTCACGCGGATCTCTTGGATGGTGCCCGCGTGATCCGCCTGGATTTCGTTTTCCATCTTCATGGCTTCGAGGATGAGGACAGTTTCACCGGCGTTGACGGCATCGCCGACATTCTTGCGAACGTCCAGGATGGTTCCCGGCATGGGAGCGGTGATTCCGCCACCCGCGGCGGGAGCAGCGGCTTTCGGCGCAGCCTTGGCGGCCGGAGCGGCGGCGGCTTTCGGGGCGACCGGAGCGGCAGCGGCTTTCGGCGCCGGCGCAGGGGCGGCGGCGCGGACGACCGGAGCCGGGGCGGCGGCAGCCATGGCGCCTTCGCCAGGGATTTCTTCCACTTCTACATAGAACATCTGATTGTCAACACGGACTTTGAATCTCTTCACAAAAATTTCCCTCCCGCTGTCAGGCATTCGGGCAGCGATCTGCCTGGCAATCTCCTCAACTGGGGTATCTGAGTCCCTCTGCCCCAAGGCATCGGCAAGACCCATGGTCTTCCAATCTGTTCGTCCGGTCCAGGCCGAGCGGGCGAAGCTCTGTCCGCCCGTCACTCTCCCCCGCCGTTTGATGCTGGCCATCTGATAGCCGATGGCCGACATGACAGCGGCGATGGCTGCTTGGCGACGACGTTTGCGGTCACGGTTTAGCATGTTTCGTTACCCAACCCCTTTCCAAAGGGGGGCGACACCCCCAGGACCTTAGACCGGGATGTTTCCGTTTTTCTTGCGCGGCCGGTTTTCGCGCTTGGTTGCCAATGCATCCAGCGTCGCGATCAGGCGGCTGCGGGTTTCCCGCGGGTCGAGGATGTCTTCCACATAGCCGCGAGCGCAGGCGATAAACGGATTGGAGACTTCATCCCGGTACTTCTCGACCATCTGCTTGCGCATCGCAATCGGGTCTTCCGCCGATTCGATCTCTTTGCGGTAAATGATGTTGGCGGCGCCATCGGGACCCATGACGGCGATTTCCGCTGTCGGCCAGGCAAAGGCGGCGTCACAGCCGAGGGGCTTGCCGCACATGGCCAGGTAGGCGCCACCGTAGGCTTTGCGCAGGATGATGGTGATCTTGGGGACAGACGCTTCCGAATAAGCGTAGAGCATTTTGGCGCCGTGCCGAATGATGCCGCCGTACTCCTGATTGGTGCCGGGCAGGAAGCCGGGCACGTCTTCGAAGGTCAGCAGGGGAATGTTGAAGGCGTTGCAGAAACGGACGAAACGGGCCAGTTTGTCCGATACGTCGATGTCGAGGCAGCCGGCAAGGACCTTGGGTTGGTTGGCCAGGATGCCGACCACTTTGCCGTTCAGGCGACCAAAGGCGGTGATGCCGTTCGGCGCGAAGAGGGGTTGCACTTCAAAGAAGGAGCCGGCGTCGACGATGCGCAGCAACACGTCCCGGACATCATAGCCCTGGTTGGGGTTGGGCGGGATGATGCTGAGCAGCTCTTCCGCATCGAACTCCGGTTCAACAGGGTCGACAACGGGAGGTTCTTCCATGTTGTTGGACGGCAGGTAGGAGAGCAATGCGCGGATCTGTTCAAAGCACTCCAGTTCGCTGTCGGCCATGAAGTGGGCCACACCGGACCGCTGGTTGTGTGTCAGGGCGCCGCCGAGGGTTTCGGGCGATACGTCCTCGCCGGTGACGGCCTTGATGACCTGAGGCCCGGTGATGAACATGCGGGAGATGCCGTTGACCATGAAGATGAAGTCGGTAAGGGCGGGCGAGTAGACGGCGCCGCCGGCGCAAGGGCCGAGGATGGCCGAGATCTGGGGAATGACGCCGGAAGAGAGTGTGTTGCGGTAGAAGATGCTGCCGTATCCTTCCAAAGCATCAACGCCTTGTTGAATCCGCGCGCCGCCGGAGTCGTTCAAGCCGAGGCAGGGCGCCCCGTTTTTCAGGGCCAGGTCCATGACCTTGACGATCTTGTCGGCATGGGCCTTCGAGAGGGAACCGCCAGAAACGGTGAAGTCCTGGGCGTATATATATACCACGCGGCCTTCGACAGTGCCGTGGCCGACAACGACACCCTCACCCGGGTTTTCCAGGGTGTCGAAATTGCTGTCGCCGACAAAGACACCGAGTTCAACAAAGGAACCGGGATCGAGCAGGGCTTCGATG
The DNA here is from genome assembly GCF_009877435.1 of Heliomicrobium gestii. NCBI lineage: Bacteria > Bacillati > Bacillota > Clostridia > Eubacteriales > Heliobacteriaceae > Heliomicrobium > Heliomicrobium gestii. Next base: position 78,323 of record NZ_WXEX01000001.1, on the reverse strand, counting down.
CGCTCACGGGCAGTCATCTTGCCGGACTCGTGTTGCTTGGCGATCCGCTTCGGGCCGCCGCCCTGGGTGAGCTTCTCGCGGTATTTCGCCAACTGAGCCAAACGTTCTTCCATGTTCAAGGGAATGATCCCTCCCAATCTTCATACGCCTGTATTCGTGGAACTATGTTGCGCCCTCTCCCCTTGCCTCATGCGGGGATCGACGGGCCACAGCAGTGACGATGGTGTGACGGCCCGGTCTTACTTGAGTTTTCCGGGACGCTGGCAGAGTTCGACCAGATGGCCGAAGGTGCCTTTCGGATGGAGGAAAGCGATGTCAGCGCCGCCGGCGCCGCGCCGCGGTGTCTTATCGATGAGCGGAACACCCGCCTTCTTAAGTTCTTCCAGCTTGGCTTCCAGATCGTCGACGCGGTAGGCTACGTGTTGGATGCCTTCGCCGTTCTTGGCGATGAACTTGGCGATGGGGCCTTCCGGATCGGTCGATTCGAGGAGTTCCACCTCAGCGTCGCCAGAGGGGAAGAAGGCAACGCGCACCTTCTGCTCGGGAACCTCTTCGATGGCCGTGCACTTGATGCCGATGACGTTCTCATAGAAGGCGATGGCCGCATTCAGGTCCTTCACCGCAATGCCGACATGGTCGATGTGTTGGATTTCAGGCTTTTTTTTGGGGCCGTAGAAGTGTTCTTCGATGAACGCCACGACGTCCCGCGTATCCGTGCCAGGAGTGAAAATTTCAGCCACACCCGATTCCTTCAGGAAGGGGATGTCGTCATCAGGGATGACGCCGCCGCCGAGGACGAGGACGTCATTGAGCCCCTGGGCGCGAAGGCCTTCCACCACCTGCGGGAAAAGAGCGCTGTGAGCGCCAGAGAGCGAACTCAAAGCGACGATCTGGGCGTCTTCCTGGATGGCGACTTCAACGATCTGGGCCGGCGTTTGGCGCAGACCGGTATAGATGACTTCCATGCCGGAGTCCCGGAGCGCTTGGGCGATGACCTTGGCGCCGCGATCGTGGCCGTCCAGGCCCGGTTTGGCAACTACTACGCGAATCGGTTTCTTTTCCATGGTACGAGCGACCCTCCCCGCTTAGAAAATGATTTGTTGACGATATTCGCCGAAGACGTCCCGCATGACACCGCAGATTTCGCCGAGGGAGGCATAGACCTTCACGGCTTCGATGATGACAGGCATCATGTTCTCGTTGCCTTGGGCGGCAGCGCGTACGCGGGCCAGGGCTTCTTGCACGGCAACATTGTCACGAGATTCTTTGACATTTTTCAGCTTGGCCTTCTGGGCTTCGCCGAGGGCCGGGTCAACTTTCAGCAGGCCTTTGGGCGGCTCTTCCTTCATTTGGAACTTGTTGACACCGATGACCACGTTATCGCCAGACTCGACGCCCTTTTGGTAACGATAGGCGCTGGCCTGGATCTCACGCTGCATGTATTCGATGGCGTTGGGCGCGCCGCCCAGATCGTCGATCTTCTGGATGTATTCCTTGGCCTTGCCTTCGAGTTGGTTGGTGAGCGATTCGATGTAGTAGGAACCGCCCAGGGGGTCGACCACGTCAGCGACGCCGAGTTCATAGCCGATGACCTGCTGGGTCCGCAGTGCGATGAGAACCGACTCTTCGTTCGGCAGCGCGAGCGCTTCGTCCTTGGAGTTGGTGTGCAGCGACTGGGTGCCGCCGAGCACAGCCATCAGGGCTTGGAAGGCGACGCGCATGATGTTGACGTTAGGCTGCTGCGCCGTAAGGGTGGAGCCAGCCGTCTGGGTGTGCACGCGGAAAGCCAAGGAACGGGGGTTCTTAGCGCCAAAGCGTTCCTTCATGATGTTGGACCACAGCCGGCGGGCCGCCCGGAACTTGGCGATCTCTTCAAAGAAGTTCAGGTGGGCGTTGAAGAAGAAGGACAGGCGGGGGGCAAATTTATCCACATCCAAACCGGCGTTGATGGCCGCCTGGACGTAGGCGATGCCGTCAGCCAGGGTGAAGGCGATTTCCTGAGCGGCGCTGGAGCCGGCTTCACGGATGTGGTAGCCCGAGATGGAGATGGTGTTCCAGTTGGGCACTTTCTCTGCGCAGTAGGCAAAGATGTCCGTGATCAGGCGCATCGACGGCGCCGGCGGGAAGATGTAGGTGCCGCGGGCGATGTACTCCTTGAGGATATCGTTTTGGATGGTGCCGGCGATTTTATCAGCGCTGACGCCCTGCTTTTCCGCGACAGCGATGTACATGGCCAACAACACTGCAGCAGGGGCGTTGATGGTCATTGAAGTGGAGACTTTATCCAAGGGGATTTTATCGAAGAGGATTTCCATATCGGCCATAGTGTCGATGGCGACACCGACCTTGCCGATCTCACCCTGAGACAGGGGATCATCCGAGTCATAGCCGATCTGAGTCGGCAGGTCGAAGGCGCAGGAAAGACCCGTCTGCCCCTGCTCAAGCAGGTAGCGGAAACGCTCGTTTGTCTGTTCGGCGGTGCCGAAACCGGCATACTGGCGCATGGTCCAGTGACGGCCGCGGTACATGTTCGGCTGCACCCCGCGGGTGTAGGGGAACTCGCCGGGGAACCCGAGATCACGGGCGTAGTCGAGATCGGCTACGTCTTCGGGGGTGTAGAGGGTGTTCATGGAGATACCGGAATCGGTGGCAAACTCGGCGCGGCGCTCGGGAGCCTTCTTGAGGACCTTGCCCAACGAGTTCTCCTGCCACTTTGCTTTAGCTTCACTGACTTGTGCGACTTTTTCCGAATCAAACACGAACCGATGAACCTCCTTTCGAACTTGGGAACGAATGGTGCGGTGCCCTTCTCGCCCGTGGATCGCCGTGCTTCTTGGCGGCCTGATCGATGGAAGTCCGGGCCGCCGCAGTCGCGGCGGCGCCGGAGATTGTCCTACCGGTCAGGCATGACCAAGCAACGTCTGGACTTTTTCTACGACTTCGTAGGGGAAGGTGGCCACTTGTGCGCCGGCGGCGGTCAGAGCCTTTACTTTTCCTTCGTAAGTGCCCTTGCCCCGCTCGATGATCGCGCCCGCATGCCCCATGCGCTTGCCCGGAGGGGCGCTTTTCCCGGCCAGGTATGCGACGACAGGCTTGCTCATGGTCTTGATGAACTCGGCCGCCTCTTCTTCGGCGTTTCCGCCGATTTCGCCCACAAGGACGACACATTTTGTGTCCGGGTCGACCTCAAACCGTTTGAGCATATCTACAAATGATGAACCCGGGACACGGTCTCCGCCGAGACCGATGACACTGGTCTGGCCGATGCCGACGTTTGTCAGTGAACCGACGATCTCATAGGTCAAGGTTCCTGAACGGGCTACGACGCCGACCGGACCCGGGGAGAAGGCGACATTGGGAAGGATGCCCAGCTTGCACTTCCAGGAGGCCATACCGAAGGTGTTCGGTCCAATGATCACGGCTTCCTTCAGTTTGGCCCGATTCACTATGATTAACTCATCCTGCACCGGGATATGTTCAGTGATGATGACAATGACTTTGATGCCCGCTTCGATGGCTTCCAACGCAGCGTCTTTGCAGAAGGCCGCCGGGATAAACAGCACCGTCGCGTCGATGGTATGATGCTCACAGGCTTCCTGGACCGTCTCGTAGAGGGGAATGTCCTCGAAGCGACTGCCGCCCTTGCCCGGCGCGACGCCGGCGACGATGTTGGTTCCGAAGGCGCGCATTTGTCGAAAATGGAAACTTCCTTGCTTGCCCGTGATCCCCTGAATCAGCACGCTTGATGCCCCATTGACCAGGATCGCCATGATTACGCCCCCTCCCCGCGTTTTGCAAGCGCAACGGCCATTTGAGCGGCCGTTTTCATATCCCGATAGGCGTCGATTCCGACTTCCTTCAGGATGCGAACACCCGCCTCCTCGTTGGTGCCGACCATACGGACGACGACCGGGACGGGGATGCCGATGTTCTGTTTCACCTGCGCCAGGGCATTGGCGACGTCGTCACAGCGGGTGATCCCGCCAAAGATATTGATCAAGATGACCTTAGGGTTCTGGGCCAAGAGGATGCGGAGCGCCTTGGCCGTGCCTTCTACCCCTGTTCCGCCGCCGGCGTCCATGAAGTTCGCCGGTTGACCGCCAAAGAGTTGTACCATGTCCAATGTGCCCATGGTGATGCCGGCGCCATTGGCCATAATGGCGATGTCGCCGCCCAGTTCAACGAATGAACCGACTCCGGCCGCCTTGGCCATCTTCTCCACTTCCGTCATATCTTCATCGACGAAAGGGATATCTTTCTGGCGGTAGAGGGCGCTGTCATCGATGGTCAGCTTGGCGTCCGCAGCGATCAGGTGGTCGCCGGAGATGACAAGGGGGTTGATCTCGACCAGTTCGGCATCCTTGTGATTAAGGATACAATACATTTTCGACAGTATGTCAGAAAACTCCTTGGCAAGATTGCCGCGTAGACCAATTTTTCTCGCCAAATCTTTGGCGAGAAAGGCCGGCAGTCCTAAAAAGACATCCAGATGGGTTTTGACAATGTCCGCTTCGTCCTGTTCCTCAATGTCCATGCCGCCCTTGGCCGAGGCGATCACGACAGGCGCTTTGGCGGCGCCGTCGATGGTGATGGCCACATAGAGTTCTGCATCGATCTTCAGCTTTTCTTCCACAAGGATGCGCTGAACCGGCAGACCCTGCACCGTCATGGACAGCACCTCAGCCGCTGCTTGGGCTGCCGCTTCCGGGGTGTCGGCAAATTTGATGCCGCCGGCTTTGCCCCGTTTGCCGGAAAGGACCTGAGACTTGATGACGACTGGCTTGCCGATCTCCGCCGCCACTGTTGCCGCATCTTCCGGCTTCAGGACCATACGGCCCTGAGGAACCGGAATGCCGAACCGCGCGAAGATCTCCTTCCCCATGTACTCAAAGCACTTCACTGTTTTCAATGCCCTCCTTGTTCGCTGTGGATATGTTAACCCTTTCGGGGCCAACCCTTACCTGTAGTCGGAAAGGTTTTTTAACAAATCGACAGTGGACAATGGCATGGCGGTGAACGGTGGTGGCGATGATGCGACGGTCGCAACTGCATTCCAGGGTGCGATACACTGTCAGCAAAGAGTATGTATGGCTTCGCGAAAGTTTGCCGTTACGGAGCAATCTGACAAGCCAAAGGAGAACCGTCGCCGGTATCGGGGCGGTGGAAGACCTAGCCGGGGCCCCGCCCCAGCTAGGTCATTTTATTGACACCGATGAAAAAGGATCTGGAGCTTTGTTTAGGAGCGAAGCGCCCGGTCGATCCAGCGGAACACCGTCTGCCGGCCGATGTCGGCGATGGAGGTGGTCAAGGGGATCTCCTTGGGGCAGACGCGGACACAGTTCTGGGCGTTGCCGCAGTCGGTGACGCCGCCGGGGCCCATAACCGAATCCAGTCGATCATGAGACTGCATCTCACCGGTGGGGTGGGCATTAAAGAGACGAACCTGAGAGATGGCAGCCGGGCCGATAAAGGCCGACTTCTGGTTGTAGTTGGGGCAAGACTCAGCGCAGCAACCGCAGGTCATGCAACGGGAAAGGGGGTAGGCCCACTCCTGGTCGCGCGGGGCCATGCGGGGACCGGCGCCCAGATCATAGGTGCCGTCAATGTCGATCCAGGCTTTCACCTTTTTCAGGCTCTCAAACATGCGATTCCGGTCGACTTGCAGGTCTCGGATCAGCGGAAACTTGGAGAGCGGTTCCAGGGTGATGGGCTGGCTCAGTTGATCCACCAGGGCCGAGCAGGCCTGGCGAGGCTTGCCGTTGACGACCATGCTGCAAGCGCCGCAGACTTCTTCCAGGCAGTTGCACTCGAAGACGACAGGCGTCGTCTTCTGGCCGTTGGCCAGCACGGGGTTTTTCTGAATGTCTTGCAACATGGCGATCACGTTGAGGTTCTTCCGATAAGGAATGGCGAACTCTTCCCAACGCGGGGTCCCATTCGGACCGTCTTGCCGTTTTACACGCAAACGAATCGTTTCGGCCATGATTAGTTCGCCCCCTTGTCCACGTCATAACGGCGGGGCCGCGGCTTGATCAGAGAGACATCGACGTCTTCATACTCGAGCGCGGGGCCTTGGGCCGTCCACTTGGCCTTCGTCGTCTTCATGAAGTTCACGTCATCACGGTTCGGGAACTCGGGCTTGTAGTGAGCGCCGCGGCTCTCGTTCCGGTTCAGGGCGCCGACGGTGATCACGCGGGCCAGTTCAAGCATGTTCCAGAGGTGACGGGTGAAGATGGCCGACTGGTTGGCATGGCGGCTGCTGTCTGGCAAGCCGATCTTCTTCCAACGGGCCATGAGATTTTGCAGCTTGTCATCGGTCGCCTTCAGGTCTTTGTTGATCCGGACGATGGTGACGTGCTGCAGCATCATGTTGCCGAGCTCTTCGTGAATCTTGTAGGGGTTCTCGGTGCCGCTCATGCGGAAGATCTCTTCCATCTTGGCTTGTTGGAGCTTGACTTCCTGGTCAAAGACGGATTGGGAAACGTCGGCGGACGATTTTTTCAAACCTTTGACATACTTCATCGTCGCCGGGCCGGAAACCATGCCGCCAAAGATGGCCGAGAGGAGCGAGTTGGCGCCGAGACGGTTCGCGCCGTGGTATTGGTACTCGGCTTCGCCAGAGGCGAAGAGGCCGGGGATGTTGGTCATGCCGTTGTAATCGGTCCAGAGACCACCCATGGTGTAGTGCATACCGGGGAAAATTTTCATGGGCACTTTGCGCGGATCGTCGCCGACAAACTTCTCGTAGATCTCGAGGATGCCGCCAAGCTTGCGATCCAGGGTCTTGGCGTCGATGTGGGACAGATCCAGATACACCTGGGGTTTGCCGTCGACGCCGAGGCCCAGTTCGTAGCAGACCTTGTGAATGGCGCGGGTGGCCACGTCCCGGGGGACCAGGTTGCCGTAGGCCGGGTACCATTCTTCGAGGAAGTACCAGGGTTTGCCGTCTTTATAGGTCCACACCCGTCCGCCTTCACCACGAGCCGATTCAGACATCAGGCGCAGCTTGTCTTCGCCAGGGATGGCGGTGGGGTGCACCTGGATCATCTCGCCGTTGGCGTAGTAGACACCCTGCTGATAGGCCGAAGCTTGGGGCGAACCGGTGTTGATAGTCGAGTTGGTGGAACGGCCGAAGATCATGCCGATGCCGCCGGTGGCCAGGATGACGGCGTCACCGCGGAAGGCGCGGATCTCCATGGAGGCCATATCCTGAGCGACGATGCCGCGGCAGGCGCCTTCGTTGTCAAGGACAGAGGAGAGGTAATCCCAGTTCTCATATTTTGTAACACGACCGGCTGCTTCCCATTTGCGAACCTGTTCGTCCAGCGCGTAGAGGAGCTGCTGGCCCGTCGTGGCGCCGGCAAAAGCGGTGCGGTGATGCTTCGTGCCACCGAAACGGCGGAAGTCCAGAAGGCCTTCCGGAGTCCGGTTGAACATGACACCCATGCGATCCATCATGTAGATGATCCCAGGGGCCGCATCACACATGGCCTTGACGGGTGGCTGGTTCGCCAGGAAGTCGCCGCCGTAGACAGTGTCGTCGAAATGTTCGTAAGGGGAGTCGCCTTCACCCTTCGTATTGACCGCCCCGTTGATCCCGCCCTGGGCGCAGACCGAGTGGGAGCGTTTCACGGAAACCAGGGAAAAGAGGTCCACTTTTCCGCCGGCTTCGCAGATTTTGATAGCGGCCATCAAACCGGCAAGACCGCCACCAACGACGATAATACGCGTTTCCATTTCATCCCACCTCTATATATCGTTAGTGAGCCGCATTCATCAGGAAGAAGAGCGCTCCCAGACCGCCGACAGCCAGTACGCCAAGGATGCCCATGCAGAGCACGAATGTCACGTTTTGCGCTTTCGGACCAATCGTGATGCCCCAGGCGACACAGAAGCTCCAAATGCCGTTGGCGAAGTGGAAGGCCGCAGCCAGGAAACCGATGACGTAGGCGACCAACGCGATGGGGCTGGAAGCCAGGTAGTGGCCGAAGTTGGTGAAGTAGGTGCCGTTGGTCGCATGCCAGAAGTCCATCATTTTCAGGGACCAGACGTGCCACACCACGAAAAGAACAGTAATGATGGCTGTGATGCGCTGCAGGTAGAACATCCAGTTCCGGAAGTAGTTGTACTGGAGGGTGTTGTTCTTGGCCACATAGACGATATAGAGGCCGTAAATGGCGTGGAAAGCGATGGGAAGGAAGATCATTGCCATCTCAAGGAGGATCTTGAACGGCAGGTGATGAAGAAAACTCGTCCAAGCCAGCCAGATGTCCGGGCTGACGATGGCCATGGAGTTCATGACCGTGTGCTCAGCAAAAAACAGACCGATAGGAATAATGCCGAGCAAGGAGTGAAACTTACGGATCAGAAAATGATTATTGTCCGACATTCCGCTGCTCCTTTCCGCCCCCAAGGGTAGTAGAAGAACTAAATCTCTCTTTCTTTTTCGCCCAATTCACAAAATTCACACTTTAACCTAAAAAAAAACCCGTTGAAGCCGTTTTATTCTGCTCCATTACCGGCCCATGCCCCGCTAACAGGCAAAAGGCCCGCCAATAAGCAGGTCCCCGCTTCTACGACTTGCACTTTTTTTCTCAATCATCCTCCTTCCATACCCTGTTCCTTCGCGAATTAGGCGAACCCTGTTCTCACCGCGTAGTTTAGCATCGTGGACAAGACCAGTCAACTGTGCGTACAAGGGCAAATAGGCTAAATAAGTCTCGATTTCATCTGTTTTATTCACATTGCGCCTTATTTCATACTTGTATATTTACGTAACAAGCTCAACATACCATGTTCAAAGCGTAGACAATTGTGGAAGATCTGCCATGATTTATCCCTCGAATCTGACAAAAATTCTGACTCGTCGCAATGGTTCCCTTTCGTCCATTGTTCACGGCGGCGGCGCCTGTTCGCCATGTTGGTAGACGTTGTCCGCAGAGACCTGTCTGGAGTGAATGTAACACTTCATTGCAATAATTTCAAGAATATTTTTACTTGCGTGCATAATCTACTTTTCTCAAAAAAATCCACCCTTCGGGAAAGACTAGACCTATTGCTGTTACCGAATAGGGCCAATCAAGCCGATCCATTCAGAGGGGAGTTACACATGTCAGATCGTTACGATTGTATCGTCATCGGATGCGGACCCGCCGGACTGTCGGCAGCGTTAAATCTAAACATCCGGAATAAATCGTTCCTCATCTTGGGCACTAAGCAGTGCAGCCACCGCTTAGCCAAGGCAGAGCGGATCGATAATTACCTGGGTCTGCCGGAGATCTCCGGTCAAGGACTGATGGAGCGCTACCTCCAACACGTGCGCAGCCGCGGAATCGAACTGAGAGAAGAACGTGTCACTGCCGTATATCCGGGAGACGGCGAATTCGCCGTGATCACAGGGAAGAGTCAGTACAGCGCACGGTCGTTGATCATCGCCACCGGCGTTCATATCGAAAGGGTCTTGCCCGGCGAAAATGAGTACCTGGGCAAAGGGGTCTCCTATTGCGCCACCTGCGACGGTCCACTCTTTCGAGAAAAGGCTGTGGCATTGCTCGACTACACCGGCGGCGCTGCCCACGATGAAGTCTTGTTTCTCGCCGGTGTGGCAAAACAGGTCTATTATGTGCTCCCACAACGCGCTTCGACGGCTTTTGTCCATGACACTTCGGCCGCAGCGGTTGCCACCGTTCCATCCCTCCCCGGCAACACGACGCTCATGCGGGGGACATCCCTCTCCATCAAGGGAACAGAGACGGTCTCCTCCCTGATCGTCGACGAACAGGAAATCGCTGTTGACGGGGTTTTTATCCTCCGGGAAACGCAGAAGGCCGAGAACCTCGTTCCCGGGTTGGCAACCGATAAAAAAGCCGTCGCCGTCAATGGGCAGATGGAGACGAACATCGCCGGCGTCTTTGCCGCCGGCGATTGCACAGGCAAGCCCTATCAACTGGCGAAAGCCACAGGCCAAGGCGCTGTGGCGGCGCTCAGCGCCGTCGGCTATCTGGACAAAAGACCGAAATAACTGTATTATCTGTTTATCGAATAAAAAGGGCAAATCTGAATATTTGTGAATCTATTCTTAATCACTTCCTATTATAATAATCTTCTGATTCAGCAGAATTTTGCCCGCTTCTCACTTCCTGCCCATCGTCTGTCCACTGCCGATGTGGTTCTTTGATAGTACAGTTCACACGATCGTACGAATTTTCCAGGGGAATCGAAAAAGTTTTCACAAGCGAGAAGGAGTTTTCAGATATTCAGAGAATAGTAATAAAAGTGCCGGTCAGACCATCATATCTCTTGTTGGTTAGTTCGTCTTATCGTGAGATGACGATGGAGATAGGAATATTGAACTAACCGGCAGGCTCGTAGAGGGGGGATTTACCGCCAATCTCCGTTGTTCTTGCGACAGGTCTTCCTGATTACCGATTCCCCAGCTTCACTGCACTTATCTTTGTGCTAGAAGTCACATGCACTTTCTCAATTTGAAAGGAGGCCCCCAATTATGTGGACTCAAGTATTCGATCCCATGGGGAATATCTTCCTGTCTGCTGCCATCGCCGTTATTCCCATCATCTATCTGTTCTGGGCCCTGGCCATTCAGAAGATGAAAGGCTATATCGCCGGTGTCACTACAACGACCCTCGCCGTTCTCATCGCCATCCTTGTATATGGCATGCCCGCTCAATTGGCTATCGCCTCGACATTGCAAGGCGCCCTCTATGGTCTCTTCCCCATCTGCTGGATCGTCATTACGGCCGTCTTCCTCTACAACCTCACCGTCAAGAGCGGCCAGTTTGAAGTCATCAAAGATTCCATCGCCTCCATCACTGATGACCGCCGCCTCCAGGCGCTGCTGATCGCCTTCTCCTTCGGCGCCTTCCTCGAAGGGGCAGCCGGTTTCGGCACGCCTGTCGCTATCACCGCCGGCATGCTCGTCGGCCTCGGCTTCAACCCCCTCTATGCCGCCAGCCTCTGCCTGATCGCCAACACGGCGCCTGTCGCCTTCGGCGGCATCGGTATCCCCATCATCGTCGCCGGCCAGGTTTCCGGCATCGACGATTTCACCATCTCTCAGATGGTCGGTCGCCAGCTTCCCTTCCTCTCTATCTTCGTCCCCTTCTGGCTGGTCTATATCATGTCCGGCTGGAAAGGCGTTAAGGAAGTTTGGCCGGCCGCCCTCATCTCCGGAGGCGCCTTCGCCATCGGCCAGTTCTGGTCCTCCAACTACCTGGGCGCCATGCTCCCCGACATCATCTCTTCCCTCTGCTCGATCATCTCTCTGGTGGTCTTCCTCAAGCTCTGGAAGCCCAAAAACGTTTGGCGCTTTGAAAATGAACCTGCCGCCACCTACAGCGCTTCCTCAGCAAACCTGACCTTTAAAAAGGTGCTGAAGGCCTGGAGCCCCTTTGTCATCCTGACCATCCTGGTCGGCGACTGGGGCATGAAGGCAGTCAACGCGGTTTTGGAAACGGTCACACTGAAATTCCACTTCCCTATCATCGATGGCGCTGTCATCAACCCGGCCACCAGCAAGCCGATTGAGGTCCTCTTCAAGTTCAACTGGCTTTCTGCCGCCGGCACAGCCATCCTGGTTGCCGCCCTCATCACCATGGTGATCGTGCGGATGCCCCTTAGCCAAGGTCTCAGTGTCTTCTGGGACACCATCAAGTCCCTGAAGTTCCCCATCATCACCATCGCCGCGGTTCTCGGTTATTCCTCCATCGCCAACTCCTCCGGCATGACCTACACCATGGGCATGGCCCTGGCCGCCACGGGCGCGCTCTTCCCCCTCTTCTCGCCCATCCTGGGCAGGCTCGGCGTCTTTATCACCGGTTCTGACACCTCGGCCAACGCCGTCTTTGCCAAACTGCAAGGCGTCACCGCCGACAAGATCGGCGTCGATCCCGTCCTGACCGTTGCTGCCAACTCCTCCGGCGGCGTCACCGCCAAGATGATCTCGCCCCAGTCCATCGCCGTCGCCACCGCCGCTACTGGCTTGGTCGGCAAGGAATCGGATTTGTTCCGCTTCACCGTGAAACACTCCCTGTTCTTCCTGGTGGTCATTTGCTTTATGACCTATCTGCAAGCCACCGTCCTGAGTTGGATGATCCCCGTCTATCAGAAAGGCGCTGCCGCTGTCGCTGCAGCCGCCAACGCGGCTCAGTTGCAGTCTGACGGTTTCATGCTCCTCGGCATCACTGCTGTCATCGTGGCCATCCTCGGCTTCTCGGTGATGGGCCGCACGGAAGACAAAGGCGCTTATTCCAAGCGCTAAGATATCAAACTTGAATCCATCCGAAACAGACCCGTGACAAGGCACCGTATACTGCCCCCGCGCCCTGAGGCGCGGGGTTTTTTTTACATCTATCCCCTTTTTAACCCTTGCATCCCTCTTGTCACCCAGGCAAAAACAAGGTAGTATAGATGTGATTAATACCCCACGGGGTATACTGGCAGGCATCAAACCCGTTAAAATAAATCATGTAGGGGGATCTGTGCCGATGAAAAACATGATGACCAAATGGTTCCTCGCCCCGGTGCTGCTCCTTTCACTGGCGGCAGGTGGATGTGTCTCCACAGAAGGCGGAAACAACAGCAGCGCAGGCGACTCACCATCAGCCCCATCGGCTGCTTCCAATGACCCTGTGGCCGCCGTCAAGGGCAAAAAAGCGCCTGACTTTACACTCACATCGCTCTACGGCAAAGAAGAATCATTGTCCAACTATAAAGGCACACCGGTGGTGATCAACTTCTGGGCCTCTTGGTGCCCGCCCTGCCGTTCGGAGATGCCTGATCTGAATGAGTTCGCCAAAGAATATGAGGGCAGGGTTGCTGTTTTAGGCGTTAACCTCACCTTTAACGACAAGGAAGCCGATGTCCAGAAACTCGTGCAGAAGCTGGACATCAAGTTCCCCATCCTACTCGACAAAAATCCCTCCCATGCGGCTGCGGCGGCCTATGGCATACAACCGATACCGGCCACCTTCTTCATCGACAAGGACGGGAACATCGCCGATGTGCTGATCGGCGCGGCCCGCAGCAAAAACGATTTTGTCAAGCGCGTTGAGCCGTTGCTGAAATAGGGAAACCCAATACCTCGTCTTTCCGTAAAACAACCCGCCTTCCGCAGAGGTCGGATGAATGGAAAACAAGTGTCAAAGCGAAGAGAGGCCTGCCCCTATCACCGGGACAGACCTCTCTTTTTTGTCCGTCGTCTATCAAATTCGGGGCTCGTAAACGGTCTCGCTACCGTCTCTATAGCCCTTGAGATTTTTTACCCCTTGATCACGCCGCTATTTTTATAGGATTCATAAAGCAGCGCTACTGGGTGCACCGTGTCGATCTTGACATTGGACTGGGCCAGACCGTCTTCGATGGTCATGCGGCAGCCAGGGCAGCCGGTGGTGGCCAGGGTGGCGCCGGTGCTGCGGATGTTCTCGGCCTTCTTGGTCGTGATCTGTTTGGACAGGTCATAGTGGGTCAAACTGAAGGAGCCAGCGCCGCCGCAGCAACGGGCCGCATCTTTCATCTCGACGAAGCGGATGCCGGGGATGGCCTTCATGATCTCCCGGGGCTCGGCGGTGACCTTCATGCTTCGCGCCAGGTGACAGGAGTCGTGGTAGGTGACCACATGCTCCACCTTGCCGAGGGGCTTTTGCAGGCCGCCCACTTTGATCACCAGCGGATTGACATCGGTCGTCTTCTTCGCCAGCTTTTCCGCCATGGCGAGGTACTTGGGCTCATCATGGAGCAGGTGCGTGTAGTGCTCGGCGAAGGAACAGACACAGGTGCCGCAGGCCATGAAGACATAATCAAGGTTGTACTTCTCGTCGGCGGCGGTGAAGACCTCCAGGTTGTGGCGGGCCATGTCGCGGCCGATGTTGCGATCGCCGTTGATGAAGACGGGAGCGCCGCAGCAGTGCTGTTCTTTCGGGACGATCACATCCACGTCGTTGGCGCGGAGGACTTCCACAATCGCCTTGCAGGTGTCGTTGTAGATCAGGTTGTTGACACAGCCGGTGAAGAAGGCGGCGCGCACCTTCCCTTTGCCGCTGTGGGCGGGGTTGTACTCATCAAACATGTCCCGGGAATGCGTGGTGGCCAGATCGGGGATGACACGGCGCATGTCCATGCCCATGACGGGAAAACGCATGGTGCGGCCTTTTCCCTCTCTGCGCGATTTCAGAGCGACGGCCTGGAAGTTGGCGCCCACCTTCAAACCGAGATTGAACAGGCGGCGCAGCTTGAGGCCGCGGAAGATGGTCTGCTTGATGAAAGGCAGGCCGACTTTTTCGGCCAATTGCGCCCGGGCCTGCAGGATGATGTCGACACAGTGGACACCGCAAGGGCAGTTGGCTTCACAGGCTTTACAGGTCAGGCAGAGGGCGAACTTGTCCAGGACGGCGTGGCTGGGTTGCAGCTTGCCTTCCAGCACGTCGACGGCCAGCCGGATTTTGCCGCGGGCCACGGCGCCCTCATGCATCGTCTCGGCGTAGAGGGGGCAGACGGCCTGGCAGTTGCCGCACTTCATGCACTGATTGATCAGTTCTCTCGCTTGTTCCAACGTTTTCAGATCGGCCATCGCTTAGGACCTCCCCGCAACCATTTTTCCGGGGTTCAACAGGTAATCGGGGTCAAGGGCTTCTTTGATGCGGCGCAGCACATCGACACCGGTGGCGCCCAGTTCCCACTCAAGGTACTTCATCTTGGCCATGCCGATGCCGTGCTCGCCGGAGAGGGTGCCGCCCATGTCGACGGCGACGCGGAAGATCTCGTCGACAGCCTTGTGAACCCGCTTCATCTGCTCTTGATTGTGCTCGTCACAGAGGATCGTCGGGTGCAGGTTGCCATCACCGGCGTGACCGAAGGTGCCGATGAGCAGGTCATATTTCTTGGCGATGGCCCGGATCGCCCGCAGCATTTCGGGAATGCGGGAACGGGGCACGGTGGCGTCTTCCAGAACGGTTGTGGGGGATTTGCGGGCCAGAGCCGGCAGAGCGGCGCGGCGGGCGGCCCAGAGCTTCTCCCGTTCGGCGTCGTCACGGGCTACCTGAACCTTGCCGTTGAAACGCTTGCAAACTTCCACGACAGCCTGGGCTTCTTTTTCGACCACTTCGGGAATGCCGTCGACTTCGATCAGCAACACGGCTTCCGCGTCAGTGGGCAGGCCGGCTTTGGCGAAGGCTTCCACCGTTTCGATGGTGGTTTTGTCCATGATCTCCAGGGTGGCCGGGATGACTTTTGCGGCGATGATGCCGGCGATGGTCTTGCCGGCGTCGTCAAGGTCGCTGAAGATGGCCAGCATGGATTTTTTCGCTTCCGGCGCTGGGATCAGTTTGACGATCAGTTCGGTGATGATGCCCAGGGTGCCTTCCGATCCGGTGAATAACTTCACGAGATCATAAGCGGTCACGTTTTTGACGGTTTTGCCGCCGGCGCGGAACTTCTCCCCATTGGCGAGAACCACTTCCATGCCCATGATATAGTGCTTGGTGACGCCGTATTTCAGGCCCCGCAGGCCGCCGGAGCACTCTGCCGTGGAGCCGGCCATGGTCGCCGTCGACACGGTGCCGGGATCGGGCGGGTAGATCAGTCCATAGGGCGCTACCGCCGTGTTCAACGAAGCGATGATCACGCCCGGTTGAACGGTCGCCGTCAGGTTCTCCGAGTCGACCTCCAGGATTTTGTTCATCATTTGGAAGGTTACCACAAGGCCGCCCTTGAGGGGGATGGTGCCGCCAGAAAGGTTGGTGCCGGCGCCGCGGGGATAGACGGGGGTTTTGTACTTGCTGGCGATCTTCATGATCGCTTGGACTTCTTCCGTCGACTTGGGCATGATGACAGCGTCGGGGCGCTGGGACGGCGCGTCGGCCGTTCCGTCAAAGGAGTAGCAGGCCAGATCTTCAACAGTGGTGAGCACGCGCTCTTTGCCGAGCAACGCTTCCACTTCGCGGATAGCTTGTTGAACAGACATTGATGAATCCTCCTCTTTCTTAAAGCTTGAACCTTAACCTTTGCGGAGCGCTTCCGCCAAGATCTCGGCGGTGTGCCGGATTTTTACGGAACTGTGGCGTTTATCCAAACCACCGGCGATCTGCATGACGCAGCCGGGGCAGTCTACACAGACGAGTTCGCTGCCGGTGGCGGCGATGTTGTCCAGTTTCTTCTGCAGGATCGGGGCGGAGATTTCGGGGAACTTGACCAGGTAGGAACCGGCCATGCCGCAGCACTGGTCAGAGTCCTTCATCTCCACCAATTCCATGCCAGCCACTTCGGTTAGCAGCTTGCGGGGAACGTCGGACAGGTGCAGGTGACGGCGGTAGTGGCAGGAGTCATGGTAGGTGAACTTGCCTTTGAGGCTCTTCTTCTTGCCGGGGGCTTTGACACCCAGTTCCTCAGCCAGGGCGGAGAAGTCGCGGACTTTGGCGGCCACCTTCTTGGCCCGTTCATGCCAGGCGGGGTCCTCTTTGAGCACCTCGACGACGTCTTCCATCATGGCGACGGTGCAGGTCGGGCAAGCGGAGACGATGTAGTCAGGGTTGCCCTCTTCCATGGCGGCTACGTTTTGCTTGGCCAGGCGGGTCTGGGAATCGGTGTCGCCCATATACTTGGCCGGAGCGCCGCAGCATGCCTGCTCCCAGGGGAAGTAGACTTCACAGCCGGCATGCTCGAGGACGTCATAGACGGCGGTGCCGATGTGAGGGTAGACAAAGTCGATGAGGCAGCCGGCGTAGAAGTTGACCCGCTTTTTCTTGCCCGTGTTTTTCTTCTCCCGCTCTTTGGCGATGTCACGGAAGGGCTTCGGCGCCACCGCCGGCAGGCTGCGCTCCTTCGTCAACTCAGAGAAGAAAAAGGGCAGGTGACGGATGAAGGGCTTGCCGCCGGTCAGGGGGAACTGGCCGATGGAGGCGACCCGCAGCAGGCTGTGCATCAGTTTGCGGTTGGCGACGAGATCAAAGATCGCCTTGGGGATCAGGCCGATGCCTTTTTTCTGAGCCATGCGGCGGCGCATCTCCAGGATCAGATCGGGGATGGGGATCTTGCCGGGGCAGACCTCGGTGCAGCGGCCGCAGCCGAGACAGAGGTTTTGCGGTTTTTCCGCGTCTGTGGGATCGTTAAAAAAGAAGGTCAAGATGGCGCCGATGCCGCCGGCGTAGATATGTCCATAGACGTGGCCGCCAACCATCTGGTAGGCCGGGCAGACGTTCAGGCAGGAGGCGCAACGGATGCACTGCCACGCCTGTTTGAACTTGGGATCCTTCAGCATGTCGCTGCGGCCGTTGTCCATGAGAACGATGTGCAGTTCCTTGTCTTGAACCTGGCCGTCGACCTCGGTGGGGGTGACGCCGGTAACCATGGTGACGTAGCTGGTGATCAGTTGGCCCGTGGCGCTCTTCGGCAACGCCTTGATGATGTTCGCCGCTTCCTTAAAGTCATTGATCACCTTTTCTATGCCGACGAGGGCGACATGCACGCGCGGCAGTGTTGTCGTCAGGCGGGCGTTGCCCTCATTGGTAACGGTGGCGATGGTGCCTGTCTCGGCGACGGCGAAGTTGGCGCCGGAGATGCCCATGTCGGCTTCCAGGAACTTGGTGCGCAGTTCGACGCGGGCTTTTTGCACCATGAGGGGGATGTCAGGCGGGATGTCCGACTTCAGTTCCTTGCTGAAGTAGCCGGCGACCTGCTCTTTCGAGAGATGGATGGCGGGCATGACCATGTGGCTCGGCTTCTGGCCGGCCAGTTGGATGATCCATTCGCCAAGGTCGGTTTCATTGACGATCAGGCCGGCTTTTTTCAGGTGATCGTTCAGGTGGATCTCTTCGGATGCCATGGACTTGGATTTGACAATCTTTTTGACTTTTTTCTCAATGGCCAGGTTGGCGATGTAGCGGTTGGCGTCTTCCGCCGTCTTGGCAAAGTAGACCTTGGCGCCGCGCTTGGTGGCGTTTTCGGTGAACAGTTGGATCAGTTGGTCCAGATTTTCGCCGTTTTTCCCTTTGGCACAGGCGATCTCACTGCGCAGCGCCTCAATGTCGACACCCTCATAGGCATTTTTGCGAGCCGTCGGGTAGGCGTCGGCGAAGCGGCTGAGGGCGCCCCGCATGACCTGGTCGTTCAGGGCTTTTTGAATCGACGCTTTGAAGTCCTGGTTGTGCTGCTCGTTGGACATTCCGCTTACACCCCTTCGTCGACAAGAATGACAATCAGTTTGCTGGGGCCGTGGACGCCGATGGTGAGCACCCGCTCAATGTCGGCGGTTCGGCTCGGTCCGGAGATGAAGGACATGTAGCCGGGGACCGCGCCAAAGTCTTTAACGACCGTTTCCAGCGCGTCGGCGACGGTCGGGAGGATTTTGTTGAAAGGAACGACAGCGATATGGGTCGGCGACAACATGGTCACGGCGCGGCCCAGGGGATCCGTTTCCGGATGAAAGATTGATCCTGTCTCCGCAACCGCATACGGAACGTAAGTAATGCCCACATCGGTGATATCCAGTTCGTGTCGATCGAGTTTATCGGAAATGGTGACCCCGGTCTTGGCCAGCGTGGCCCGGCAGTTTGTCTTCTCCAGTTGTGGGGTGGAAAACAGATGAACCCGTTGCGCCTTCAGCTCTTTGACCTGATCAGCGATCAGGTCGCCAGCTTGAGCCCACGTGCCCACCCGGTGAACCTGGGCGGACATGACCCCCGCCTTTTCCTTAAAAACGGAAAAAAGTTTTTCCGAGGACACGTTCTTCCAACTCCTTTATTTCATATCGATTGGACGGTCAGACCGGGCTGCGAATCGCGACATGTTAAAAAAAGTACAAACAGATGTTCAGATGGTCTGACCACCAATCTGAAAAGGTATTCGACGTTTGATCCCGGAATCCTCCTTCTGCCTTCCGGGAAATCTAAAATGGGTCATCCTTTTTTCTGCCTTTGTAGGGAAACGAGGGTGCCAATGGTTTCGGGGAATAACGAATCATGGCAAGCAGGAGGTGCGATTTCATGCAGTGGCGCGATCCGGTGGACAAACGAAACTTTTATTTTCTGACGGCCAACGGCGCCCTCTACTTTACCGCTCTCGCCTTCATCGATGGCACCATCGTCGTTCCGCTTTTCCTCAACCAACTTACCCAATCGCCCATCCTGGTGGGCTTTGCCTCCACTGTCCGAACGGTCGGTTTTTTCCTGCCCCAAATCCTGATGGCCGGATGGGTAACCGGGGCTACCCGGCTGCACCGCTTCATCTTCCGGCTCCACCTGATCACACGCCTCTCCCTGCTCCTCCCTGCCCTGGCGATCTGGTTTGACTGGGCGCCGGCGATGGTAGCCGTGCTGTTCTTGAGCGCCTACACCCTGTTTTCCTTCGGTGAGGGGATCGCTCAAGTCCCTTTGATGGATATCTTCGGCCGGACCATCGATGAATCCCACCGGGGAAAGCTCTTCGGCACCATGCAAGCCCTCGGCGGGTTGGGCGCTTTGGCCGGCACCCTGGCAGTCCAGCGCGTCTTCGCCTCGCCGCGCCTGGCCTTCCCTGATAACTTCGCTCTGCTCATCATCATCGGCGGCGCTTTTTTATTCCTATCGACGACGATGATCCGTCTGGCTGTCGATCCGCCAAAGACCAAGGGGAAGGCGCGGGAGTTGTCGGTCTTCCATGTGGTCAGCCGCATCCCCCAGTACCTGCAGGAGCATCGCCTCTTCTCGCAGATGCTGCTCGTCCAGGTGCTGACCAGTTTCAATGTGCTGGGCTTTCCCTTCTATATCCTCTTTGTCCGTCAGGCGGCGATCCTGCCCCCCTGGGCGCCTGGCGTCCTGTTGTCCTTGCAGGTGCTCGGACAGGTGAGCGGTGGTTTGCTGTTGGGGTATCTGAGCGATCGCTTCGGCAACCGGCGGACGATCATGACTGTAACCTCCCTAAACATCGCCGTCCCTCTGCTCATCGTCTTATCGCAGGGGCTCGGGGGATACGCTGCCTTCGCCGGAACGGGCCTCGGCTTTATGAGCCTGGGCGCCTGCTTGGGGGGATGGCTGGGCTTCGTCAATTACCTCATGGAAACGACGGCGGTGGAGAAGCGACCTGTCTATGTGAGCCTGTCGAACCTATTCTCGGCTCCCGTCGCCCTTCTTCCCATCACCGCCGGCGCCTTCCTCCGGCTCGTTCCGATGGAGTGGATCTTCTGGGTTGTGGCGGCGATAGAAACGGCAGCCCTGTTCTTGGCGTACCGGTTGCCAGAACCGCGGACGTTGGGGGAGGTGGGGACGCTGGCGACGGTAGGCGAGGTTGGGAAGACGGACGTCAACGGGCCAGTTCAGGGGAAGAAAACCCCCTTCGGCAATGGGGGGCCATCGCCGGCTTATCGACCTGATGAGGAAAAGGAATGAAGCCGTCAGGAGCGGCAAAAGCTATCGGCGAAATGGACGCATGATTTGGAGACAATGGGAGGCAAAGAAAATGGATCAAGGGATACTGGGCGACCCTCACGCGACAAAGACAAACCAAGTGGAACAACACAGCAATGTGGAACCAAAGGCAAACATGAAGACGGTGCAGTTGACGCCAAACACCAAGGTCAATGTGCCAGAGGATTCGCCAGTGAAAGATCTGCCGCGGTAGCATCCCCTTTGAATCCCCTTTGAATGGCTTTATCGTCACGGCTGCCGAAAAAACGTTCACACTGTTTTCGATTGCATACGACAAACACCGCTTTTTCCTGTATGACGAGGAAGCGGTGTTTGTCTTTCCTTATCTTCCCTGTAGCGCAACGGCCGGCGTCGCCTGCGCCATCCCCGTCTCCAAAGCTGCCCGGTTGACCGGCAACAGGTTGTGGCGGTGGGGCGGCAGGATTTTTTGCAAGGCCGCCATGATCGACTCTACATGGACCACACTCGTCAGTCGGAGCAGCGCGCCCAGCAGGACCATGTTGGCCACCTTGAGATTACCTAGACCGTTAGCGAGATCATTCGCGGCCAGACGCAACTGCCGAATATCGACACGCCGACTGGATTCGCCAATGAGGGAGGCGTTGATCAACAGCACGCCGCCCGGGATCACCAATGGACCAAATTTGTCCAGCGAAGGCTGGTTTAGGACAATGGCGCCGGTCGGCTCATAGACGATGGGCGACGCGATGGGCCGGTCGGAGACGGTGACATTGCAATTGGCCGTCCCACCGCGCATCTCGGGGCCGTACGATGGGATCCATGCCACATGTTTTCCTTCCAGCATCCCGGCGTACGCCACCAGTTGGCCCGTTAACATGACGCCCTGCCCGCCGAAACCGGCAAAAATCAATCGCTGCTCCATCTCATTGCACCCCCTCGGGTTTCCGAAAATCCTTGATCGGGTAGTAGGGCAGCATCTGCTGTTCCAGCCACTGGTTGGCGGCCAGGGGCGTCATCGCCCAGTTGGTGGGACAGGCCGACAACACCTCCACGAAGGAGAATCCCCTTCCCTCTTGCTGGCACCGGAAGGCGCGGCGGATCGCTTTTTTGGCCCGCGCCAGTTGGGCCGGCGTATGGACAGAGACGCGACTGATCAAGGCGGGACGCTGCAGTGTGTTGAGCATCTCACAGACCTGGATAGGGGCGCCGTCGGCGACGATGTCGCGGCCATTCGGAGTCGTTGTGGTGGACTGGCCGGGAAGGGTGGTTGGGGCGGATTGGCCGCCGGTCATGCCATAGATGGCGTTGTTGACAAAGATCACCGTCACATTCTCGCCGCGCGCCGCTGTGTGAATGATCTCCGACGTGCCGATGGCAGCCAGGTCGCCATCGCCCTGATAGGTGAAGACGATCCGGTCGGGCAGCGCCCGCTTGACACCGGTGGCAACAGCTGGCGCGCGACCGTGGGAGGCCTGGATAAAGTCGGTGTCGATATAATCATAAATGAAGACAGAACAGCCGACAGGGGCGACCCCGATCGTGCGCGACGCCAGTTCCAACTCGTCGATGGCTTCCGCCACCAGCCGGTGAATAATGCCGTGATGGCATCCCGGGCAGTAATGGGTGGGCACATCGCGCAGGCAGTCAGGCCGGCTGAATAATTTTGTTCCCATCACTTACGCCGCCCCTCCCTCATCTGAACGCGCCATCTGAGCGCTCGCTTTTTTCCGGGCCAGTTCCTCCAAGCGGTCGGCGATGACCCGCGGTTCGGGAACCATTCCGCCGGTGCGCCCGTAAAACTCCACCGGCTGCCTTCCCTCGATCGCCAGGCGCACATCCTCCACCATCTGACCGGTGCTCAGTTCCACCGTGAGAAAGGATGATCCGGCCTGGGCGGCCGCCCGCAAGGGCTCTACCGGGAAAGGAAACAGCGTGATCGGCCGGATCAGGCCGGCGCGAATGCCCCTTTCACGTACCATGTCCACAGCGGCCATACACAGGCGGGCCGCTGTGCCGTAGGCGATGGCGATGACCTCCGCGTCATCGGCCCTGTAGCGCTCGAAACGAGTCTCCCGCTCCTCCATGGCGCTGTATTTGGCGCGCAGGCGGCTGTTAAAGCACTCTGCCTCTTCCGGCTTTATATATAAGGAAGTGATCAGTTTCGCTTTCTCGTTGTTCCCCTTCCCCGTGGTGGCCCAGGGCTTTTCCAGCCTCTCTTGAGCGGCTTGTTCCGGGAGGATGACCGGTTCCATCATCTGTCCAAGCACGCCGTCGCCCAGGATCAGGACGGGATTGCGGTACTCGTCGGCTTTTTCAAAGGCGAGCGCCGTCAGATCGGCCATCTCCTGGACAGAGGCTGGCGCCAGGACCAGCAGTCGATAATCGCCATGGCCGCCGCCCTTGGTGGCCTGAAAATAATCGCTCTGCGTGGGCGCGATCCCGCCCAAACCCGGGCCGGTGCGCATGATATTGACGATCACCGCCGGCAATTCCGAACCGGCCAGGTAAGAGATCCCCTCTTGTTTCAGACTGATGCCAGGTCCCGATGAGGAGGTCATTACGCGAACGCCGGCGCAAGAAGCGCCAAAGACCATGTTGATGGCGCCGATTTCGCTCTCCGACTGAAGAAAGGTCCCACCCACCTCCGGCAGGTGGCGAGCCATGTATTCGAGCAGTTCATTTTGCGGAGTGATGGGATAGCCGAAGAAAAAACGGCAACCGGCCCGGATGGCCGCTTCCGCCAGCGCCTCGTTCCCCTTCATCAGCTTCTTTTCAGCCACGACGTTCACCTTTCTTTCTATCGCTCTACGTCAATCACCAGATCAGGGCAGACACGGGCGCAAAAAGCGCATCCCCGGCACTTGTCCATCTCTGTCACCACGGCCGGCTGAAAACCCTGGGCATTCAACCGGCCTTCATCCATGACAACGATCCCCACCGGACATGCCGCCGTACAAAGACGGCACCCCTTACAGCGTTCTTCCCGGAACAGGACACTCGGCAACTACAACACCTCCCCACTGATATTGCAAGCTTTTTATTTAAATATTTCGAATATTTCGTATTTGAAAGTCCCACTGATTCATTTTAGCGTTGATCTCGCCAAAAAATCGAACCATCCCTGTATCCCCAACTCCCCTGTCCCAGGCCGGGCGTAGCGAACCGTGAGCGATTTGAGCGGAGCGGCGAAAAGCGCCTACCGCCTGTGAAGCGGTAAGGGCGCCATGGTTAACATGCAGAACAGCCCAGAGGTTTGGCGCCCGAGCGGAACAGGCGGCAGGCGCCGCCGCAGAGCTCTTAGCGAGCGGTTCGCTACGTCCGGCCCTTAATCGAGCCGCTTCCGAAACCGCATCAATGCCACCACGAACAAAAATACCGTAAAGGCCGCCAGGGAAAGAACCTCCCGGTACAACTCCCCCATCCCGCTTTCTTTCAAGAACACGCCGCGCAGGATCACCAGAAAATCAGTCAAGGGAATGAAATTTCCCAATAGGCGGATAGAAGCGGGCATCGTTTCACGGGGGAAGACAAAGCCGGAGAGGAGGATGCTGGGCAGGATAAAGGCAAAGGCCATCTGCATCGCCTGCAATTGATTTTCGCTGAAGGTCGACATGAGCATCCCGATGCTGAGAGAGGTCAAGATGAATAAGAATGCCAGTCCAAAGAGCAAGCAAAGGCTCCCCCGTATGGGAACGGAGAACCATGCGCTCCCGGCGATCAGAACAAGCGTAAAGGAGAGCATCCCGACGATGATGTAGGGGCATAGCTTACCCAGGATCAGTTCGGCGGGGCGAACCGGCGTGACGATCAGTTGTTCCAAAGTGCCTCGTTCTTTTTCCCGGACGAGGGCAAAGGCAGTCAACGTCATCGTCACATTCTGCATAATCAAACCGATGAGGGCAGGGATCGTAAAAAAGTGGGTTTTCAGTTCCTGATTATACCATATTCTGATCCTCGCATCCAAGGGAAAAGAGGGTAAAATTGTTGATTCTTTTGCTTGCAAGAGCCGGGCGCCGCGAGCTTGCACGAGCGATTGAGCCATCGTCAGCGCCTGGCGAGTCGACTGTGGATCGGTTCCATCGATTAAGACCTGCAATGTCGCCAACCGGCCTGTTTGCATGTTGGCGGCGAAGTCTGGCGGGATGATCAGCGCCACCCGGCTTCGCCCGTCTGCAAGCGATCGGTTCACTTCCCCGTAGCCTTCGACAGTTTCCTTGATCTCGAAGTAGGTCGTGTTGACAAAGGCCTGCATCATTTCCCTGCTTTCGGCGCTGCGACACTGATCCCAGACACTCATGGGCAGGCGACGCACATCGGGATTGACGCCATAGCCAAAGATGAGCAGCATCATCAGCGGGATGCCCGCCGCCATGGCCAGGCTGGGGCGATCTCGCCAGAGATGGAGAAACTCCTTGTGAAAGACTGACCAAAAAGGGGTCCAGCGCATGCCTCTCAATGCAGGAATGAACCGTCCTTTCTTCAGAAAACCAGACAGGTGGGACTGCGCAATATACCCGTTTAATCGTCTCTGCCGACGGGAGTCACCTGAACAGGCATACCCGGACGCAGTCGCTCCCAGCCTTCCTGGATCGCGATATTTACGGCAAAGACAAGGTCACGACGGTCACCTGCCCCACCGTTGAGCAATGGGCTAAACTCCTCCTGATCGCTGATCTGTTCCACCCTCCCGGCGTAGACCTCCTTTCCCACGCTCACATGCACCTTTCCCTCTGGAGAAAAACAAGGCAATGCATCCGCCGGCACATAGACGCGCACCTTTAACTCCTTCCTATCCATAAGGGTGGCGATCGGCGCCCCCGGCGCAACGGTCTGACCCTGTTGGACATGGATGCGCTGCACCGTTCCTCCCCGCCAAGTTCGTATGGTATGACGCTCCCATTCCCAGCGAGCCATGTCCAAAGAACGCTCCGCCTGAGCGACCTCTCCTCCCCTACTTTCCGCCCGCGCCGTTGCGACGACGGCCTCCGCCTGCCGCAGGCGCAGTTCCGCATAGGTTCCATCCAGTTGGGCGATCACTGTCCCTTCCGCCACCGAAGCGCCCTCTCGCACCGGCAGCGCTTGGAGTCGCCCGGCCACTTCCGACGCAACCGTAAAAGCATAGGCTTCTACGAAACCGGAATAACAGGTCTCTTTCGGATCGGCGCGGCGCAACCATGATAACTGCCGGTCAGTCAGATCAGGCAGAAAAGCGGCCGTCCCCAAAAGCGATGTTAACGCCAAAGATAGAATCACTTTCTTGGACTGCATTTTTGTCCCCCCCTTTGCAGCACAGGTCCTCTGCTGCCCGCCTGCTGCTGCTTCTGCTTTTGCCCTAATCCGCTTTTCCTAACAGCCTTTGCCGTCCCATTGTATCGCCGTAAAGCTGTCCATCCTTCTTCTCCCGCTAGGCCCCTGTTAGTTTGTCCTTCCATCTTTCAACCAATCAAAAAACAAACAGCCATGACGACATGGAGACCGTCATGGCTGTTATCCTTTTGGCCGTTTCTATTGATCTTCCCGACTCAACTGGACGCGCCAACCCGCCGTTCCTGAATTTTTAGAGCCCCTCGGTTATCGGGCCGCAGGACATAGGTGACCTTCTGGCCTGTGAAACGATATTTCCCTTGTCCGGGCAGATAGCCCTCCACCAGTATTTCCTCCGGCGTCCGGCTGGCAACGCGCCAACTATGGACGGCTGTTGCGTCGATGATCCCATCATTCCCCATCTTGCTCACAGCCGCTGCTTCCTTGCCTCCATAGCGGCTTTGCCAGAGTGACTGCACGTTATCGCGGGACCAATAGGCGCCAAGAAAATGCTGCAGTTCCTCCTCGCGGCGCATCGCCGGCGGCGGTTCCAGACCGCGTTCCTTCAATAATTTTGCGTTATCTTTCGCTGCCACCCGCATCCAGAGGATCTCGGCCCAGCGAGTAAAAGCCAAATAATCCTCGTCACGCCAGGGGGAGCCGCCCCTCAAGTAGCCTGTCTCTGTTTGCTTGTCCCAGGTCCATCCGTCCCCCAGATGGCGACCGAGCCAGTAAACGGGCACCAGCATGCGGCTGTCTTCAATCTTGCCTGAAACACGGTTCCCTCGTTCCCAAGGCCACCACTTTTGATTCAGCGGCGGCGCTTGAACCTCCAGGCAAAGGTTGTCCCGCCGGATGACGACTTTGCGTTTTTTATTATCATAGGTGACATCCGCCCCCAAGGCCTCGGCCAGCGGGCGCAGGGGCGCCAAGACATAGCCGCGCTCGATGCGAGGTCGCGGGACAAACTCCATGGGCAGCCCGTTCAATACAATAACCGGCTGCGGTTCCGCACCGTTTCGGCCGGAAGGGGCCGCCAACTGGGCCTCGCTCCACTCGGAAGAAAGCGAAAACATGAGCGAAAGGACCACTGCCACAAAACAGGTTTTTCGGATGATGATTCTCAATGTATTTCCCCCACCGGGTCGATCAATCTCTGGTAAACTCAATGTATTATACGCCAGCCGAAGGCTACTTATTCCATTTTATGCCAAATTTTTTCTCTTTTGCTTCATTGCAGGCCCGTAAATTCATATCCCTAATATATGCCTCGCCGAAAACAAAAAACGCCGGCCCTCCAAAGCCAGCGTTCACCTCTATCCTATTTGGTTGCGCCGATCACCCGGTCACACGAATGCTCATGCCATCGTCAGCAAGCATAAAACGGGGCTGTTTTAAGCCGTACTGAGCCATTAAACGTTCATAAGCCTCCCCCTCGGTCAGATGAACCAATACCACCTGTTTCGGTTTTGTCTTCTCCATCAATCGCACCACATCGTGAAGGGACGAATGCTTGCCCGCAGCCTCTTCAGCGCCGTTGCACTCATGGATGAGACAGGCAGCGTCCATGGCAACAGTTTCCAAAAGGGGATTGTACACGGTGTCAGCCGAATAGACGACTTTGATGGGGCTCTTCTCCGGTTCATCCTTCGATTCATACAGGAAGGAAAGTCCCATCGTCGGGATGCCATGGATGGCCGGAAAGGTGGAGACAGTCAGCGAGCCCTCACGGATCGCCTCAGTCTCTTTTGGCTCCAAGGACTGCTCCCGAAACTCGATGGGAAACATCTTCGGTTTTGTCGGCAATTCGAAGAGATCGAGCAGCCCCTGCACGATTTTCCGCGCTCCCGCCGGGCAATAGATAGGCAAGGGCTTTTTGCGGCCAGCCAACCAGAGGCTCTGGATCAACGCCGGCAACCCGTAGGAGTGATCCGGATGGGCGTGGGTGATCACGATCGCGCCCAATTCCTCCGGACCCACACCAGCCTTAACCAGTTTGGGCCAGGGAGCGCCACCGCAGTCGACCAGATAGGCGGTTCCGCCGGGGAGATGTTGCGCCAGGAAAAAGGTGTTTTCCCGATTGGGATAACTTAAGCCGTTCCCCGTCCCAAAGAAGGTGATACGAAACATGGCAGACTCCTTTCAACGACGTCACAATCGCGACATTGGTAGTCTTTCCATTTTCGTGAAAACTACTGTCCTCTCCTGCTCGGCCAGTTGCCACAGGGTCACTTCAGCGGAAGAACATTGCCTTGGCGACAAGTTCCCGCTAGACTATGACCATAGCGAAATTGAAGACGTCACACATACGCGAGGGTTTCGCCAAATCAATACGCGACCAGCGACACTGGGAGGAATTCGCTTGCTGCTCGTTCTGGACATCGGCAACACCAATATCGTCTGCGCCGTCTTTGAGGGCGATGAACAAAAGGCCTTCTGGCGCTTGGCCACCGACCGGCGCAAGACGGTCGATGAATACCGCATCCTCATGCTCGAGGCGATGGAAGCCAAAGCGATCGCGCCGGGAGACATCGACCGGGTAGCCATCTCCTCCGTCGTCCCCCCTGTCAACCCGGTCCTCGTCAAGATGTTCCGCGACTACTGGAGCCTGCAACCGCTGCTTGTCCAACCGGGCATCAAGACGGGGCTCAACATCAAGATCGACGACCCTCGCGGCCTCGGTCCCGATCGGATCGTCAACGCCGTCGCCGCCTATCACCTTTACGGCGGTCCCGTGATCATCGTCGATCTGGGGACGGCGACGACCGTCTGCGCCGTCAACGAAAAAGGAGACTTCCTCGGCGGGGTGATCTGCCCGGGTATCGGCATATCAGTAGAGGCGCTCGTCGCTCATGCCGCCAAACTTCCCCGTGTGGAAATCACCGAGCCGGAACAGGCCATCGGCAAAAACACCGTCGCCGGCATGCAGTCGGGCATCTACTACGGCTATGTGGGCATGGTGGACGGGCTGGTGCGGCGGTTTAAACAGGAAATGGGGGAATCATCGGATTCCCCCATCAAGGTTGTCGCCACCGGCGGTTTCGGCGAGTTGATCGGCCGTGGCTGCGCCGCCGTGGATCATATTCATCCCTCACTGACGCTGGAGGGCTTGCGACTGCTCTATGAGCGGAATCGCCCCGCCGTCTTATCGCGGCGGCTGAGTCCGCCCCGCTAAACGGCGCGGTATCGAGGGGCTTCACCCGGCCCGTTCAAAACGAAAGCAGCCATAAGTCGCCGCCGGAAGCGCCGGCGCGAAGGAGCCCTACAAAATGTTCATCGCTGTTGATCAGGCGAGCGCCCGCGTCAAAGGAAAAGACCGACGGGCTCTCGCTGCCCTTGGGGTAGACCTTCAACATGGATTTCGGCTCGTCCATGACGACCAACTGGCCCTCCGGCCCGACGGCCATCCGGTCGCGATGCGCCGTCTCCGGCAGGCGGATGCTCTTCTCCAGTTTCTTGCCGTTCCACACCCACAGTTCCTGCACCTGATGGCCCGTACCCTGCCCCAGGTAGAGGTTGTTTTTGGCGTCTGTGCCGATGAGCATGTAGTTCAGCGCCTGTCCAGCCGCCGGGCTGGTCAACTGAACCCCCTTGATCCCCTGGACCAAGGGTTTGCTGGAACTGTCGCCGCTCCAAAACTCAGCGTAGACCTGCCCCTGGGCCGGACTGACCGTAAGGCGCTCCACATTGGTGCCTCCACGCAAGGCGATCTTATTGGCCTCATGCTGGATGTCCACCCGGTAGAGGGCTGTCGTCTGGCGAGAGTCGCCGAGGGTCAGGTAGAGGAGGTTCGATTGGGTCGACACGACGGCTTCCTTGACCTCGTCAGCGGCAGTCAAGCCGCGGATGCGCGTGGAAAAGATCCGTTGCCCGCCGTCAGCGTTGAGGAAGGAGAACTCCAACTGCTTGGAGGAAGGATTGCTCGGCAAGGGGCGCTTGTCAACATGGTTCATCGAATCGGCCAACACCTGGTTGGCCGTTTTTCCTTTTGCCGAGGAAGCCGCCGGCAGGTTGACCGGCGCCGCCGACTGTTCCGTAATCAGCAACAGGCGGTTGCGGTCATTCATCCACTGCACCAGCGCCACCCGCTGGCCCGGCGGCATCTTCTCGCTGTAAAAGGGTCGCTCCTGATCAATATCCCAGACGGTGAAGCCATCGCCGTCATTCCAGACCAAATACTCCCCTTTATAGGACAGGGAAAACTGCCGCGCCTTGTCGAGGGGCGTATTCACTTTGAGTTGACGCCACTGGCTTTTCGCAATCGGCAACCGGTGATCGTCGGGATTGACGGCCTGGGCGGCCCACTTCTCAAGTCCCCAAAAGACGCTGCCTTGCAGGAGGACCGCTGCGAGAACCATCGAGCCGATGGCTTTGATGGCTTTATTCATCGTCAGATTCCTCCCTTGGACTGCTTCGCAGGCAAGACGACGAAGCTTGTCGGAATGTAGCGGATCCCGAAGACGCTCGACGGCTGGTTGATCACCTTGCCATTATAAACCATCGTCGTCGACGCGCCGCCATCAAGGTTGCCCGCCGTCACCGCGCCGTATTTGAGCAACAAATCCTGCAACTCCCGCAGCGTCGCGCCGATGGAACCGATCTGGCGACCGTCGATGACGACCATGATGATGGCGCCGTCTGCCCGCTGGCCGATGCCGGTACGGGGCGCTACGCCCCAGCCGCCGTCACCGGAGGTGATCGTCGGCTTGCCATTGACGATCAAGGGCGGACCAAAGGTGACCACCTCGCCCACATCCATGCCGCGCAGTTCCCGCGCCGAATAGCGGCCCACGATCATCTGGCCTTTCTTGGTGATGCCGATGATGTTTTCTTTCTGGTCTTCGTCGATGACAGAGATGAACTGGCCCCGGCTGACGGTAACACCGTCAGGATAGGCGCCGTTGCCTTGCCCGTTGGGATCGACAAAGCCGCCGCCGTTGACGGCCGCCACAGCGCCTTCGCGCTGGGCCATCTCAGGAACGGTTTCGCCGGCTTCGCCCAGTTTCGACGACACAGCCACCTTGACCCGCGCCGGGTCGTGGACGATCATCACCTTGCCCGTAAAACGGTGACCCTGGATATCCTCCACCTCGATGCGATCAGAGCCTTTGGCATGGGCCACTGTGACGCCGTTGAACAGAGTCGAGCGGATATCCTCGACCTCTGATTGGCCCAAGATCTCCTTGATGCGCTCTTCCGATAAAAACCACTCGGCCACAAAGCCATGACGCGACGTCATGATCGAGCCGACCACCATCTGCCGCAACGAAGGAACGGGACCGTAGAACAGGAGCAACGGTCCCAGGATCACGCCCACCACGACATTGATGACGATGAAGAGGGCTGCTTTTTTGATAAACGATTTCAACCAGGTCCCCCCCGCAAATCAAACAGACATTTCCACATCTTAGATTATACGTTTCGTCGTAGAGACGAGCAATGGCAAAATTAGTACAGATCCACTCGCCGATCAGCAAAAACAGTCATTTTTCGGCGAACTCGGCCTACCTTTTCTCGCTCGATCTCCGCCCAGAGCCATCCTTCCTCTTCGCCAGCCTCAACGACAGGCGTCCCCCAGGGGTCGATGACCATGGAATGACCGGCAAAAGCGACGCCTTTTTCGTCGGCTCCGGTTCGGTTGCAGGCGACAACATAGCACTGGTTTTCAATGGCTCGGGCTTGCAACAGGATCCGCCAGTGATCTAGCCGGGAAAGGGGCCACTGGGCGGGAATGAAGAGGATCTCGCAACCGGCGAGAACGGTCTTGCGAATCCATTCGGGAAACCGCAGGTCATAACAGATCACAGCGCCGCAGGGAACCTCGCCGATAGAAAAGTTGCCGGCAGCGGAACCGGCAGCGAGGTAGCGATCCTCCCCCATGAGGCCAAAGAGATGCGCTTTTTCATAGGAAAGAATGCGTTCTCCCTCTGGGGTGTAGGCATAGAGGGTGTTGGCGAAACGCCCGGCGACACCCACGGGGGATGAGCCCCCGACGATTGTGGCCCCTGTCTCGCTGGCCCAGCGGACGAGCAGATCGCCATAGGGCGCTCCGTCATCGGCCAACGCCGCCAGATTGATCAAATCGTAGCCCGTCGTCCACATCTCCGGCAGCACCAACACTTCGGGACGGTGTTCACGGGCCTCTGCCATATACCGCGCCACCGTCTCCTCATTCGCCTTCCGATCGCCGCCGCGCACGGTAAACTGTAAAAGTCCGACTTTCAAGCCGCTTCCTCCCAACTATTCACATTATCCACAGAATTATCAACAGTTTTTTCCAAAATAACCTTGATCCTGGCAACGCTTGTTGAGGGAGCGCCACGGAAGGTACACAGTTCTTGCTTTTTTATGGAAATCATATGCCTGTTTGTCCATCAATATGCCATTCCCGTATGTTTATACGACAGCAGCACGCTCCTCCCAGCGGCGCAATGGGTTCCAACGACAACGCCACCGCTGTTCTCGAATCAAAAATTTGCTGTTCCCGATGTCGATGCCGCTTTGGCAGAGGGCTTGCGGCGCGCCTTTGATCCGACGAGCCATTCCCCTCGCGGCATCCGCCCGAGCAGTAGGGTCAGCGTAAGCGCTCCGGCCACACAACCGATGAAGGTAATCGTCATGGCCGGCAGCGGCGTCAGGTTATGTACATAGGGCCGGATCGCCCTGGCCGTCAGATCCAAGGTGAAGGCATGGGCCA
Organism: Heliomicrobium gestii; assembly: GCF_009877435.1. Lineage (NCBI taxonomy): Bacteria > Bacillati > Bacillota > Clostridia > Eubacteriales > Heliobacteriaceae > Heliomicrobium > Heliomicrobium gestii. The sequence continues at coordinate 45,950 of NZ_WXEX01000001.1, read as the reverse complement.
GGTATAGGCCATAGGAGTGGCGCCCCAACAGATGCATGACCCGGCTCAGGGGATCGCCTGAGTAGCGCCACCGCGTTGCCAGGCCGTAGGCCAGGACGATCACACTCACCGAGTAGAGGGCGACAGACGGACGCAGAGAGGTGGCCACATTGACATCCATGATAACCCCCTCGGCCCCCTCGGTGATCCCGGCCACCAGTTGCCTCGTCACCCACAGAAAGAGCACGGCGAAAAGGGCGCCATTCCACCACAGCGCCTGGGTCGTCCATTGGCGCCACCGGCTCACCGCCAAGCCGGCGGCGCCGCCCAGGATAAAATAGAAGAACCAAAAGAGAAAGGTGCGGTCGCGGTAATCGCTGAATAATTGCCATACTTTTGAAAGCGCCAGCGGCTCCCCCACATTCGGGATGACCGAGTAGGACAACCAGGTAAGGACCAGATAACCGATGCCGAGCAGGCTCATCAGCGCAACCAACCCACGGCTGGAGCGGGCCGCCCTTTCTCCGATGTGACGAAATCCCCACCGAAAAATCGGATAAAGGAGGTAAAACTGAAAGATCATGACGACGAACCATAAGTGATAACTGCCATCGCCGGTGAGCAGATTTCTTGCCAAATCGCGAGCCCATGAGACCGCCGATTCCGGTGGCGGTCCGGCGTAAAAACTGTAAAAAACGGTCCAGGCGAGATAGGGAATCAGGATCTCCTGGATCCTTCGCCAGAGAAAACGGGGATAGTCCAGTTGGTCGTAGTAATTGTACAGGACGACCATGCCGGTGATAAAGACGAAGGCCGGCACAGCCAGCTTCGCCAGGGTGAACAGGAACGCATAGGCCACAGCGTCTCCCCTGGTGAGATCGGGCCGGTGGATAAAGGCGCCAAGCGTATGCTGCAAAGCGACGCCCAGAAAAGCGACGCCCCGCAGGGCCTGAATTTCTTCAATTGCGCTTTTTTTCGTCATCGGCAAACCCTCTTTCAAAGCGAACAGCAATCCCACAATGGCGGTGCTTCAGCGGAAAAATGTCCAATGTGATTAGTCTAGCATCGGCATTCTTCGACAACAAGGGATAATCGACAATGGGGCGCAGGTTGACGCCGGTGAAACAAGCAAACCTGCATAGAACAGAAAAAAAGAGAGCCGATCCTGCTTTCGGATCGGCTCTCCTATCGTCTGGAATGCTGCTTATTTGGTTTCGCCTTGATTCGTGGCCTTCATGGTGCCTTCTTTGACGAATTTGGCGTGCCAGGAGAGGGCTTTTTCGATGACGTGAGGCGTGTGACCGCCGCGCTGAAGGGCCTCTTCATAGTAGGCCAGCAGTTGCGGTTTGTAATCGGGGTGAGCGCAGTTTTCGATGATCGCCAAGGCCCGCTGGCGGGGGCTGAGGCCGCGCAGGTCGGCGAGGCCTTGTTCGGTGACGATGACATCGACGTCATGCTCCGTGTGGTCGCAATGGGAGACCATGGGCACGATGCTGGAGATCTTGTCATCTTTGGCGGTCGACTTGGTGCAGAAGAAGGTGAGGCGGGCGTTGCGGGCAAAGTCACCGGAGCCGCCGATGCCGTTCATCATCTGGGTGCCCATGATATGGGTCGAGTTGACGTTGCCGTAAATGTCGACCTCGATGGCCGTGTTGATGGCGATCAGTCCGAGACGGCGGGCGATCTCGGGGTTGTTGGACAGTTCCTGGGGCCGCAGAACAAGGCGGTCGCGGTACTTATCCAGGTTTTCCATCACTTCATCATGCTTGGCCGGGGAGATGGTGAGGGAGCAACCGGAAGCCATCTTGATCTTGCCGGCGTCCATCAGTTCAAAGACGGCATCCTGGAGCACTTCCGAGTAGACCTCCAGGTCGGTGAACTCGGTGTCGAGGAAGCCGTAGAAGACGGCGTTGGCGACAGATCCGACACCGGACTGCAGCGGGGCCAGGCTGGTTCCGAGACGGCCTGCTTCGACTTCCTTGCGCAGGAAATCAATCAGGTTGTTGGCCATGGTGGCCGTATCTTCATCAGCAGGCGCCATATCGGCCGTCACATCGGGCTGATTGGTGACGACAATGGCTTTGATTTTCTCAGGGTCGATGGAGACAACAGTCGTGCCGATGCGATCGCCAGGGTGTTTCAGAGGAATCGGGTCACGATCGCCATGAGGCGCCGGCATGTAGATATCGTGAAGCCCTTCCAGGATCAGCGGTTGGGCCAGGTTCAGTTCCACAATGATGGTATGGGCCATATCGGCGAAAATGGGGGTGTTGCCGACAGCGGTGCTGAGAACGAGGTGACCCTCTTCGGTGATGGCGACGACTTCAACGATCGCCACATCGACAGGGGGTAGCGCGCCGGAGCGGAGGAACTCAGCGGTATGGGAAAGATGCTGATCCATATAGTGGACTTTGCCCGAATTGAGGTTTTTGCGCATCCCTTTGTCCGACTGGTAGGGCAGGCGCATATTGACCAAGCCCGCGTCGGATAACAGGGTGTCCACTTTCGAATTGATGGAAGCACCGGTGAAGATGTTGACCTTGAAGGGAACCCCTTCTTCTTTGACTCGTTCGACAAGGGCGAGGGGAACCACCTTGGCGTCGCCAGCAGGCGTAAAGCCGCTGAGACCCAGCGTCATGCCGTCTTCGATCAGCATGGCGGCCTGTTCGGCAGACATAATCCGTTCTTTCAATGATTCGTTTCGCAAACGCTGCGAGAGCATTACTCCGAACCCCCCACAAAAAATCGTTGTATGGTACAATGATCAGACCACTAGAACACTTTAACTGTAGCATAGGCGTTTGTGAATTTCAACACTTATTCGATGTTCTGGGAATTGTCGAATAACTGCGAAAAAAGCAGAATCAGTGGAAGAACCCCCTGTCATTTTATCCGTAAACACTTGCGGGTTCAAGTACATGTTGAAGCGAATTCAAAGCTGCGCTTGATCTTCGAGGAATCCTGGGATATACTATAGCCATCCAGAAAACTGAATGGTTTTTCAAAGGGGAGTAGCTTCCTACTGGTCGGTCAACAACCGGTTCCATGAACCTGGCCGCCAGGGCGAACCTTCGCTAGCAAGACCTTTGATTCAAAGTGCAATCACTTTGAGTCAAAGGTCTTTTTATATATAGCAAAAAGGAAAACGGTGACAGTGTCTGGAAAGGAGTGCCCCGCTTGGAACTGCTCAGCCAACTCAGCGGCATTAGGCTCAGCGATTTTTCCGATCCTGCCTTTTGGATGGCCGTCGGCAGCATCATTTTGATTGACCTGATCCTCAGCGGCGACAACGCCATCCTGATCGCCATGGCCTGCCGCAACCTGCCGCCGGAACTGCGCACCAAAGGCATCGTCTGGGGTACAGCAGGCGCCATCGGCTTGCGCATGATCCTGGGCGCGCTGATCATTTATCTCCTGCAGGTGCCCCTGCTGCAAGCGGCGGGCGCGCTCCTGCTCATGTGGATCGCCGTCAAACTCTTGATCCAGGAAAACGATCACGGCGATGTGGCCGGACCGGATCGCCTCTGGCAAGCCATTCAAACCATCATCATCGCTGACGCCGTCATGTCCCTCGACAATGTCCTGGCGGTGGCCGGCGTTTCCCAGGGCAAACCGGGTCTGCTCTGGTTCGGTCTCCTTGTCAGCATTCCCCTCGTCGTCTACGGCAGCCGCCTCTTCCTCACTCTGATCGATCGCTTCCCCCTGATCCTCTATGGCGGCTCCGGCATCCTCGGCTGGTCTGCCGGGAAAATGCTGATTCATGATCCCATCATCTTCGCCTTCCTGAAAAACATCGGGGTATCACCGCTTCTATTAGAAGAAACACTGGTCGCCGCTGTTGTGACCGTCCTCGTCCTCGCCATCGGCTGGCATCTCAATGAACGGCAAAAGAAAAAAACGGTTCTAGAAAAAAACTAGCAACCGTTTCCCCACAGTTTCATGATCAGTTGGTCAATTCCTGTTCTTTGAACAACCGTTCCACCAGCAGTTTGTTGATCTCGTCACTTTTGCCGACGCTCTCGCGCAAGGCGGGCAGCAATGAGCACGCACGGATTTCAAAACGTAATGAAAGTGAACAAGGAGGAAATGAAGTCGCTATGAATAATTTCAAGGCTTGGCTGTTGATGGGGTTGATCTCCGGTTTGTTCGTCCTCATGGGTTCTTTTCTGGGCGGGCGCTCGGGGGCTTTGCTCTTCTTCCTCATCTCCCTGGCGATCAACTTCTTCAGCTTCTACTACAGTGACAAAATCGCCATCAAAATGACCGGCTCCTACCCGGTTGAACGCCACGAAGCGCCCGAACTCTACGAGATGGTGGAACGGCTCTGCCGCAAGGCCGACATGCCGCTGCCCCAACTGTACATTCAGCCGACAGAACAACCGAACGCCTTTGCCACCGGCCGCAGTCCCAACCACGCCGCCGTCGCCGTGACGGAAGGTCTGCTCCGAGGACTCAGCCGCGACGAACTGGAAGGTGTCATCGCCCACGAACTGGCCCACATCAAAAACCGTGACGTGCTCGTCGGCACCATCGCCGCCTCAATGGCCGGCGCCGTCACCATGATCGCCGATATGCTGAGCTTCAGCGCCTTCTTCGGTTCCGGCGATGAGGACGAGGACGGCGGCGGCAGCGCCATCGTCATGGCCTTCCTGGCGCCCATCGCGGCGATGATCATCCAAATGGCCATCTCCAGACAGCGGGAGTACCTGGCAGACGAGACGGGCGCCCGCATCACCGGCAACCCGCAAGGGTTGGCCAATGCGCTGCTCCGGATCGAAGGTCTCTCCATGCAGGCGATGCCCATGGCGGTGAATCCTGCCGCCTCCCATATGTACATCGCCAATCCCTTGTCCGGCTCGAGCCTGGCCAACCTCTTCAGCACCCACCCGCCGATTCCCGAGAGGGTGCAGCGTTTGACGGCCCTCCGAGTTGGGTGATCCATCACTGAGAAAATTCGCCTCAGAGACGCCTCTGAGGCGGTCTTTTTTTATCAGCACTCGCTGTACCCACAGACATGACACTTGGCGCATCCCTCTTCCCGCACCAGCGCCACAGCGCCGCAGTGAGGGCACACATCGGCCTGGAAGGGGATGCGCGAGGCGTCGGGACGGCTCGTTTCCGAGAGGTAGCGCCGCAAGGCCAGCGCGACCGCATCAGGCAAAGAGGACACCCGATCCGGCCCAAATCCTGTCGAGGTGCGGCCGGTGATCCCCTGCAGTTGCTCCAGCGCTAGGGCGAGACGGTCCAACTTGGGCACATCGCAGCGTGTGCGCAGATAAAGCGACAGGGTGCGCCCCAGCGCTTCGGCCATGGCATTGAGGTCGGTGCCGCCCTTGCCCTGGATGACGAGCACCTCATGGGGTTCCCCGTCCACCTCGTTCACAGTGACCCGCGTCGTGCCCAGGTGGCTCTTGATCCGGTAGGTTTTCCCCGTCACCCGCTCGGGCACTTCTTCGACGACAGGACCGCTGAGGCGAATCACCGGAGTTGCGGCAGCAGCGCCTTCCCCCTCTTCTCGGCCGACCATGCCGCGCCCCGGCTCGCCCGCTTCCCGCCAGGCGCCGGCCTCCACCTTGGCCAGCACCCCTTCGCGGCAGCCGTCGCGAAAATAGGTGACGCCCTTGCACCCCTCCCGGTAGGCAAGCAGGAAGACCTGTTCCGTGTCATCGACGCTGTGATGGCGCGGAGCATTGACGGTCTTGGAGATGGAGGCGTCCACATGGGCCTGGATGGCCGCCTGGACGCGGATATGTTCTTCCGGCGACAGTTCGCCGGCGGTGACAAACCAGCCGGGCAGCTCTTCCCCGGGATGCTCCCCCATCCACGCCTCCGCCAGGGGATGCCAGAGGTGATGCTCTCCCAGTCGGTCTCGCCGCCGGTAACGGAAAGCGAAAACCGGTTCGATCCCCGAACTGGCCCGCGCCAACAGGGAGGTCGTCCCCGTCGGCGCCTGGGTGAGCAGCGTGGCGTTGCGGATGCCGTAGCGGCCGATGGCGTCGCGCAGGGCTTGGGGAAAATCGCTCAGGAAGGGAGAACGGAGAAAGCCCTCCCGCTCGAAGAGCGGAAAGGCTCCCCGCTCGCGGGCGATCTCGACGGAAGCGCCATAGGCGGCCAACTTGATCCCCTTATACACCCTTTCAATGAAGGCCAGGCTCTCCGGGCTGCCGTACCGCAGGCCCAGCCGGAGCAACACGTCGGCAAGGCCCATTGTGCCCAAACCGATGCGCCGCGTGTTTTTCTGTTGCTGCTCATTTTCCGTAAAAAAGTAGTATCCCCCGTCGATGACATTGTCCAGAAAGCGCACGGCGATCCCGGTCGTCGCTTCGAGAGCCTCAAAATCGAAACGCCGCTCTCCCCCTTCGCCGGTGATGAAGGCGGCCAGGTTGAGCGAGCCGAGGTTGCAGACGCCCCAGGGCGGCAGCCCCTCTTCGCCACAGGGATTGACGGCGACGATCCGCTCGCAGTAGGCCGTGTTGGCGAGGCGGTTATACCGTTCCAGAAAAACGACGCCCGGCTCGCCCCAGGCGTGGGCGTTCGCGATGATCGCCTGCCAGATCGACCGAGCGGGGACGCGGCGGTAGACGATGACACCTTTGCCCTGCCCTTTCCAGGCAGCCAGGTCGCCGTCCCAGAGGAGGTTGTAGTCGCGATCGTCTGTATCAGGAAAACAGAGGTCCCACATCCGGTCTTCCTGAACGGCTTCCATAAAAGCGTCGGAAAGGGCCACCGACAGATTGGCTTTTGTCAACTCACCGGGATGTTTTGTCTTGTAGGTGATAAACTCAGCGATATCGGGGTGCCAGTCATCGAGCATGAGCATCAGGGCGCCCTGACGGCTGCCCCCCTGTTCCACAGAGGCGGTGGCAGTGGAAAAGACACAGGCCCAGGAGAGGGGGCCCGAAGAGGTTCCCATCACGCCTTTGACCATGGCGCCGCTCGGTCGCAAGGAAGACAGATTGATGCCGACGCCGCCGCCGCGGCTCATGATCTCCACCATCTCGGTGACGCGCTGCATGATGCCGGAGCGGCTGTCTTTTGGATGGGGAAGCACGTAGCAATTAAAAAAGGTCACCTTCTGGTTCGTGCCGGCCGCCGCCAGGATACGCCCGCCCGGCACAAAACGGAAAGAGCGAAGCCCATCGAGAAACTTCTCTCGCCAGTGCTCCCGCGCGCCTTCCGTCTCCACGGCGGCGATGGCGCCGGCTACACGCTCCCACATCGCTTCCGGCGTCACCTCGGCCAGGCCGATCAGGCTGCGCAGTTCCATCTCTTCCGGCGTCTCCGCAAAAGCGCCCGCCTCACCGGTCCACTTCCCTGTCGGCGTGGCGCTGCGAAGGGGGAGGACCGTCGCCAACGCGCCCCCGACGGCGAGCACCTGCACCGGCAGGCCGTAACGGTCTGAGGCGTGATCGATGACCAGGGCGATCTTCCCCTCTGTCACCGCTCCCTTGCGGGCGTAGCGATCCCAAAAGACCTTCATCTGGTGCAGCAGCATGGGACAACTCCTTTCAGCGGCGCACTTGGGCCGCCCTGGATTTGTAAAAGCGGGCAACAGAAGAAACGATGGCCAACCCAGCAGCGATGGCGACAGCGATCAAGCCGGCCTGGGTGGCCAGGGCGATCCCCCGGGAGTATTCCCCTTGCAGGAGGACGCGCATCGACTCGTAAATCGTCAGGCCGGGAACGAGTGGGATGAAACTGGCAACCACATAGACGATGACGGGCATCTTCTGCCAGCGCGCCAGCGCCTCGGCCAGCACCGCGATGGCGACTGCGCCCAAAAAGGAGCCCATGACCGGAGACTGGCCCTGGGCGTTGACGCCGAGGTAGATGAGACGGCCGACGACGCCTAGGATCCCCGCCGGGAGCAGCGTCCGCGACGGCAGTTGCTGGAGCACCCCGAAGGCAGCCGTCACGATCAACGATAGGAGGAGATCGATCAGCAGTTCCATCAGAATCCCCCTCCCCAGAAGGCCAGCACGAAGCCGCTGCCGCCGGCCAGCGCTCCGGCCACCAGCAACGCGTCAAGGCCTCGCACCGCTCCGGAGACCAGATCGCCGGCGATCAGGTCGCGAACGGCATTGGTGAAGGTGACGCCGGGCACCAGCAGGTAGAGGGTGCCCAAAATGATCTTGTCGGGATGCAACAGCCCGGCCTGTCCACCGGCCAGGCGAACCGTTTCCGAGAGCAACAGGGCGATCACAGCGGCGATGGCGCCGCCGGCAAATTCCTTGATAAAGTGCGTTGTCTGCAAAACCGTCAACCGGTCCAGGATGTTCATGGTGATGGCGCCGACCAGGGCGGCGGGAACCAGGTCGGCCAGGGTTCCCCCCAGCAACAGCGTCGCCGCGGCAGCGCCGACAGCTGACGCCAGGAGCACTCGCCTATGGTCATGGGTCACCTCACGCCGGATCGCCGCCAGTTCCCCCATCCCCTCGGCCACCGCCATCTGGCCGGCGGCAAACCGGCGCGAGAGGTCGTTGACCCCGGCGATCTTGTTCAGGTCGATGGTCCGCTGGGGAATTCGCCGGACCAGAGACAGCGGCGGGTCGCCGCCGGCGCCGTCGACCGATAAAAAAATTCCCGTCGGGGTGACAAAAGCCTCGGCCCCGGGCAATCCCCCTGCCTGGCAGATCCGCCGGATCGTGTCCTCCACGCGGTAGGTCTCTCCCCCGTTGACCAGCATGATTTCGCCGGCATCCATGGCCAGGCGCAGCACTTCATGACGTTCCATCTTCTCCCTCCGCGTTTATTGTACCCTCAAGGACGAGGAAATGCCAAGGGCCGGAAACTGCCTGCACAGTCTCCGGCCCTTGCCCGATCGCGCCGCCTCATTGCTGCCGGTATTTTGCCAGTTCCAGCTTGACCGTCGACTGGCAGGTGAGCCAGCGCTCATGAAAGCCCAACAGCCACTGGTTGTACTGGGATCGGCTCTGTTCCCATTGCTGGTAGATGATCGTTGACGCCTCCTGAAAGGCCTGGCCCCGTTCGAACTCCATGTTCTTGCTCGCCTTTTTCGCCATGTCCTGCATGGCGTCGACCATCTTGCTGATACAGCGTTCCATACGTTCATAGTGTTCTCGCAGGGTGTTGTTCTCCCGTTTCGTCCAGAGGTAGAGGGCCTGGTAAAAGTCCCTGTGACGGCGCTGGTTCTCTAGCGCCGTCCCCTGGCTGTCGGCATTGCTGTCCGACAGGTTGATCGCCAGAAAGGGATCGGCCGGTGTGAGCAACACCCCGTCAGACTCCATCATCGGTCCCAGTTGGGCGATGAAAATCTGCCAACGCCGCTCCTGCGTCAGCAGCCACTGCTGATAGGCTTGTTTCGGTTTTTCCCAGCGGGCGTACACCTCAAGCAGACCATCCTGGAAAGCCCGCGCCCGCGAGGTCTCCCCTGCGGCGCGGGCACTGTCGTATTGGCTTTTGAACTGGTCGATCACCTGCAGCAGGCAATCATCCATGGTCTTATACAGGGCCGATAGGGAGCTATTTTCCTGCTGTAGCCAGTCGTAAAGACCCGATAAGACGATAGCCTCTTCCTCAATCTTGCGGCGTGTCCGCCCGACAGCCTGCGCCGTCCGCTCCTGCTGCCGCTGAAGAAAATCACTCAGTTCCGCCTGACGGATCCGGTAGTCGCCGGTGCCGTTCAGGTCGACCGCCGACAGATCGCCCGACAGCACCCAGGCCGTCACCCGTTCCTGGGGAACCTTCAGTTGCTCCGACACATCGCTGAGGGTCTTCCACTCGCCCTTTTCGTTCTCGTCGTCCATCGGCAGCCACAGCCGTCACATCCGTTGCCGGGGAATCATCAGCGTCTGCCCAGCCTGCAAGGTGTCATCGGTGGACAGCTTGTTGATGCTGCGCACCAGTTCTTCCGGGATCCGGTTGCGGCGGGCGATGCTGCTGATCGTATCGCCTGCGCCGACGACAACGAAGCGCCAGCCGCTGTCATTTCGATTCCCTTTTCCATCGCGTGTGTCATCGACGGTGGGCTTCGCCGCCGCTGCGATTTTGTGCATGTCGTCGCTGGGACGCTGGATCCGGCGGATATCCCGTGGCTTTGGTTCACGCGCCGGGGCAGCGGGCGCAGGATTGACGGCGGTGGGGAGGTCGGGAAGCGGCCGAGCCAGGCGGCGCACAGCAGGCAGCGGCTGCGGCTGCTCTGGTTGCTCTTTATGGTTGATCTTGTTCCCCAATGCCCCTTCGCCGGTTCTTGGCCGATCGCGGAAGCGTGACGTGATGCGCGGCGTTTCCGGCAGGGATGGTTTGAGGGAAAGGGGTTGTGTTTTCAACGCCCCAGCCGGTTCATCAGAAGCATCGGCCGCTTCACCGGCGAGGTCTTCCGCTTCGACGGCAATGATCGGCCTTTCGCCTCCGCTGATCAACCCTTCCATGCTCTCCGGCGCAACCGGAAATTCGAATGGCGCAGTTTCCCCGAGGAAAATCGATTCCTGAATCTTCTCTGCCGCGAGCGTCCCCTCTGTGACCGGCGCTTTCTCCACTGCCATCGTTTCCTCTGAGGATGGGGCTTCATCCACAACAGGCGTTTCCTCTGCAGATAACGTTTCCTCTACGGCAACGTCCACTTCTTCGACCAATTCCGTTACCTCGATAAGGGCGCTTTGCTCAACAGTCCCGCTCGCCGCTACGGTTTCCCTTTCCTCGGCCATACCCGTTGCGCCGGATTCTTCAGCCCGGATCGACAAACCCTCTTCTTCTGAGGCAACCATCGACGTCTCTGCCTCTATCGCGAGGTCAGGCCCCCCTCCATCACGCTGCAATGATTCCGCTGCAGCCTCTCCATAGAGGGGATATTCGATCGTCTCATCGGGTTCCGGTTCCGGAACCGGCGCCAGCGAGGGAGGCGCCGCTTGTTGCAGGAACCCTTCGTCGTATTGAATGGTGTAGATTGTGCTGTCCAGGTAATCGGCATATCCGCCGATGAGTTCTGTCGTCTGAACCTCTTCGGCCCCAGTTTCATCTCCGTTCATGGCAACGGGGATCGACGCCTCTTGGGCCGCCGCCGCTTCGTCGTGGAAAACCTGTGGCAGATATGTTTCCGGCAAGGGATACTCGGCATCACCGTCAAAAGCGGGCGGTGTCGGGTATTCTGCCCATTCCCGGTATAACGGGTCTGCTTGGGGCGGTCGACGATATTCTGTCGTCCCATAGGCCAAGCCGTCAGGGGTTGGCAGGGCTGTGGCGATGAGTTCGGGAATCGGGGCTGCACCGGTGATTTCGGCAGTTTCATCGTCCCAGCGCAGCTCTCCGTGGGCGCTCCAGTCGAGCGGAATGCCTTGATCAACAGCAGCTGCTGCGGCGGCCGTTTCCGTCGCGCCACCGAGAGCCCCGCTCTCATAGGCCCGATCAGATAAGGCAATCCCCTCATCGTCCGGTTCCTCGGCGGTCACTGTGGCTTCTTCTGAAGCGGCGTCGACCTCATTCCGGGCAAGGTTCAGTCCATTTCGATCGCCATCGGCAACGGTGGCAAGGTCGCCGAAGACCCCATCACCTGGGGAAAGCCAACTTTCGGCGACCTCCCCATCGCTCGTCGAAGCAATCTCTTCATAGGTCTGACCATCGGTTGCCCCTTCTGCGCCTACTTCCGAAGCGTTCAACTCGATGGCGCCATAATCTCCGTGCACACTGTCCGGTTCTGCCGGCACTTCGCCATAAACCCCTTCATCCTCTGCTCCTTGCAACTGTGGCAGCAGCAGCCAGGCTGGACCATGGATCTCCCAATTCGACGCGTTCAAGGACAAGCGAGGTTCCCCGAGCCAGAGAATCCCGCTGCTAAAGGATGTGACTTTTTCCAAGATCCCCATCGGATCCCTTTCATCAGAGAGATAGGCCACTTGGGTGCGCAGTTCTGTCGTCGCCTCCCCTTCGCCACGGTCGACGCGCCATGCGAAAGCGACGACCTTTGCCTCTTCGGGAAGGCCCTCTCCCTCGATCCGGATCGTCTGTTCCATCCACTGGACAGAACGGCTGTTAGGGCTTCCTTCGGATACAAGCCCCACCGACAAAAGCAGATCAACCTTAAGCCGGTTCTCGCTCCAGTAGGGGTGGATATAGAGGATCGACAAGGCAGAGGCCTCCTGCGCCGCGTAGCTCTCTCCCTCTCCCGTCTGCTCGTCACTGGGACCGGGCATCTGGACCACCAACATCTGCTCCTGGCGAAACATCTTCGGCCCCAGGGGGATCTCCCGTTCGATCAGGGATAGTTTTTCCAGGCTGTCGACGGAACCTGACGGCTCGCCCTTTCCCTGAAGCGCCTCGACGCCCAAGGAGGATTCGCCGTCACGGCCGCTTCTCTCCTCGACCGGCTCCATGATGGCCCGCACCTGAAGGCGGATATTGGCCCGGACCTCATCATCCCTCCGCGCCACCTGGAGGAGTTCCATTTCGGCGTCGACACTTCCCACGCGCTCGCGCTCCCGGTCCGGAGAGCCGAGATCGAGTGAAACGAGATACAGTTCCACGCCCGATTGGCCCCATTCCCCACTGGTAGAACCGTTTTTTTCCATAGTCACGTCTGTTCCCTCCCAACCTTCGTCGTCTTCCAACCTATCGCTTAGCTCAGACGGGCGAACACATCGTGAGTGGACAGCGCCGCCTGGCGCCAACTAAAAGAAGCCGCCCGGCGCAGTCCCCTCTCCCCCAGCGCGGCGGCCAGCGCCGGATCGGTCAGCACGGTGTACAGAATTTCTTCCAATTGTTCGGCCCGAATGGGCGAGAAGAGCATGGCGCCATCACCGGCCACCTCCGGCAGGGAGGCCACATTGGCCACCACCGTCGGTGTGCCGCAAGCCATGGCCTCCACCGGGGGAAGCCCAAAGCCCTCATACAGGGAGGGGTAGACAAATACACTTGCCCCGTTGTAGATCCAAGGCAGATCATCCACCCCCACAAAGCCGATAAAATGAACATGCTCCTGCAACCCCCGGCTGGACACCATGATTTCAATGTCACTGAACTCCTTCGACTGTTTCCCCGGCAACACAAGGCAATGCTCTTCGGGGAGATGGCGACGAACCTGTTGGAAGGCGTGGATCAGCAACCGCAGGTTCTTGCGGGGAGAAAAACCGCCCACATAAAGCACATAGGGTCGGGTGACGCCGAATTTTTCCCGCATGTACGCCCGCGCTTGCCCTTTATCGAGCGGACGATAGTTCGGTTCCGCCGCCTCGTAGACGACGGTGATCTTTTCCTCGGGCACCCCGGTGATCTGCATCAAATCGCGGGCCGTGCAGCAGGAGGGGGCGATGATGTGATCGACCCGTTCCAAAATGCGCGGCATCTCTTCTAGAAAAATCCTCAAATACCCCCTGCCAACCGTTTCCGGGCAGATATAGGGGATTAAATCGTGGATGGTGACGACCAGTTTGCAAACCTTGCCGGTCGGCAAGCCGATGCCGTTTTGGGGGACATGATACAGATCGATTTTTTCCTGCTGGATCGCTTGGGGGATGTGCACCTCCTCCCAAAAACGCTCGCGGTTCTGCTCAACGAGGCGAAAGATCTCCTCCTGGGCAATGTGGAGGTGGCGGTACTCCTCACCAGGCCAAAACAAGCGCAACCGCTCCGGCGCATCGGCATGATACAGTTCGTACAGATGCCGGCAAAGTTGATAGGTGTATGTTCCGATTCCCGTTCCCCGGTACCAGATGGCCGCGCGGGCGTCAATTCCGATTCTCACTCTCCACCCCCCCATCGCCGCTTTTCACGGTTCAAAGGCGGCCAGGAAACTCAGACAAAAAGCGCCGCCGGTGCTTCTGGTGGTTTAAGAAGCGTTTTAGCCGCTTGATATGGTATTCCGCCGGTTGGCCGAGGGACTCAAAGTAATAGGCGCAGCCATACTGCCAAAAATCGTTAGGGAACGAGAGAAATGCCGCTAACACCTCCCGCTCGCCCTGGGAAAGGGGATAGGCGTCATGATAGGCCATCAAGAGATTGACTCCCTTCTCGACGGACCAGCGATCCCGTTTCAAGGCCCGGATCAACAGACTGCCGATGTCATGAAGTCGCGTGTCCATCACGGCATGATCGAAATCCAAAAAAGAGATCTGACCCTCCTCATTCAGGATCACGTTGTGGTGAGCCAGATCATGGTGACAGATTCCGCCTTCCGACGCTTCCCTTTCCATCAGCATGTGATAGGGAGAGTGGTCGAGAAGGGCGCAGGCTTCACGGGCTTCGACCAACAGCGCCTCGGCATGGGCCAGGTAGAGCCGGTCAAACTCGATCGATTCGTCCTGGCCTTCGCCTGTGCCCACCTGCTGTTCCATTCGTCTTTCCGCCCCTTGGCGGCAGGCTTCCATCTGGGCCAGCTTCGTCGCAAACAACCGGGGCCATTGCCGCCACAGATTGCGTCCCGCAAACTCCGGGGCGATAAAACCTCGCCCCGCGTAATGAAGCTCTGCCACCGCCGTCGCCGTCACCGCCAGATCACGCCAACGATCAAAATCACACTCGCGTCCCTCAATCCAACCGGAACAGAGCCAGTGGTCACTGCCCACGCTCAGGCAGAGAGCGCCCTGAGGGGTCAGTCTGATGGGAGAGAACCGCCGAAAACCCCGGACAGTCAGGTGGTGCTGCAACCGAAAGATCAATTGCAAGTCTTTCACGGGGTGTGGAAACCGCTTGAGCACCCATAATCCGCCCGGGTCTTCAATCCGAAAAGCGCCCCGCATCGGTTCGATGCGCCGGGGGCGCAGCCCATAGGCCATGAGCACCCGGGGATCAATCCCGCTGCCCCTCGGATCGGCGCTCATGACCGCCACCCCCGGCAGGCAGGCGGGTTGGACCGGTTTCCTTCGCCCGGAGGCATCCATCGCCCATGGTAGAGATGGGCAGGGCCATCGTTTTCATCGACGACAGCGAGCAGTGAATAGGGGTGCTGCGAGGGACAGCTTTTCAGGCGGCCTGTCTGATAGGGGGGCCCCATCTCCGCCTCCCAACTCCCCAACAGGTGCCCCTCGATGATCCGGCCCTGAAAGACCAGTTTTTCCCGAAGCGCTTCCGACCAGGGCGACAGGAGAAGACGGATCCGGCCTTTCGGCCACCCTGCGCCAGGCAGCAGGATAATCTGCCCTTCCCCCGAACCGGTTTCCCGCAAAAAAACTTTTCCGGCCCCTTCGCCACCATTCAAGGGAAACAGGAGCAAGAGGGTCACAGTGGTGGCCATCGACTCCCCTCCTCCGGCAGCAGCGGCGTCGCGCAGCCCATAAAAATAGGCGCACTGCCTTTCTGATACATACGCCCGAAGCGTCTATCCTATGACCGTAAGGCCCCGCGCAACGCGGCCACGGTAGGAAAAAACAGTGAAGCGAAGGCTCAGCGCCTCCGCTTCACTGTTTTGCTTATCTCGTTTTTTGCAAGTGCACGACTCGTCTATTTCCCGAGCGTCTCTTCCTTTTTTCCGGCGTCAGGGACAAAGAGCGGTTCACCGTATTTGTCGACACCGAAGGTTTTGATCATCTCTTGGCCTTCCGCCGAGAGCAAGAAGTCGCTAAAGGCTTTGGCGCCCTCCTTGTTCACCTTGGGGAATTTCTCGGCGTTGACTTCCATGACATGGTAGATATTGAGGAGCGCCGGCTCTTTTTCCAGCACAACGGCCAGCTTCAGGTTCTTTTTCTGGGCCAGATAGGTGGCCCGGTCTGTCAGGGTGTAGCCCTGTTTCTCCGAGGCCACATTCAGCGTCTGTCCCATCCCGGCGCCTGTCTCCTGATACCAGGCGTTGCCGGTCGGGGTAAGCGAGGCTTTCTGCCAGAAGGACTTCTCCATCTTATGGGTTCCCGAGTCATCGCCACGGGAGATGAAGAGTTTTCCGCCGCCGGCGATCTTCTTCAAGGCCTCCACCGTCGATGTAAGCCCTTTGACACCGGCTGGGTCGTCGGAGGGACCGACGACGATGAAGTCATTGTGCATGACCAGCTTGCGGTTGATGGCAGCGCCCTTCTCGACGACCTTCAACTCTGCGTCAGGCGCGTGGACGAGGAGCACATCGGCCTCTCCTTTTTCCCCGTAAGCGAGGGCCTGACCGGTGCCGACGGAGAGGGGCTTGACCTTGTATCCCCTCTTCTTCTCAAAGGCCGGGATCAGGACGTCGAGAAGTCCGCTGTCCGTGGTGCTCGTGGTGGTGGCCAGGATCAGATCGGGGTTGGCAGGCGCTGGCATGTTCTGCCCCTGTCCGCTCGGCGGCGTCGACTGCCCGCCCGGCTGGGGCGTTGTTCCGCAGGCCGCCAACAGCAGGGAGAGGATGAGAAACAGCGCGATGACGAGTCTCTTTCGGGGCGCCTTTGGGGGTGTCTGATACAACAATGCAATAACCTCCCTATTCTATGGTCTCTTCCCCTTCGCGCAGGCAGAGGAGAAAGGTCCCCTCACCGCCGGCAGCGACCGGCAATTGGAATGATCCCTCCGGCGTGTCCACGACCACCGTCTCCCCGGTGCGCGCCACGACCCGTCCCAACAGGATGCGCCGCTTGCCCACAAAATCGGCCACTTCACTGTTGACCGGTCGCGCCAGCAGTTCCTCCGGCGTACCATCCTGGACAACTCGCCCCGACGACAGCATCAGCGCCCGGTCGGCCAACAAAAAGACCTCTTCCATCACATGAGTGACGATGACAGCCGTGATCCCCTCTTCCTTAATGACCTCACGCAACTCCCGGCAGAGGGCGTCGCGCGTCGGCGGATCGAGGGAGGCAAAGGGTTCGTCCAACAAAAACAGCTCCGGGCCGCAGGCGAGCGCCCGGGCCAAAGCCACTCGCTGGGCTTCACCGCCGGAGAGGTGGCGCGCCTGCCTTTCCAGCAGATGGGCAACGCCGAAACGGGCGGCCCAGCGATGGACGACCGGCGCGATCCCGGAACGACGAACGCCGCGGATGCGCAAACCGGCGGCGATGTTTTCATAAACAGTTGTCTGAAACAGGCAGGGGCTTTGAAAGACCATGGCGATCCGCCGCCGGTTCTCCAGCAGGTCCGAACCGCCCAGGGGTCGCCCGCGAAAGCGGACCGTTCCGGCTGTCGGCCTTTCCAACCCGTGCAGCACCTTTAACAGGGTGCTCTTGCCGGCGCCGTTGGGCCCGATAACGGCTGTGATCTGACCAACGTGAAACTGCAGATCGTCGATCTGCAACAGGCTGCGGCGGTTTTTTATGACCTCAACCATTTCCAATGCGGCGCAGATGTCCGGCATCAACCCATCCGCCTCCCCTGTTGAATGACCGTCAGGATCAAGGTCACCCCGTAGGCCAGCCCCAGCAGGATCAGACTGAGGGCAATGGCCACATCGAGGTTGCCTTTGGACACCTCCATGACTGTAGCCGTCGTCAACACCCGTGTCAGCCCTTTTACATTGCCGCCCACCATCATGGAGGCGCCCACCTCAGACACGACACCGCCAAAACCGGCGATGACAGCGGCCAAAATGGACAGTCGCGCCTCCTGGATCAAGCGCCAGTAGACCTGCCACCGTGTCGCGCCGAGGGAAAGGATCTGCAGGCGCAGGTTGGGATCCAACTGTTCGACGGCGGCAAAGGTGAGGCCCATGACGATCGGCGAAGCGATGACCGCCTGGGCGAGGATCATGGCGGCTGGCGTGTAGAGGAGGCCCAGCATCCCCAGGGGACCGCTGCGCCAGAGCAGGATCGTCACGAACAGGCCCACCACCACAGGGGGCAACCCCATGCCGGTGTTGACGAGGCTGACGACGACCGCCTTGCCGGGAAAGCGAGACTGGGCCAACAAAAGACCGAGGGGAACGCCGATGAGCACACTGATCAGGGTGGCCAGTCCGGAAACCTTCAGTGTCAGCCAGGTAACCGACCAGACCTCGCCATCGCCCTGAATCAGCAGCCGGATCGCTTGTCCAATGCCGTCGAAGATCAGTTCCACAGGTCCACCTCTGCTTTTTTAAGCATATCACATTATTCTCCGGCTTTTGAGAAAATCCTCCCATGGCGTTTTGAGCGAAAAAAAAGACCCCATCGATCGCCGCGTGGAATCGATGGGGTCATGCTTCGTCGTTCTTTTTTTCCGCCGTCGCGGGTACAGGCGAGATCCCTTCGGCCGCAAGCGTTTCGACCCAACCACGCAGGTGTTTGTCAAAGAGGCCGTCGACGGCTGACTGAGACTCCCGGTTGAAGGCCTGAAACTGTCGGAGCAGCGCCCGCCCTGTTTCAGTGAGGGTCGCTCCATGCTCGCGGTGGCCGGGAAAGCGTTCGACCAGCTTAAACCCGAGCCGCTCTTCTGTCGTCGTCACCTTGCCCCAGGCGGCTCGATAGGACATGCCCATCCGGGCCGCCGCCTGGCTGATCGAGCCCGTCGCGTCGATGGCCTCGAGAAGGCCCATGCGCCCCTGGCTAAAGACGACCGCTCCCCGGACTTCCACCCAGATCTTGCAGTTCACTTTTATCTCAACCGGTTCGGGCGCAACGGGCGCCTTTTTCGTATCCATGGCGTCGACTCCCATCGGCTCCCTCTGGCGGATTCCCCTCCCTTCGAGGGTTTGGCGATCAGCCAGGAATAGCTGCCCCAATTATTCTGTTCGAGAGTGCGCTTTTCCTGCTCGGCGAGGTGCATTCCCCCTCGGTGCAGCGCTTTGGGTTGTTTGCGCCGAAGCGGCCCCAAGCAGATCATGGCGGTGAAAACATTGAGGAGACGACCTGCGCGAGACTTCCCTATTTAGGTGGGCAATGTCATCCCGGCTTGGCTCGCCATGCGGAAGGCGGCCGCATAAGCGCGGTTGCACGTTTCGATCGCCCGTCGCGTGCGCCGAAAGCCCTGATCCTGGAGCCTGCGATCGGGGATGATCTCGATCGTCTGGGCCGGTTCCGTACGGATTTTGCCTTCCAGGTGTTCGAAGAGGTCGAAGGGGATGATCAGACAGCCCAAAAGAAGCCGCCAGTCCGATTCAGACAGTTTTTCTACCGAATCATACCCTTCGATGATGTGGATCGCCTCTTTCCAGCCATCGCGGGAGGCGCGAACGGTGTCGTAAACGAATTGGGCCAATTCAGCGACGGGGATGTCGCGGCGACAGTGATTGAAACAGTCAACCCAGAAGGTTCGCTGGGTCTTCAAGAGCGACGCCGCGCCAAAGTGGCCGTGACAGAGGGCGCCCGCCTGTTCGATTTCCTGGCGCTTCTCCCCGTAGGCGGACTCCATCCAGGCAAAGCCCTTCTCGGCTCGTTCCGTCAGCTTCGGCAGATTCTCCTGCAACAGTCGATCGCTGTCCGAGAAAAACCGCTGTCGTCCCACCATCGCTTGCCAGTCGGCGGCTACCTGGCGGCCCCAGGCGAACTGGCCGGGAATATCGATCGGCCCTGCCACAGAGGCATCGGCAGGCTGAAATCCCCGTCCGCTCCGGTGCAAGAGAGCCAGTACGCGACCGGCCTCCCGCAAATCGGCGCTGCTGTCCAGTTTGGCCGAACGGCCGGGGAGCTTGTGATACAGGAAGTAGGCGCGGTCGCCCCAGGGGATGACCCATTCGCCATACTTGGAGAGACGCGGTTCCGGGCATTGGGGAAATCCCTTTTCCCGAAGATGCTGCAGCGCAGCCACCACGTTTCGCGCCCGCAGCAGCGCCTTTTCCCCCTCTACGAATTCCACCCGTAACGGGCCTCGGTCCGTCTCTGCCAGCAACCGTCCACCCTGTCGATGCAACGAACGCAGGTGCAAGTCATGCTCAGCCAGCAGTTCCAGAAGCCGCTCCCGTTCCACCCGGAGATCGGGCGCCAGCGTCGCCTTGCCCGATCGGGTTTCTGCTTCTTCGATCAGACTTCCTTGCTGGTCCTGATTCGGCAGCCCTTCGATAGGACGGTGCTCCTGAACCTGCTCTGCCCTTTCAAATGGGCCTTCCCCCTTCGCCTGCGCCGGCGTTGCCGCGACAGCGCCTGTGCTATCTGCCAATAAGGAGGGGCTTCCGGCAGCGTCTTTGGCGATGATGTTCGAAGTCCCGTCAGCCAAGTCCTCTTCCCATGTCAGGGAAAGCGGCGGGGTGTCCGGGAAGATTTGCTCCAACGGTTCCAAATCAAGGGGGGGAAGGGGATTGCCAGAGCCAAAGGGTGGCGCCGGCAACGAGCTCTCCGCTGGGGAAGGAAGGGCGTCAAACAAGGGGGACGGAAGATCCGGGACAATCTCCCGCTGGTCTGCCAGCGTCCCGGTTCGTTCCGGCGAACGCCGTTCCGGCCGGCGCGTCCGCGCCTTCCGGGTGGTGTTTTGAAATCGGGGATCGACCCCGACATAACGATTGACGACCAGCAAATTCTGTCACCTCCACTGTCTAATCGCTGCCGTCCAGGCGCCCGGCCAGAGATGTCACAAAGGCCTGCCGGGGCGCTTCCCGGGCAATCTCCTCGCGCAATTGCTCTGGCGCCGATTCTCCATTCCCCCGGTAATGGCTGGCCACGAGAGCCCAGAAGCGTTGCGGAAATTCCAGCAAGCCGAGCAGCAGTTCCCGCTCCAGCGCGCTCAGATCGCGCACCTGCCGGTAGGCGTCGACGAGTTGACTCGCCGACTCGACATCCCAATCGCGCCTGTCGGCCACGCGCCGCATAAACTGGGCCAGTTCCGCAGCCGGCAAATCGAGTGAACAGCCGTCCCAGCCAGTGGCAAGGAGCCGGTTGCCTTCCATGTGCAGGTTCTCTTCCCGCCAGTTACGGTGACAGATCGTCCAGTTGTTGCCGGTCACTGGCTTCATCAACGCGTCAGTGACACGGCGCAAGGACCGAACCGCCCTTTGTTCAAATTCCGGCCCCCACTCGCTCAGCACGTCGTCAATTTCACCGGCGCGACGCTTCATCTGGGCCAGTTGCCGGTACCAGAGCAGGGTTTCCCGACGTTCGGCCAGCGCCTTGAGCAATCGCCCCACTTGGGCAGTGGCTTGTTCTGGGCCGCCCGGAAAGCCTTCGCCGCTCCGGTGGATGGCGGCCAGCGTTTGAGCCGCCTGTCGCAGGTCTTCGTCACGGCGGAAGTCCGGGCTTCGACCGTTCAGCCAGTCGGTGAGGACATAGGTGTAGGGTCCGCGCTGCGCAAAGGGACGGCCGTCACGGGTGCGAATGAACCGGCTGGCGCGCCGGAAGCCGCGATCGGCCAAGTGTTCCAGCATGGCATGGGTTCCGGCCACCTGATCGGCTTTTTCCTCATGCCGGTAGAAGGCCTTCATCCCCCGGTTCGTTTCCAGACGCCAGAACCCCCCCTGCCGTTCTGCCGCCGTCACTGAATAGGGATACTCTTGCAGGGCATCCATATCCCATTTGGACAGTTTCGACCGTTCCTGCCCGTCACGCATGGTCATCTCCCCTTTCCGGAGTGCCGGAGCCAGGATTGATGCCATAGTATGCAGGTGACCCACCGCCTGTGTTTGTCAGGGAAAATAAAATCCCCGAGTCCCTGTCCAGAAACTCGGGGGTGCGCTTCAATCGACTCCCCAGGGTTTATTTATTTTTCGTCAAGCAGTTTTGCGCTGTTCGGGAGATTGGCGCAATCACATTACCCCTAATGAAGTTCAGCCAACGCTTCGGCGGCGCGCTCCGTCTGGATGGCCGCCAAAGAGTTTTCCCATTTGCCGCAGCGATCGCCCCAGCGGGCGATAGGTCGCTCCGACTCGACGATCTCGATGACCTCACAGAGGTTCGGACAGTCGCCGCATTCCCAGGATCCGGCCCGCACGTCCTCACTGGCCATGGCAAACCCTTTAAATCGCGTCAAACCGCCGGCGCGTTGTACGGTCTCGCGGGCGAGCAGCGCCGCGCCGACAGCGCCCATGACTTTATGGTGTTCAGGCACGACCACCGGGTGGCCAAGGGCTTTTTCAAAGGCCCGCTTCATGCCTGCGTTGGCCGCTACGCCGCCCTGAAAGACGATGGGACCTTCGAGGGCCTTGCCCTTGCCGAGGTTGTTGAGGAAATTGCGCACAAGGGCCTCGCAAAGGCCGGCGATGATATCGGGCAAGGCGTGGCCCATCTGTTGCTTGTGGATCATGTCCGACTCGGCGAAGACAGAACAACGGCCGGCGATGCGCACCGGGTGATCGGCCCTTTCCGCCAACCCGCCGAACTCTTCGATAGGCAGTTGCAGCCGCGCCGCCTGCTGATCGAGGAAGGAACCCGTTCCGGCGGCGCAGACGGTGTTCATGGCAAAATCGGAAACGACGCCGTCTCGGAGCAGGATCAGCTTCGAATCCTGACCGCCGATCTCCAGGATCGTCCGGACGCCGGGGACGAGTTGACCGGCCGCCACAGCGTGGGTGGTGATCTCGTTCTTCACCACATCGGCGCCGAGGATCACCGATGCGAGGGTGCGGGCCGAACCGGTCGCCCCCACCCCGCCGATCTGTTCGTCCCTGTAGCGCCGGGCCAGGTCGGCCAGGCCTTTTTGGATCATCTCCAAGGGGCGGCCCTGGGTGCGCAAATAATGGGCCTCCCGCACCTCGCCCCTTTCATCGAGGAGGACCAGATTCGTCGATACGGAACCGACATCAACGCCGAGGTACAACGGGTTCTGGTTGTCGCGCTCACGGATCATCTTGCCGCCTGCTCCTTCCTGTGCTTGCGCCGCTCCAGCATGTCTACAAAAGCCTCCAGCCGGGTCATCAGGCCGGCCTCGCCGGTCTGCTCATCCACGTAGATGGTCAGAATCGGAATGTCATAATCCTTTTCCACACGGGGGAGGACAGACTGGGCCACAATCTCCGGCATACAGGTGAGGGGCCCCACTTGGATCACGCCGTCGAAGCCTTCCTGGGCATACTCGATGGCGCCACCCACCGATTCCTGACCATGGCCGCCGACGCCGCAACTCAGGTAGGGCGTCGCCAGCTTGCGCGTGTGGCGATGGCCTTTGACCGGAAGCAGTCCCTTGAAGAGGTGTTCGTTCACCCATTCGCTCAGGTAGAGAGAGCGGCTGACCTCAACGCCGAGGCGGCCCAGGCTTTTTTCCATAAAGCCGTTTGAGTAGGGCTCCAAGACGGTGAAGATCTCGCCGACGATGCCGATCCGCACCGGTCTGCCTGTGTGATCGAGGGGAAGGGCGGCCATGCGGCTCAGATAATCGTCCCGGCATCGCTGAATCGTTTTCACCGAATCGGCCTTGTCGATGGCCTCGCATCCCCACTGGTACACCCGGTCCACATCGCCGCGGTTAAATTCGCGGCAACGGAGACGGGAAGCTTGCCGTTCCAGGTCATCGAGGGCTTGACACTTGACAAAGGCCAGGCGGATCGCTTTGATCACGCGCCACCAGGAGTGGGCGCCGGTGAGGATCTTGACCCGATTGAGCAGTTCGCCGATGTGGTTGTCCGGCGGTTCGAGAACGACCATGCGTAGATCGATCCCCATGTCGGTCAGGATCTCCCGCTGGACTTGATTGTAGTAGCCGAATCGGCAGGGACCGATGCCGCCGGCCATGATGACCGTATCGGCGCCCCGCTCGGCCGCTTCGATGAAGTTGCCGATGTTGAGCTTTAAGGGCAGACACGCCGATTCGGGCGCATAGCGCACCCCCAAGGAGAGGGTGCGCTTGGTGATCGGCGGCGGAGGAACAACCTCTAAGTCGAGTTCCTCCAGAAGCGCCTTGACGACGATACCCATGTTGCCCATATGGGGGAAGGTGACTTTCATGTTCGAACTCCTAAATCAGTTAGTTAAACGAATATTTTTGGCTATGTTACATCGATGCAACTATGTTTTCCCCCATTACCTAGAACAATATGCCTCCTTTACTCTTCATTCATGCACGATCATGCTGGCTTCCAAAGGGCTGGATTGAAACATAGGAACGCACAGCGCTCATACCACCTTAACTATTCAAATCTGAAATAGCAAAACTGATGGTTTCACTTTCTGGCTGATTATCGCAATCCAACCTAAATTCCCTCTTTTTGACATCGTTCACGATATGAAAATAAATACTCTTGCCTTTTATACTGATGTCATTTGCATCAATCCGAAAACTTTTATCCCCTGGAGATGGATTTATGATGAAATTTCCGTAGTCCTCCGAAACAATAGCAATATTTGCGCATGACTCATTATCTTCTAAGGCTAAGATCAATTCATCTTTATCATCTCGGTCGATCACATTAGCATTTTTCCTGGCTAATATTTTTGCGTCGCTATGGTTTTCCATAAAACGACTAAGTAGAGCATCTAGATTAATCGATTGATTATCTTTTTCTTTTACGACTTCCTGTGTTTTTACTCCATAAAGGCATCCCGATAAACAACTCGTTAATGTCAGAAAAATCAATAATATCCTTTTCAATTTAATCCCTCCTTTTATGTATTATACCATTTTGATGCTATCTACCAGAACGGAACATAGGCGGATCGACCGAAGATTCCAATGAATAAGCATCAACAGCCCCGACCGTGTCATCCATGGTCGGGGCTCACTGCCTTTTACGTAACTATGGGGCTAATCCTAAGCCTCGGTCATGAGGACGCGCCATGCCTTTCATCCCTCCGCTGCCGTCGCCGCCTCTGCCGTCTCCCGGCGACGAGCCACCAGGTCGATAAACGCCTCCAGCCGTGTGACCACGCCGGCTTCACCGGTGTGCTCGTCGACAGTAAGCAGCAGGTAGGGCACATTCCCGAGCCGGCGGGCGTGGCGCTCCACCATCTCGCCGACGAGGCTGTCCGGTCCGCAGCCGAAAGCCGCCACGTAGATCAGGCCGTCTATGGGTCCCTTCAGCAGGTGCAACGATCCGCCGAGCATCTTCTGTCCGAAGGACCAGAACAGCCGCTTGGGCAGGTGGCATGTGGCCTGACGCGTCTTTTCCTCCGTCACGGCCATGGGCGTCACCACCCGAATGCCGCGCGACTTGAGTTTGTGAAGGAGATTCATGCTGGTAAAAGGGTCGAAAAGCTGGTAGGGATGGCCGGCGACAGCGATCCGCGGCTCTTCGCCTGTGAGCGGTTCGCGGTGACGGGCCGGCAACCGCGGCAGCAGGCCGCCCGGTTCCAGGACGCGCCCGGTCTTCTCCCAACGAGCCAGGGCCGTGGGCGGATGCTCGCCTTGCAGCAACCGACTCTCAAATTCATCCTGTGCCTTGCGGGCCACCTTGAGCGCCTCCCGGGCGCGAGCCCGGGAGAAATTCAATTTCCCGGCCGCTTCGGTCAAGGCCTTCTCCCATCCTCCGCCGGGATGACGGGTGTTGACATCGACAATCAAGAGCGGCGGGTAGCCGCCGTCAAAGGCGGCCGCCCCGCGGATCATATCGGGCAAACCCAAAAACTTCGGACAGAGGTAGGTTTTGGGCTGGACGCTGATCATCCGGGGCGCGAAAACATGGTCCGCTTTCCCCGCCAAGGCCTTCACATGGCCATAATACATCTTCACGGGAAGGCAGGCTTCATCCACAGCTGCGCGCACGCCCTGGTCAAGGAGCGCCTTGTTGGTCGGCGGCGACAGGATGACGGCGCAACCCAACGCTTCGAAAAAGGCCCGCCACAGGGGAAGGTACTCATAGTAGCCGAGCGCCCGGGGGATGCCGATGACCGGCGGCCCTTCCATCTCCGCTCGGGGCGGGCCCATCGTCAATACCGACGTGATCTTCACCGTCTGGCTCCTCCCACTTTCGACTTCACCCAACTCCACAGCCCCCGCCGGTGTTTACGCCACCGTAGAGGTTCCAGAAGGCCCGTGTAATCCGGTTCTCCGACAAAATCTGTCTCGCCGGTCAGTGTCTCGCCAGCAGCGCGAGCGTTTTGGTCGCCATGACCGCTGTGGCCCATGCCATGGCGACCACCATCACCGTGGCCCCGTTGATCGTCGCCGGCGATCCCGGCGCTCTTGGCTCCGGTGCGATCCTGCCCCGGACCTTTTTCGCCCACATTGCCATACTGGGCTTTTCCGGCCACCGCCTTGCCCGAAGTGTCGCCGCCGGCGGAACCGGCATAGGGATCAGGCAACCGGTCAGGATCGATCGGATCGAGCAACTGCGGCCGGAGCCGTTTGGCCGGAACGGGCGCCCGCAGGAGCGCCACCGGGATCATTTGAACGTTCGTCGGCGCTATTGGCCAGAAGTAGGGGCGGCCAAAGGATTTTGTCCGCATGACAAGGGCCAGGAAGGCGGCGATGCCGACCAAGAAACCAGGCAACCCGAAAACAGCCACCATCACGATCAAAAAGAGGCGCACGAGACGGTTCGCCTGCCCCAGTTCGTAAGACGGGGTGGCGAAGGTGCCCACCGCCGCCAGGGCCAGGTAGAGGATGATCTCGGGATTGAAGAGACCCACATTGATGGCCACTTGGCCGATCATGAAGGCGGCGATCAAGCCGAGGGCCGTCGCCAGCGGCGACGGCGTATGGACCGCCGCCATGCGCAGCATGTCCAAGCCGACTTCGGCGATGACCACCTGCGCCACCAGCGGGACGCTGCCCATCTTCTTCGGACCGATGAAGGAGAGCCATGGCGGCAGCAGATTCGGATCGAGGGCGTACATCAACCACAGCGGCAGAATGAACAGGGAGGTGAAGATGGCGGCATAACGCACCATCCGCAGATAGACGCCCACCGGCGGGTTCTGCCGGTATTCCTCAGCATGTTCCAGGTGGTGAAAAACGGTGACCGGCGCGATCATCACTGATGGCGACGTGTCCACAATCACCAGCACGTGGCCTTCGAAGAGATGCATGGCCGCCACATCAGGGCGCTCCGTGTAGCGCACCCGTGGGTAGGGGTTCCAATCGCCCTGGGTGAGAAACTCCTCCAAGGTCTTTTCCGCCATGGGCAACCCATCGATGTCAACGGCGTTGATCCGGTCCGTGATCTCTTGAACCAGGGCTGGATTGGCAATATCTTCAATATAGGCAACGGCAACATCTGTCTGGGAGCGCCGCCCAACCTGGAGCAGTTTGAAGCGCAGGCGCGGGTCGCGGACGCGCCTGCGAATCAGGGCGGTGTTGGTGACGATGGTTTCGGTAAATCCGTCGCGGCTGCCCCGGACGACCCGTTCGATGTCCGGCTCTTCCGGTTGGCGCGCCGGCATCTGGCGGGCTTCGACGACGATGGCCTTCTTTTCGCCGTCAAAAAGGAAAGCCACCCGCCCGGAGAGGATATGGTAGTAAACCTGCCGCAGTTTCGCCTCTGTCGTGACTTGAAGGTAAAAGAGGTGGTGATCCATCAAGCGGTCAATGTCGAAGTCACCCTTTTCCTTCGTTTCTTTTTCGAAGGCGTCCAGGGACTTCATGATCTGGAGCAGATCGAGGTCTTTCGTAAACCCGTTGACATAGTACATGGCCGTTTTTCGGCCGGCGATCTCCATCTCGCGACAGGCAACGTCAAAACCGACATTGACGCCCAACTCGGAGTTCATCTGGAGGATATTCGTCTTTAGATCGGCGACCAGTTCTTCCTCTGAGAGCACCGTCTGCCGCAGTTCTTTTTTTGTCTGCTCCTGCTTCTTCGCTTTGCTCATTCAATCGACTCCATTGTTCCCGGCCCGCCGCAGGATCTCCAGCAAGGCCTGGGTGGTAATGGGCGCGCCGCGTCGCACGTGATCGGCTCCCTGCATCTTCCCCGTGTCGCCGGTGCCGATGATCACCGGAATGGACAACTGGGTCAGCGTCTCCACCGTGTCCCCTTCCAGGTAGCGGTTGCCCGGCGCTTCCGGGTATCCGTTCTTATCGACAGGGCCATCGATCCGCCGTCCGTAGCGGTCGATGGAGTGAGCCACAGCGATCCCTTCGGCGCCCAACGTGTTGGAAGCCACCGCCACAGCGCCGATCAACTGGATCCGCTCATCGTGGCCGATCTCCCAGAGCGCCTGTTCCCCCTCCCCCATTCCAACAACGCCCCGGTCATCGACCATGATGACGACAGGATCGTGGGGCGTCGACAGGATCATCTGGGCCAGCTTTTTGCCGGTGACCGGTGTCGGGTTGCCCGCCGACAGAGAGATGCACCGCCCACCGATGCGTCGTGTCGCCGCCTCGACGGCCTTCTTGGCCACCTTGTCGCCGTCGGTGATGACGATGACCCGTCGTTTCTTGGCCGTTGCCCCCGGCATGGGCCACACCTCCCCGCCTAGTATGATTCGTTATTCCCACTTTTTATGCGCAAAAAAAGACCTGCCGGGATTTCCCGGTCAGGTCCCTGTGTCCAAACGAGAATGGCTTCATTTGGCGGTTTCTCTCCCCGCCAAGTCCACCAGGC
Source organism: Heliomicrobium gestii (assembly GCF_009877435.1). Classification (NCBI taxonomy): domain Bacteria; kingdom Bacillati; phylum Bacillota; class Clostridia; order Eubacteriales; family Heliobacteriaceae; genus Heliomicrobium; species Heliomicrobium gestii. The sequence goes on along the minus strand of NZ_WXEX01000001.1, from coordinate 17,809 downwards.
GCCCACACCGCCAAGCAAAACCAACAGCAATAGTCCCACGACCCAATAGCGTTTCTTTGGCGCACTCACAAACTTCACCACCTACATAAAATGCGATGTGCGTCTGCGCGATCGTCGCTATAGCGGGTTAGACTATGTATCTTCTCCATTCATTCCTTTGCGCCTTGGTGAAGCCGCCTGTCTTATGACCCCTTCGGCCCTTTCACCCCTGTTGCTTTTATGATTTCCCTTTCCTTGCTGCTTATGCCCCATCCTGTCGGGGCGGCGTTTGGCTCAGCATCTCACGGATCTTTTTCAGCGCCGCCCGTTCAATCCGTGAGATCTGCACCTGTGACAGCCCCACCAGGTTCGCCACCTCGGTCTGTGTCTTGTCCTGAAAAAAACGCATCTCCAGGATCTCTCGCTCCCGCACGGCCAGCCGGGACATCACATCCTTCAGGGCCAGGTGATCAAACCAGGCGCTTTCCTCCGTCCCTACAGAGGCCAACTGATCCAGGAGAAAGATCGGATCGCCGTCATCCTGGTAGAGGGTCTCATGGATGGACGTGGGCAGTTGGACCGCCTCCAGCGCTTCCACCACATCCTCCACGGGGAGGTTCATCGCGCCGGCGATCTCCTGGACCGTCGGCTCCCGTCCCAAGGAGCCGTTCAATTCCTGCCGGATCCGGTGAATGCGCTGGGCCACCTCCTTATAGGAACGGCTGACCTTGATCGGGCTGTCATCGCGGAGAAATCGCCGGATCTCGCCCACTATCATCGGCACGGCGTAGGTGCTGAAGCGGACATTATAAGACAGATCAAACTTATCGATGGCCTTGATCAAGCCGATAACACCGATCTGGAAGAGATCCTCCAACTCATAGCCCCGGTGCTGAAACCGTTGCACCAGATTGAAAACAAGCCGGAGATTGCATTGGATCAACCGTTCCCGGGCATCGCTGTCGCCGTCTCGGGCCCCTTTAAGGAGACGGGTCGTCTCCTCCTCGCCAAGCAGTGGAAAGCGAGGCAGGTTCATCTCCGAAAGCCGCTGATTCATGGCCTCCCCCGCCTCACTGCACGGCCTGCATCGCTTGGCGGCAGGCCTTGTACATGCGCACCCGCGTGCCGCGTCCCACCTGGGAGTCCACATCCACCTTATCCATAAAAGATTGCATGAAGACAAAGCCCATGCCCAGCCGATCGCCGAGGGTCGAAAAAGCCGGTTCCATCGCCTTCGTCACGTCCACAATCCCGCGCCCATAATCCTCCACAATCACCTCGAGCCCTTCCGGCTCGGCGGTGATCGTCAGATAGACCAACCCGTTGGGCCGGTTCTGGTAGCCGTGCAGGATGGCGTTGGACACGGCTTCTGAAACGGCGACTTTGGCGTCATCCAGATCGGTCAAGGTAAAGTCCATCCCGGCGAGCATGGTGGCCACAATCACCCGGGCCAGAGCGATGTTCTCCGGAATGCTGGGAAACTCCAGTTTGACCTGGTTTCTTGTCTTCACCCCGTCTTCCCTCCCTCCAACGACCGCAGCGCTTCCGCCTCGTTGGCATACCCCTCCATGAGTTTGTACATGCCCGAAAGCTCAATGATGCGACGGACCGACTGGTTGGGACCGGCCAGCGCCACTTTGCCGCCCTGCGCCTTGACCCGCTTGTAACGGCCCAGGATAAAACCGATGCCCGAACTGTCGATAAACTCGACGCTGCGCAGGTTAAAGACGAGATGCTTGGCCTTTTGGCGCTCGATCTCCTTATCGAGGCGCGGCCGCAGCGCCTCAGCGGCGCACAGGTCGATCTCGCCCTGAAGACGCACCACCAGCGCGTTGCCGTTGCGGTCTATATCCAAATCCACAGTGGTTCACCGCCTTTTTGTCATGCCTTATTTTTCCATTTCGACAGCCTAATGGAAAATCCTCTTTTTGAATAAAAAAACGGCGAAGGCGCCTTCTCATCACACCTTCGCCGTTTCTTTATCCGAATTGTCGTTAAGGGCCGCTCATTTCCCTGCTGTTTCTCAGGGACCTCTGCTGACTTGATCCGTTTCCACAGGGTTAGCGGATCCCGTACATGCCCTGCCAGATCTTCGTCAGTTCCATTTGAATCGTGCCCCGTGGCACATCCTCCTTGGCGACGAGATTGAGGCGGCTGACCTCTTGCCCATTTTGCAGGATAACCAGATCGCCAAGCTTCTGGCCTTGCGCGATGGGGGCTGTGGCATAGGGTTGAATCTCAACACGTGATTCGATGCCCTTCTCTTTGCCGCGCTCGACGACGAGCCCCGGTTTGCCCTGGGCCACCACCTGGACCCGTTCTTTGCGTCCCTTGCCCACTTCAACCTCACCCAAGGTCTCTCCCGGTTTGGCCACCGTCTTGAAGGTATACCGGGAAAAGCCGTAGTTGTACAGTTTCATCGACTCCTTAAAGTGGCCCCGGATCTCGGGAACACCGAAGACGGAAGCGATCAGCCGCAGGTTGTCTTTTTCGACCGTTGAAACGAGGCAGTACTTGGCCTCGCTCGTCCAGCCCGTCTTGAAGCCGTCTGTCCCCGGATACCACCAGAGCAGGCGGTTGTGGTTGTCCAGTTGCATCGGTTTGGGGCTGTTCTCGCGGATCTTGTAGTGTTTGATGGCGACCAACTGCATCAATAGGGGATGCTTTAAGGCCTCCCGGGCGATCATGGCCATATCATAGGCCGAGGTGTAGTGGTTTTCCACGGGGAGCCCGTGGGGGTTCGCAAAATGGGTGTCCTTCAGGCCAAGCGATTCGGCCTTTTTGTTCATCTCATCCACATAGGCCTCATAGGAGCCGCTGATGTGTTCGGCCACAGCCACACAAGCGTCGTTGGCGGAATGGACGGCGATGGCGGTCAGCAGGTCGCGCATGCCCATCTCTTCCCCCGGTTCCAGATAGATCTGGGATCCGCCCATCTCAAAGGCCCGCTGGCTGGTGACGACCTTGTCGTCCATGCTGGCCTTGCCCTGTTCGATCGCATCAAAGGCGACAAGCAAGGTCATCAGCTTGGTTACACTGGCCGGCGCCACCCGTTTGTGGGGATTTTTCTCGAAGAGGATGGCGCCGGTCGCCGGATCCATCAGCACCGCTGAATCGGCCTGGGTCTCCAAGGGCGCCGCCGCCCAGGCTGGAACCGGAAGCAGGGAAGCGAGGAAAAAGAAAACCATGATCAACGAAAGGCGGAACGTCGTGCGCTTCAATGATCCTTCCCCCTCTGAAAGTCCGTCTGTTCTTCAGACTCATTATTTCCAGGGGGGAATGCGGTCATTCCATGTCAGCAGGGATGTACCGGTAGCGCCGGCCAAAACCGCTGCGGTTGTCGGTGATGTAGACCTCCTGGGCCGCAAACCGGTACAATTCGTTCTTCCGCAGTTCCAACATCAGCCGAGGCTCACGCAGGAAACGGCCGAAGAAGGAAAAGCGCGCCCCGAAGGCGGCTGTCGCCCAGGAACGCTCCTTCCAATCGGTCACCACCGCCAGCGTTCCCGCCATCTGCAGGCCCCGGATGGCGCCGTAATCATCGGGTTCATTGTAAATGGCCGCCGCCGCCGCAACCGGCGTCTCCGCCGTAGCGGCGGCATGGCGCGACGAGGGGCTGGAGAAAAAATAAAACTGAAAGTCCCGGTGGATGTAGTAAACCGGCGCCAGCCAGGGACCTGGCGCCGGTTCCTCTGACACAACCGCCAGCGCCATCGCCCGATGTTCTGCGGCGATCGATTCGGCCAACCGGCGCAACTCCGCCGGAGCCGGTTCCAGTGGTTTCATCGGATGATCGCCTTCCGTCTGTTCATTCTGCTCTCCGGGATTATGTTCGAAGTCATTTTTGGACGGGCCACTCCCCGTCGGGATAGACCTCTCCCAGGATCAATGGCGGCTTTGCCCATCCTTCTCGCTCGTGTCGGTCGCCACGTCCGATGGTGTAGGCGTCGCCGAGGGCCTGCGCCGCCCCTTGCCAGCGGTCGTCGTTGGCAAAAATCTCGGCCAGCTTGTCGCCCGCTTCCACGGCATCGCCGATGCGCCGGTGAAGGACGACGCCGACAGCCGGGTCGACGGGGTCCGCCTTCCGGGTTCGCCCCGCTCCGAGCAGCGCCGCCGCCCGCCCGACAGCCATGGCGTCAAGGGCGGTGACGATCCCCGCCTGGGCAGCGAAAAGGGGCCGCCGGATCGCCGCTTGCGGCAACAGCCGTTCCGGCTCATCGACCACCCGGCTGTCGCCGCCCTGGGCCTCGACGAAGCGGCGAAACCGGTCGAGGGCGGCGCCCGATAGGAGGGTCTGTTCGGCCAAATCCAGCCCGGCCTCGACCGTGTCGGCCTTGCCGGCCATCCAGGCCAGCCGCGCCGCCAGTTCCACTGTCACCTCGCGCAGGTCCGTCGACAGGGGACCGAAACCACAGTCGTCGCGGTTGGCGAGGATCGCCGCCGCTTCAGCCACCTCGAGGGCATTGCCGACGGCGTTGCCGAGGGGCTGTTCCATCGCCGTGAGCAGCGCCGCCGTCCGCCGCCCGAGCCGCTGACCGATGGCGACCATGGCCCGCGCCAATTCCCGCGCATCGTCGATGTTTTTCATGAAAGCGCCGCAGCCCACCTTCACATCGAGCAGGATGGCATCGGCGCCGGCGGCCAGTTTTTTGCTCATCACGCTGGAGGCGATCAGGGGGATCGACTCGACCGTGGCCGTCACATCGCGGAGGGCGTAAAGTTTCTTGTCGGCCGGCACGAGATCGGCCGTCTGTCCGGCCACGGCGACACCGATGGACCTGACCTGGGCCAGAAAATCCTCCCGGCTCATATCGATGGAAAGACCGGGAATGCTCTCCAGCTTATCGAGGGTTCCTCCCGTATGCCCCAACCCGCGCCCCGACATCTTCGCCATGGGAATTCCCATGGCGGCCACGAGCGGCGCCAGGATCAGCGTCGTCGTATCGCCGACGCCGCCGGTGCTGTGCTTGTCCACCTTGACGCCGGGGATGGGCGACAGATCGATCGTCTCGCCCGATGTGACCATGGCCTCTGTCAAGGCCGCCGTTTCCGCCGCCGTCATCCCTTGAAGAAAGACAGCCATCGCCCAGGCCGCCGCCTGGTCCTCTGTCACAGCATCGCCCTTGGCAAAGCTGTGGATGAAAAATCGGATCTCTTCGGCCGTCAATTCCCCGCCGTCACGCTTTTTGGCGATGATGTCATAGGCCCGCATGGCGCACCTCCGCGATCGCCTGCCCCACGCCGAGGGTCGGCAATTCAAGCCAATCAAGCACCGTTTCACCCAGATCGGCAAAGGTGGACCGGATCCCCAGAGGGATGCCCGAAGGAATCTGCTGCCCCGTCACCAGCACCGGCACATACTCACGGGAGTGATCCGTCGAAGGGGTCGTCGGATCGCAGCCATGATCCGCCGTTACCAGCAATAGGTCTTCCGGCTGCAGCGCCGCCAGGATCTCCGGCAGACGGCCGTCAAACTCCTCTAATGCCCGGGCATAGCCTTCCGGGTCGTTGCGGTGGCCATAGAGCATGTCAAAGTCGACCAGATTGGTCATGATCAGCCCCTGCGCCACTTCTCGCATATAGTCCAGGGTGCGGTCGACCCCCTCCATGTTCGAACGGGTCGACACATGGCGGGAGATGGCCTGTCCGGCGTAGATGTCGTAGATCTTGCCGACGGCGGCCACCTCCCGGCCAGCCTCGGCAATGACGTCAAAGACCAACCGGCCCGGCGGTTTCAGCGAATAGTCATGGCGGTTCGTCGTCCGCCGGAAGGCCGTGGGCACGCCAACAAAGGGACGGGCGATGACACGGCCGACGGCATGGTCGCCTCGCAGGATGTCGCGGGCGATCTGGCAGTAGCGGTATAGTTCCTCCAATGGGATGACCTCTTCGTGGGCGGCGATCTGAAAGACCGAGTCGGCTGACGTGTAGACGATGGGCGCGCCCGTCGCCATGTGCTCCTCGCCAAGGCGCTCGATGATCTCTGTCCCCGAGGCGGCTACATTGCCGAGGGTGCTGCGGCCGATGGCCTTCTCAAAGGTCTCCATCACCTCCGGCGGAAAACCGTCGGGGTAGACGGGAAAGGGCTTGTCCAGGATGACACCGGCCAGTTCCCAGTGGCCTGTCGTCGTATCCTTGCCTGGCGCCCGTTCGGCCATCTTGCCAAAGAGCCCGTCCGGCCGTTCCGCCGGCGACACGCCGGCGATGACGTCGATATTCCCCAGTCCGAGTTTGGCCAGGTTGGGCAACCGCAAGCCGCCGACAGCCCGGGCGATATTGGCCAAGGTGTGGCTCCCCCGGTCACCGTAGCGATCGGCGTCCGGCAGTTCCCCGATGCCCACACTGTCCAGCACGATGAGAATGACGCGCTTTTTCATTGTCGTCTCCCCCTCTTCCGCCAACATTATATTTCAAAGACTATGTTCTCTCCCGCCACAAAGCGACGGCGCTCACGGGTTGCCTTCGGCGGGCGCCAGACGCCGGGCGGCGCGCCGCGACCCTGTCAACCGCCTCGCTTCGCCTTGATCGTCAGGCGAGCCCGGGGGTGGCTGCGGTCGTAAACCTCCCGCAAGTGCCCTGTCGTCAAGTGGGTGTAGATCTGTGTCGTCGACACATCGGCATGTCCAAGCATCTCCTGAACCGCCCGCAAATCAGCGCCGTTCGATAACAGATGGGTAGCGAAGGAGTGGCGCAGCGTGTGGGGCGTGACCTCCTTCGTGATCCCCCCCTCCGCCGCGTAGGCTTTGAGGATCTTCCAAAAGCCTTGCCGGGTCAGGGGCTTGCCCCGCTGGTTCAAAAAGAGATGCTTTTCCGCCCCATGTCCCGTTAGTGTCCCGCGCGTCCGGGCCAGGTATTCTTCAATCGCGGCGGCGGCCAGACCGCCCAACGGAACGATCCGCTCCTTCAGCCCTTTGCCGATCACCCGCACCAGTCCCAAGTCGAGGCGGACCTGATCGACTGTCAGGGCGATCAACTCACTCACCCGCAATCCACAGGCGTACATCGTTTCCAACATGGCCCGATCGCGCAACCCAATGATCGTCCGCGGCGGCGCCTGCAAGAGGGCCGTCACTTCCTCCACATTCAGCACATCCGGCAGGGGGCGCTGCAACCGGGGCCCGTCAATCAACTCAGTCGGATCGTCCCGGCGGATGCCCTCATCCAACAAAAAGCCGAAATAGCCCTTGATCGCCGCCAATCGTCGCGCTCGTGTCGCCGCCGACAGTCCGCGCCGGTGGGTTTGGTAGAGATAGTCCTGCAGATCGGAACGGTTCACATCGCCTGGATCGCCGATGCCCCGGTCTGTCAAAAAGACGGCCAGATCCGCCAGATCGCGGCGATAGGCCTGAATGGTGTTTTCCGACAGCCCCCGCTCCACCGCCAAATGGGCGAGAAAGGCCTCCCCATGCCGCATCGCGCTCATCCCCTTTGGCCTAGATTTCGACCTATCGCTGGTTCTTTCCTCCCATGACCCAAACCGCCCAGGGAGGACGAAAAAAGGAAGACCGGGTCCCTGTTCGGCAAACCCGGTCATGCTCATTCATCATTATGCAACAACAGTCAACAAGGGGGATCGCTTTGGTCCGCCGGTTTCGCCCGTAGACCAATGCCCTCGGCCATCGCCCGCCGGGCCGCCGCCGCCAATCGCCCTTGCAGGGCTTCGGGAGAGAGGTAGAAATCCCGTGCGTATTGCGATGCCGCATGGTCAATGGCCGCATCCATCCAGAGGGGCATTTGCCTCTCCTTTTTGCCCAGCAACGTCGCGATAGCGACCTGCCAGGCAGGGCTGTCATGTATATCGCGGATCTCATCCTGGTCGATCAACCGTTCAACCTCCCAGGTCAGGTGAAAGGCCCGCGAAGTGGCGAGACAAAAGGCGATCGCGCCGCCCCCCAGCGCAATCGTAAGCAGGCCGGCCCAGTGTCGCCAATCGCCCTCGTCAGAGGCAGCCATGGAGCCGGTGACCAGGGCCGCTACGCCCATCGCCGCGACGAGGAGAATCAGCCAGCAGCCTGTGGATCCCAACTGGAGAAAAAACCGGATCGCTGCCCCGTAGTCGGCGGTGAGGCCACCGCTCAGCCATTCTCTCATGTCCATCCACCCTTACTTCTTGTCCCTCCTTATTTCGCGATATATTTTGAAAAACCTTTGTTTAAATAAATTATAATGATTGCTTTTACTTCTGGGCCTGGCGAAACCGTTCGTAATCACAGAGAATATCGGGCCTCGTCTTCAAAAACTCGACGAAATCGGTCAGACAGACCAGCGTTTTTGCGCCCACCGTGTGCTCCATCTTTTCCGTCTCCTGGAGCACCTCTTCCGGCAATCCGATCAGGCGCAAAAAGGCTTCGATCGTGTTGTGACGGCGCAACAAAAAACGACCCGCTTCCCGGCCTTTTTCATTGAGCACAATGATCCCATACTTTTCGTACTTCACCCAGAGCGCTTCCGCCAATTTCTGGACCATTTTCGTCGCCGACGGCGGCTGCACATTCAAGGCCGCCGCCAAGTCATGGATGCGCGTGAATCCCTGTTCCTGACACAGCCGGTAGATCATCTCCAGGTAATCTTCCATCGACGCTGTCAGGCAATCCTCTTCCTTTTTCATGTACTCGCGAAAGGTAAAAAACTCGTCACCGGCCATGGCGCCACCCCTTCTGCCCGCATCGCCCCTGCCTCGGGTTTGCGCCGTTCAAGGTTTTTTCGATGTCCATTCCTTCCATTTCATCACAAACTGTTCCATCAGCGGCGTTTCCTTCTGTTCCACCCGCAAGGGCTGTCCTGTCGGTCGTTCTTCCTTCGGCACGGTCGAAACGGACGTTTCGCTGTAATTTAAAAAAGGAGGGACCAGCAACCCCAACAGAAGAAGAGCCACCAGCACCCGCACGATCGTCCGGATCCGGCGCCGCACCTTCGTGACAAGCACAAGCATCATCGTCGCTTCCTCCTTGCATGCGTTTTCTTTTCCTCTCTTTGCGGCTTCCTTGTGTAAGGGCGTCGTCGCCAGGCCAAACTACCTCCAGTCGACTTGTTGAAAGGAGGGACTTTTATGGCCCGACGCCGTTACATTGTCTCCCGCTCGATGACCAACTCCGATGCCGCCACCTCCTCGACCACGGCCACCACACAGAACGAGCAGTTTGTCGAGGGACTGCAGCAAAACCTGCCCGATTACGGCAAGCCGAACATGAGTGGCGCTGAGAAGGGACTCTCCGGCAGCGTCCGTCCCACCTGGGAGATCTATCCCGGGGAATAAAACCGGTCCGTTCCCCTTCCTCGTCTGACCACCGCGAAAGAGCCCTCTTTCCGGTGGCCCTGTTTTTTTATGGGACGATTTTCTGTTCATCGAATAAACAAGCGCAACAATCCCGGTGTGACGTAGGCGTCGATCAGTCCCGCGCCGGCCCCCAGCAACAGCGTTCCTACGCCGGCGCCGGCATATTGAAGGAGAGTCCGGCCCAAGGAAGTGGCTTGGTAGGGCCGCCGGCCTCGGGCCAAATGAAGGGCTAAGGCCAGGGCCATCCCGCCCGATAAAACAAGGGCCGGCAAAAAAAGGAGACTCGCTGGCGCTAACGCCAGCAGCACAATAACCCACCCGTCGCTCGCGCGCGACAGCAGCAAAAACCCGGCCGCAAAGCCAAGAACAAATCCCCGAAAAAAGAGCAGCCCGGCGATCAAGGGGATACCAAGCGCGGTTAAACCGAGCAACACGATCAGGCCCAGCGTCTCCACGTTGCGCATCACCGCCGGTTCAAGCAGGGCCTGGGTTACCGCGCCTCCTTTGATTCCCTGCAAGGTTTCAAGCAGCTTCACCTGCAATTCGCTTGCCTGGCCCGGAGGCAGGTACTTGGCCGACAGGGCGCCGGCGGCTGTCCCGCAGGCGATGGTCGCCAACGCCAGCGCATAGAGGCCCCAATGGGTATTCAGATTCCCTTGTCCCATCCCACCTGCGCCGCCATGAAACAGGATCGCCACCTCGGCCAGCCTTCCTTCCCTCTGCCATGTTATTTAATGCTTATGGTCGAGTTAGCCTGTTCATTACAAAGCTGACTCCCTTTGAAAAACGATGCCCGCTTGAAAAATCAGTTTCGCATTTTGAACCTCCCATCCTTCGCCTTTCGAAAGTTCTTACTTGCACAAAACGAGCAGGAATGCTACAATTAAATTACTCCCTATGGATCTGGAAGCACCTACGCTTCCCCCCAGCCAGTGTTGGCCGGGGGTCTTTTCTTTTTCTCCCTTTTGCAAGCAAATCAAAAAGCTGACCCTGCGTGAATGAGCAAGGTCAGCTTTTTCTTTTCGTATCAACGAACCTCTACGCGGCCAAAACGCCCGCCGCCGCCGTCGATCCAGGCGATCTCCCCGCGCCGGTGAGCGAGTAGGGTTTTGGCCAGCTTCGGACCGGCAGCAGCGGCGATCTCCTCGTCTGTCGCCCGGTGGAGCAGGTTCATCTCCGTGCCAAAGCAGTCAAGGAGCTTCTGCATCGCCTTCGGTCCCACACCAGGGAGGAATTCGAGGGGAACCTGGTGGATATAGGGCGGTCGCTGAACCGATGATGGCAAGAAATAGCTATCGGAAGAGGTGTCCACCGCGGTGTTGCCGGAAGGAGCGGCGCCCGCTGGGAAGCAGCCACCGGAATGGCGCATCGAACCATTGCCATACCGGGCCAACCACTCGATGCGGTCGAGCACGCCCGGCGTCAACTGGGGGGCGCCACAGCGCGCGCAAGGACCGAAATAGGGCGCCGGCCTGTCGACGATGAGCTCACAAACGGGGCAGGCGCTGCGGTGATACTTGCCCAAGCGGGGATCAAGGCCGTAGTTGGCCGCTACCCGCCGGCCTTCCTGGCGGCGAAGCGCCATCGCCCACTCACGGAAATTGGCCTCTGCCAGTTCCAGGGCGTTGTACTCGCGGGCGATCTTCGGCAGTGAATGGGCATCCGAATTGGAGAGGAAGGTGAAGCCGCCCAGACCCGGGATCCGGTCGGCCAGGGCCGTATCGGCCGACAAGCCCAGTTCCATCGCCGGAATCCGGGCCAATTGGCGGTCGGTAAAGGCCTCTGCCACATCGTCCACCCCCTGGCCAAACAAGCCCTTGTGCGGTGTAAAGGCATGGGCCGGCAGGAAGATCCCTTCGAGGGCGACAACCTCCTCCAGCATATCGTCTGCGCGGCAGCGGCAGTGCTGGGAACTCAGGTTTGGGTTGGTCACCCAACGAGACAGTCGCCGTGAAAAGGCGCGCAAGGCTTCCAGGGTCGGAAAAAAGGCGAGAAAATGAGCCGGTCCGCGCTGCTCCTCTGTCTCCACCTCCGCCCCGGCCAAAAAGACAAGGCCCCCATGAAAACGGAAGCCGCCGCCAGACAGTTCCTCCAGTTCTCCCCGCTGTAGAAGCCCTTCCAAATCGGCCAGGACGGGCGGGCAGGCGGCATCGACGATCCCCACCAGGTCGAGACCTTTGCGCTGTTGCCCTTCCCGAAGCGCCGCCGCCAGGGTGAGCCCCTTGGCGGCGGTAATTTTAATGGGCCGCCCATCAGCGGAGCGGCCCAAGTGGACGTGAAAATCGCCGTAATAGGTTTGCATCAAGCCTTTTCCTGTTCCAACCACTGGGCCGCCTTCAGCAGGCCGATGATCGACTTGGCGTCCATGATCTCGCCCGTTTCAATCATCTCCAAGGCCGCTTCAAGGGGGACCACCAGGGGCTCAACAAACTCATCTTCATCGGGGCGGCCATCGGAGACGTGGAGATCACGGGCGATAAACAGATGCATCTCTTCATCGCAAAACCCGGGAGAAGCGTAGAAGGTGATCAGCGGGTCCCAGAGCCGGGCCGAGAAGCCTGTCTCCTCCGATAATTCTCGTTTGGCGCACTCCAGCGGATCCTCATCGTCGGAGATTTTTCCCGCAGGGATCTCGATGGACACCTCTTTGATCGCATGTCGCCACTGGCGGATCAGAACAACCTCCTTGCGCGGCGTCAAGGGGACGATCGCCGCTGCGCCGGGGTGTTCCACCACCTCCCGCGTCGACGTGGCGCCGTTCGGAAGGATAACGCGATCCTTGCGAAGCCGCACAAAGTCGCCATCATAGAGACGTTCGCTTTCCAGGGTTTTTTCTTTCAGGTGTTCCATGTCTACTCCTTTCGAGACTACCCAAAACAGTTACTTGACCGCCTGGCGGATGATCTCCAGCACAAAGCGGGCGCTTCCCACCAGCGCATCGATCGGGACAAACTCTTCTTTTGTATGCACCTTCTCCATGCCGATGGCCAGATTGGCCGTCGGCACTCCCGCGCCATTGTAGATGTTGGCGTCAGATCCGCCGCCCGTCGGCAGCAGCTTCGGCTTCGCCCCCATCGCCACGGCGGCTTGCAGGGCCAGGGCGACCACCGGATCGGCCTCTGTCAAGCGGTATCCGGGGTAAACCCTGCGGACCTTCACCTCGGCCCGGCCGCCCATCTCGCGGGCGGCTTGTTCAAAACATTCCACCATATGGCGCGTCTGCATGGCCAGCTTTGCTTCGTCAATGCTGCGGGCCTCTCCGGAAATGGTGACCCGTTCGGGGACGATGTTCGTCGCTGTGCCGCCGTTGATCATGCCGATGTTCGCTGTCGTCTCCCCATCGATCCGGCCTAATTTCATCTTGTGGATCGCCCGGGAAGCGATTTTGATGGCGCTGACCCCCTCTTCCGGACAAAAACCGGCATGAGCCGTCCGTCCATGGAGGACAGCTTCCACATTGTCTTGAAACGGCGCGGCATTGATGATATCACCGATCGTTCCGCCGGCATCGAGGACATAGCCCATGGTCGCCTCCAACCGCTTCGTGTCAAAGACCTTCGCCCCTTTGAGTCCGCCCTCCTCTTGAACCGAAAAGACCACCTCAATGGTGGGGCGTTCCTCGCCCGTTTCCAGGATCACCCGCAAGGCCTCCAAGATGGCGGCGATCCCCACTTTGTCGTCGCCCCCCAACACCGACGTCCCATCGGAATAGATGACGCCGTCGCGAATGACGGGACGAACCCGATCACAGGGCACAACCGTATCCATATGGGCGCTGAAAAAGAGCGCCTTGCCAGGCGCCGTCCCCTCGAGACGAGCATAGAGGTTTCCGGTGTTGCCAGGGATTTTAGCGCCGGCATCGTCCTCGATAACCGTCAGCCCCATTTCGCGCAACGTCGCCATCAGCCGGTCAGCAATCTCGCGCTCCTGCCCACCTGGCGACGATATGGCGCAAAGTTCCATAAGCTCCTGTACGATGCGTTCGCGTTGGATCACGCTCCCACACGCTCCCTTTCTTTTATCTTTCTATCCCATCAATCGGCTCATCCAGCTTACCCTCATGGACGAGTTGGAGAAAAACCTCGACCACAGCGGGATCGAATTGAACGCCGCTGCAGCGGGTAATTTCAGCAAGGGCCCGCTCCTTTGGCAAGGCCCGGCGGTAGACCCGGTTGGCCGTCATGGCCTCATAGGCGTCGGCCACCGCGATGATTCGAGCGCCCAATGGAATTCCCTCGCCAGCCAAGCCCTCCGGATATCCCTTTCCATTATACCATTCGTGATGGGCTGCCACGATGGGCGCGAGATCGCGAAAATCGGCGACCTGGTTAATGATCTGTTCGCCGATGGTGACATGCATTTTGATCTCCGCGTACTCTTCATCATTCAACGCTCCCGGTTTGCGCAGGATATTGCTGTTGACACCGATCTTGCCAATATCATGCAACAGGGCCGCTGTAGCGATTCGTTCCAACTGATCGCCATCCACCTTCATGCGTTCTGCAATCCTCCATGCATAGCGATGGACAAACTCAGAGTGGCCTCTCGTATATGAATCTTTGGCGTCGATCGCCGCCACAAAAGCCTGCACGACAGCCAAATAAAGATCTTTCTGTTTTTTATAGAGAGTGGCATTTTCAATGGCGTTGCCCACCTGGGCCGCCAAAACACAGATCAATTCGATCTCATCATCAGCAAAGACATTCGGCTCAGCCGCAAAGACCGTCAGCGTCCCCATCATCCGACTGCCGCTGCTCAAGGGCGCCGACAGGGCGCAGACCATGCCTTCGGAGCGAAACAGCGGTTCACAGGCATCACCGGCCTGTTGGTCCTGATAATAGAGGATCGGTGATCCCGTGCGAATCGCCTTCCCCATAAAGCATTCTTCCACAGGCAGATGTTCCTGTTCAATCGCCGAAAAGCCCCGGCTGGCGACAGCCTGCAGAAGCCCTTGATCGTCAAGGATATGGACAGCGCAGGCTTCTACCTTCATCACCGTCGTCGCCAGTTCCAGCACAGCCGGCAAGACCTGGGGCAGTTCGATCGACGAATTGACGGTGCGGGTCACTTCTGTCAAGGCGGTCAACTCATCGGCCCTCCGCTCCAGTTCCAGGCGGGTCCGGCGCATGTCATCGGCCAGGTAGCCGGCCATGGCCGCCGTCGCTCCCAGCATAAGGGCTTGCAGGAAGAAGTCGCCCCAGTAGTTTTGTGACGACAGGGTGACGGCAACAAAAAGGAAGATGGCGGCGACAGCCGTCTGAAGGCCTCCCCGGAGACCAAACTGAACGCTGCGGGTGGCGATGACAAGGATATAGGCCAGGTAAAACAGGCTGTCCGAACGCCCGCCTGTCCAGTAAATAAAAGCGGTGATGGACAACAGATCGATCACCGTGGCTAGGGCAAACAACCGGTTCACCTGTCGAGGCTTCCGGCGGATCAGCAGGTACAAGCCGGCGCTGTAAACGCTAAAGAGGGAGATCATGGGCAGCAGTCGCAAGCGAATCGTTGGCTCGGGATGAAATAGGATCCAACCCAACGCGGCGATCACCGCGCCGGCCCGAAGGAGCGCATAAAGGGAATATTCGGGATGTGTACTGCGCATATGCAACCTCCCGCTCCTCTCCCCGTTCCGGGGAAGATCAAACAAACACCTTAACCGATATTTCGCCGTTTGGCTCCCGTTTCCCTCTTCCGCGGCATGGCTCAATCTCACAAGCTTCCATCATAACGAGAATAACGAAATAACGACGGACTTTCAGACCAATTTCCAAAAAAAGCAACCGGGAGTTTTTCCCGGTTGCTTGCATGTTCACTCATGATCTCGCTTTTTGGATGGATTCAAATCTTAAACCTGCCAACAGTCTTTTTCAGCTCGTCGGCAATGGCATTGGCTTTCTCAGCGCTACTGGCGATCGTATCCATCGCCGCCGAGGTTTCCTCCGTCGAAGCCGCAACCTCTTCCGCATTCGCCGCCGTGTTTTCGATCACCTGGTGCAGCGATTGAATCACCTCAACCATACGGGTTGAGTTGTCTACCTCCTGGTCGGTCATTGCCGCGATCGTCTCAACGTCGCGCACCGTATCGGTGACAGCCTTGAGGATATCGGTCAAGACATCGCCCGCCTTGTTGACCACACAAGCGCCCTGTTCGACCTCTGACCGGCTCTGTTGCATCGCCCTTACTGCTGCGGCGGTGCTTTCGGCGATCTTGCGAACCAGGGCGGACACCTCACCGGCGCCTCGGTTCGACTGTTCAGCCAGTTTGCGCACCTCATCGGCTACGACAGCAAAACCCCTGCCCATCTCACCGGCCCGAGCGGCCTCGATCGCAGCGTTTAAGGCCAACAGGTTCGTTTGATTGGCCAAACTGGTGATGGTGTCGGTGATCATTCCGATCTGCTGGGAGTATTCACTGAGGGTGCCGATATGATCCTCTGTTTCCAATGTCTTATGTTTGATTTTCTCCATACATTCGACCGTTTCGTTGATCGTATCCTTCCCGGTTTCGGCCGCCTGAGAAGTGACCCGGGATTTTTCGGCAGCCGCCAACGCCTGTTCTTTGGCCGAACGGATCAGTTCCGACAGATCGCGCAGCATCTGGGCGGCGTCGGCGATCGATTCATTGCCGGTGCTGGCGTCGCGGGCGACATGTTGTATGTTGTCGGCAACCTCGGAGGCGGCTCTGGACACATGATCGCTCGATGTGGCGATTTTTTCAAAGGAAGCGGCCAATTCCACCGCCGTTTTATGGACGGTGCCGACCATCCTGGCTTGGTTTTCGATCATCTGGTTGAACAACCCGGTCAATTCCCCGATCTCATCGGCGCTATCGCTGTCTTTGACCCGGGTCGTCAAGTCGCCCTCAGACAATCCTTTGACAGAGTCCACAATGTCTTCCAGCGGCTTTCCGATAAACTTCTGGACCATAAGATACATGATGATAACCGTCAGGATCAGCGCCACAATCGTGACTCCGGTATTGATCAGGGCGACCTTCTCTTTCGAAAGCCCATCCAGCGACGCCGCCACACTGATGGCGCCCCGGAACTCGCCCAGCTTATAGCCTTCCTTTTCATGGCCAAAGGGATCTTTCTGGCCTTTCGGTTCGCCGTGGCAGGCCAAACAGGCTTCCTGAATGAAGAGGGGCTTGCTGTAGCGAAGAATGCGGGAACCGTTGGAATCGAGGACTTCCGAATACTCTTCCAATTTGGGGTTTTGGCTGTACTTCTGGAGCATCTGTTTTTCCCAACCGTCAGGGGCATCCTTGGCATTGCGGTATTTTTCGGAGGTGTATTTGATCGTAAAGTTGGGAGCTTCAGGGCGCTCGCCTGTAATGTGCTTTGCCAGGAAGGTCTGCAAATTTGCTTGTTGTTCCGCAATCGCCTTCGATTCCTGGATTTTGGTGCGCTCCGCCGCCCTGACAAACATGTCCGGCAGGATGGTGATCGCCACGGCCATCACCACCAGCAAGGGAACCATGCCCAGGATAAATTTGGGCGCTAGCTTCAGTCGTTTGTACATAGCAGTTGCAGACCTCCCTCAATGCTGTCAAATGATAGTTTTTTCGAATCTTTGTTAAATCTTTTATTCGCCGCTGATGTTTTTTCTCCTTCTTTCTCTTGACAATCTCCGGCTGAAAATACGCCTTTAAATGAGAAAAGCGAGTCAAAGAGACTTGACCCGCTTTTCGATGAAAAATCTTCACTTATAGGGATTTAATCGCAAAAAATTCAGAATAAATGCAATTAGACCAGGGAAAGAAAGCCGCCCTCTCGGCAACCTTACCCGACCTTCTGCCCCAAACGCAGCTTGTCGGCCACCATCGCGATAAATTCGCTATTCGTCGGCTTGCCCCGCTCCAGGTTGATGGTGTAACCGAAGAACTTTGACATCATCTCCACATTGCCGCGATCCCAGGCCAGTTCAATGGCATGACGGATGGCCCGTTCCACACGGGAGGGCGTCGTCGTATACTTCTGGGCGATCATCGGATAGAGTTCCTTCGTGACCGCTCCCAGCAGGCTCACCTCATTGATGACCATCAGGATCGCGTCGCGGAGATACTGGTAGCCTTTGATGTGAGCCGGCACACCCATCTGGTGGATGATGTTGGTCACTTCCACGTCCATGTTGCGCGGGCGCATGATCGGAGGTTGTGACACAGGTTGGGGAATGCTGGCGGGAACGCTTCCACTGGTGAGCTGGCGGACCCGGTTGCCGAGAATCTCCAGATCAAATGGTTTCAGGATATAGTAGTCGGCCCCCAATTGAACGGCCCGTTGGGTCATTGATTCCTGCCCGAAGGCGGTCAAGATGATGATCCGTGGCCTCTTCGCCAGGTTCATGCCAGCCATGCACTCCAGGACGCCGATCCCGTCCATGTGGGGCATGATGATATCGAGGATGATCAGATCCGGTTCTTCCTGCTGAATCAGTTTGAGCGCCTCTTGCCCGTTATTGGCCACGCCGGCCAGATCCAAGTCTTCCTGTTGAGATATGTAGTCTCGTAGAATATCACAGAATTCTTTGTTATCATCAGCGATAATCAATCGA